>NZ_JBPXRO010000012.1:0-157862 GCF_051842875.1 Neobacillus sp. C211
TAGAGTTTTTGGTAAAGATAAAAAAAATTGAATGGTTAAGGTGTTGCCAATGTTTAAGCGAAAATCAGAAAATAAACAGTCTGAAGATAAGAAACCGCATAGTTTAAATGTGGACGATCTTAAATCAGAATTACAAACTGAGATAGGTGATTGTTCAGACCTGAATTTTCGGACATTAAAAAAGAACGGGAAAAAGATAGTATTTTGCTTTATAAGCAGCCTTATTGATAAAACAAGCTTTGATGAATTTGCATTAATACCCGTTCAACAAAATACACAAGTTGAATGGACCACCGAGAGTCTTGCCCAAATATTGCCGATTGCAGAAATCTTTGCAGCCAATCAATTAAAAGAAATCGTGTCTTCATTAATAGAAGGAAAAGCGTACATTTATGTGGATGGTGAACCGTACGGGATCCTTGCAAATTTTGGGAAGACTGTTGAAAGATCCCTTGAAAAGGCAGAAACCGAGTCGCTTGTGTACGGTCCAAAGATTTCCTTTACAGAATCCCTAATAGGAAATTTAAATATTATCAGGAGTAATTTGAAAGACCCACAATTGTGCATGGAGGATATCACGATCGGAAAAAGGGTGAAAACACCTGGAAAGCTTGTATACATTAAAGATATCGCTGATGAAAATAATGTAAATACGTTTAGGCAAAGAATATCGGAGTTAGAGTACGACTATATTCCGGATACAACGGTACTTGGCCAGTTAATAGAGGATAATAGTTGGACGATATTCCCGCAAATCATGTCAACTGAACTACCAGATCGAATCACCCTTTCCTTAATGAGGGGGAGGGTTGCCGTAATGATGGATCGTTCTCCGTCTGCTATTTATGGACCGACACCATTCCTAAGCTTCTTTGAATCAACCGAAGATGTTTACATGCGTTGGAATATGGGTTTTTTCTTAAGAATGCTTCGAATTATTTCTATTTTTTTATCAATATTATTGACCCCGGCCTATGTGGCTGTATTGACTTATCATTATGAGGTCATTCCATCTGCGCTGCTAATTTCTCTTGGTCAATCGAGGGCAAATGTTCCGTTCCCACCAGTACTAGAAGCCCTTCTTTTAGAATTTGTTATCGAACTTTTAAGAGAAGCTGGGGCAAGGCTGCCAACCAAAGTAGGTCAAACAATGGGTATTGTTGGTGGTATTGTAATTGGTCAGGCAGCGGTACAAGCAGGGTTTACAAGTAATATTTTAATAATCATCATCGCACTTAGTGCGCTAGGGTCCTTTACTTCACCAAGCTATATAATGGGTACCGCCGTTCGGATGATTCGTTTTCCAATTATCGTTTTAGCAGGTATATGGGGGGGAATTGGAATTATGCTATCATTTTGTTTTATTCTCATTCACCTTTTAAGATTAACTACAATTGGGGGACCCTATCTCATGCCAGTCTATCCCTTTAGGTGGAGGGACTTAGGATACAGTATTATTAAATTTCCTGCTCAATTCTTATCTCACAGGCCAATAACGAACCGTCCCGTTGACAATGACCTTTTTCCAAAACAAAAAGGTGTTGAAAAAAAGGATGTAGATGAATAGGAGCGGTCAGGATGAAAGTGAATTTGCAGCCAAAGGAAGGATTATTGATTAATGCATTCCTTATCATGTTTTTTATACATGCTTCGCAAACTGGCGTAGGAATTGTGGGATTACCGAGGATTGTGTACTTAGCGGCCAAACATGATGCATGGATATCTGTATTTCTCGGTGGAATCTTATCTGCTGTTGTCTTAGCAATGATGGTTTTAATGCTAAAAAAATATGATAGCGCTGATTTATATGGAATCCAAGTAGATATTTTTGGCAAGTGGCTTGGGAATGCGATGAACATTTTTTATATGATCTACATGAGCTTAAGTTTTTTTGTCATCCACATGAATTATATTGAAATTGTTCAAGTATGGATTTTTCCTGACTTACCAACATGGCAACTCTCTCTTGCGCTAATCCTTTTAACAATTTATGCCGTTAATGGCGGCATTCGTATTATTGTCGGAGTGGCTTTTATTTCTGTAATTGGGACTGTTTGGATGATCTTTATCCTTATCGTGCCGATGCAGTATGCAGACCCTAAGAATCTGCTTCCTCTTTTAAATACAGATTTGAGACATATTATAAATGGTGTGTTTAAAACATCCTTTTCACTAATGGGCTTTGAACTGCTTATGTTTTTATATCCATATGTTAAGGATAAAAAAAAGATTTTTCTGTATTCACAAATTGGAAATTTATACACGACTATTCTCTTTACTTCGATTACAATGGTGTGTATTACCTTCTTTGCGGAAAATGGGTTGGCGCGGACCATTTGGCCTGTTTTATCGATGTTTAAAATCGTTCGGTTACCAAACTTAGAACGGTTTGAATTTATTGCCGTTTCATTTTGGATGTTAGTCATTTTGCCAAACATGTGCAGTTATTTATGGGCTGCATCAAAGGGCTTTAGTCGGATCATAAATTGGAAACAAAAGAAGGGAATTTGGATTATTGGTATCCTTGTTTGGGGGGGGTCATTTTTTATTAAAGCAAGGTATCAAATGAATGAACTGACTGATTTTGTATCTCATCTTGGCTTTTTATCTGCCTTCTGCTATCCTATACTCCTTTCATTGTTGGTTTTGGTGAAAAAGTGGTTCTTAAGGAGGAAGAAAACAAATGCGGAAGCATCATAAAAGCAGAACAATCCTTCTCTTGGTTTGTTCCATGACGATGGTCATCAGCGCGGGTTGTGTTCAGCAAAAGCCTCTTGAAAAATTAGGTCTTATTACAACATCGGGATTCGATATGGAAGGGAAAAATCAAATAAAAGGCACCGTAGTCGTACAAAAATTTGATCCAATGACCACCCAATCTGCCACAAAAGTAATTACATCTGTGGCAAAAACAAGCAAAGGATTAAGACAACAACAAAATCTTCAATCCAATCAGAAACTCGTTTCTGGTCAGCTTCGTTCGGTTGTCTACAGTAGAGATCTTGCTAAAAAAGGGATTATTCAGCTCGTAGATACATTAAATCGAGATGCTGCCATCGGTAATATGGTTTATTTGACCATTGCAGACCAATCAGCAGCTGAAATATTGCAAATTGAAAATAGTAAAGAAAATCTAAATCTTGGGACATATATGTACAATTTAATTAAACAAAATGTGGAGGGGGAACAAATTATCTCCCCGACCCTGCATGAGTTTAACCATAATTATTATGATATTGGGAAGGACCCTATTCTCCCAATCCTTAAAGTAAAGGATAAAGATGTTATTATTTCTGGGGTGGGTCTTTTTAAAGGTGACCGTTTAGTTGATGAATTAAGGCAAGGGGATCTTTTTTATTTGAAAGTATTAATTGATAAATATAAAGCTGGTACAAAAGAAATGGGGTATAAGACAGATCAATTAAAAAAAATCATTATAAAAAACGAAAATTACACTAAAAAACCAATATTCAGTAAAATATATGTCAGCATTGATAACATTCGAAGTAAGACTAAAATTGAAATAGTCGATAAAAAAAACCTCCGTTTTAGAGTGGATGTAGACCTAGATTCAAGGGTATTAGAAATGACCGAAGCCCTAGATTTAGGTAAACCGACTTCGGTAAAGTTTCTTGAAAAAAAGTTAGATGAGTCGATGAAAAAAAAAATAGAAAGTTTACTTCTTCGTTTTAAGAAGTTAGAAATTGACCCGATCGGTCTTGGAAATGAATACGAAGCCCACTTGAGGGGGAAAACGATCACGCAGGAGGAGTGGGACCGAAAGTATAAGGATGTTACCTTTGATGTCCATGTAAAGAATACGATTGAACGAACAGGTGTAATCGATTAACAAACCAATTCCTTTCTTCTTTTTCAAATCTTTGTTAAACTATTCACGATATGGAATAGAAAAAAGGTTGCAGGTGATGGTATGAAAGCTCGGTTTTTAGTAGTGGTCTTAGTTCTTACTACACTCATTATGTCGGCGTGTGGACAAAAAGAAATAGAAAATGCCGTCGACTGGCCAATTAAGGACTTTACAGCTACAAATCAAGACAATAAATCCTTTGGATTAAAGGATTTAAAGGGTAAGGTATGGATTTCAGACTTTATTTTTACAAGCTGTGCAGATGTTTGTCCGCCGATGACTTCTAACTTGACAAAATTACAAAAAATGGTCAAGGATGAAGGCTTGAAGAATGTTGAATTGGTCTCCTTCAGTGTCGATCCAGTTGTCGATACCCCTGAAGTATTAACCCGTTATGGGGAACAATTCCAAGTGGATTTTAAAAATTGGACCTTTGTGACTGGATACTCGCAGGAGTTTATTGAAAACTTCGCCCTGAAATATTATAAAGCACTTGTCAAAAAACCTGTCGAGGGTAATCAAGTGATTCATGGGACCTCTCTATATTTAGTAGACCAAGAAGGACATATTAAAAAATCCTATGATGGTTACAAGGATGTTCCCTTTGATGAAATAATTCATGATATGAAAGCATTGCAATAGACCTTCGGACAGGTCTATTTTTTTTGGCAGGAATAGGATATAGTACATATTGTTTTGAATGATTCACGCCGTGTTATAATAATTATAATTTAGAAGGCAGGTGAATTTAAGATGAAAAAGCTCTTTCCCCTTCTAATTCTTACGGTATTATTCCTATGTTCATGTAATAAAGTTGACCAATGGGCGTTACATTCTGAAAAGAAAACAGCAGCACAGGCATTTGCACAAGTTCCCGCTGACTTCGTCCCCCGCAAATTAACAGTTTTATCAGCAGGCGATTCACTTACCAAAGGGGTAGGCGATAGTACAAACAAAGGCGGCTACTTGCCATATTTAGAAACAATGCTTGAAAAAGAAAAAGGTATAAAAAAAGTTGATTTCTATAATTATGGCGTAAAAGGTAATCGGACAACTCAACTTTTAAAACGATTGAAAACGCCAGAAATGAAAGCTGTGATACAAAAGGCAGATCTTGTTATTCTAACGATAGGTGGAAACGACATAATGAAAGTCGTCAAGGATAATATTGAAAACCTTCAACTTTCCACGTTTACCACCGAAAAAGAATCCTATCGAACTCATTTAACGCAAATTATCGAGGCTATCATTGGGGAAAATCCCCATACTCAGGTTGTATTAGTGGGGTTATATAATCCATTTTCTAAATGGTTTTCAGAAATTAAAGAGTTGGATGAGATTGTTGCTGATTGGAATAAGGCTGGTCAAAGGGTGGTTGCTAATTACCCCAATGCCTATTTTGTCTCGATAGAAGACATGTTTTTAAATTCTAACGAAAATTTATTATATACAGATAATTTTCATCCAAATGACAAAGGCTATGAGTTGATTGCGCAAAGGTTGAACAAGACATTAGAAGAACAAGTATTACCTGAATTGGACAAAACGCCATATATGGTCAATACAGAGGAGAATTAGATGAAAAACAAATGGAAAATCGGATTCCTGCTGTTGATAGGAATCAACCTTTTGTTCGCTATTGTTATGTTGTCGCTGGTCATGTTTCCGTCGGATGGCCGGCAAACGAGCAAATGGAATGTGCCAATGGGTGAACATGTTTCATTCCATGTTAATTCAAATAAGAATGATTTAAATAAACTCATCAATCATTATTTAAAGGAAGAGGCCGCTGATTCACCGATTGATTATCGAATCATTTTGGGAGATGAGGTTGAATTATATGGTACCTTGCCCTTCTTTAGTGAGGAATTGAATATGAGGTTAACCTTCGAGCCTAAGGCACTTGAAAATGGTGATTTGGTTTTAAATCAGAAATCAATGACAATCGGCAGTTTACATCTCCCCATTTCGTACGTCCTAAATTTTATTAGCAAAAATTATAAGATTCCAAAGGGAGTCGACATAAGACCTAAAGATAAACTTATTTATGTTAATATGCAACAGTTAAAACAAAAAAGTGATATAAGAATAAAGGCAGATAAATTTGATTTAAAGAAGGATGATATTGCCTTTACGATTTTAGTACCAGTAAAATAGGCGCCTCATCATTAGGAGGCACCTGTTTTTTATTCCCTAATAGTGATGAATTGGAATTCTGGTTGACCATTGGCTAAGCCAATAAAGACAATTGTGTAGCTTTCATTTGCCATAAATTGAACCCTCGGCAGGGGTAGAAGTACGGTCTTACTGCCAGTTTCCCTTGCTTCCAAATCGACTGTCATCGGTGTTAACCCCAAATATTCGGTTGCCTGCTTATAAGAAACATTTGGGAAAATCACATCTCGGTCTTTGACTGCAATATCTAGTGGCGAAGTATCTGGTGATAAGTGGATAAAGCGAACCTTCGATTCATTTCTTGGTACTGTTGGTTGATTCTGATACACGAGCAGGCGTAATTTCTTAACAGAGTCAATTGCAGCAAGTGTATAGGATTTTCCAGGTTCAACAGTAATCGTTTTATTTAAAACACTGTCCACCATGTTGCCCGTTCGGTAAATGTCAATATGATGTTTTCCAGCAGGTAATGACAGAATCATACTTACCTTTTTAAATGGTAAGTCTCTTATCACTCGTTTCCCGTCTATATAAATATCAATGTTCGGGGAATCTGGGGAGGTGTGAAGGAAACGCACCTTCGCTTCTAATTGTATTGGTTGGGAATTGGTACGCATGAAGTTCATCGCTTTATTCATGTATTTTATATGTTTTAAATAATACTGCATGTGTAAGTTTGGAAATGAGTATTTATAAAATTGAGCTAACAATTCATACATCGCCGCTTTTTGAAGATAATCGGAATGAGTTCTTTTCTCGGACATTTTATCAACTCCTATCTAATGGATTACACCATAATTTATTCAAGCTTAAATAGGTAGGTGTCTAACTTATATCGCAGTAATTTGGAAATTTTTCATTTTTTATTTACAAATGGGAATATTACACATATACTGATAACAAATATGTTTGAAAGTGGGTGAAGTGCAATGGCAATTGAATCGATGAGTCCAAACCGTAATTTGAATATTGTTGTTTGCACAGCCCAAAGATTTTCCTGTTAGGGACCCTTTATTCCATAATGCGAATAAAACCATGGGCTGTGTGTGCCTATGGTTTTTTATTATGAAAAAATAATGATTCGCTGGAGGAATAAAGATGAATTTAGCAGCAATGGGTTTAACTGAAACTGTAAAAAATGATTTTCATAAATTAAATACAAATGATGAGATGATTCTTGGCCGTGTGGCACTCGAGCACAAACGAATGTATAGGGTGTGGACAGAAAAGGGTGAATTATTATGTGAGGTATCGGGCAGGTTTAGCTTCAATGCCCTTAACAGAGAGGACTTCCCAGCTGTAGGTGATTGGGTTGCTCTAATGCCGAGGAGTAACGAAGGAAAAGGCACCATTTTGGCCATCATGCCGCGAAAAAGTAAGTTTTCGAGAAAATCAGCTGGTCTTACCGCACAAGAGCAAATCATTGCGACCAATATCGACACTGTCTTTCTCATAAATTCACTGAATGAAGATTTGAATCTAAGAAGAATCGAACGCTACCTTTTGCTTGCTTGGGAAAGTGGGGCAAACCCAGTTATTGTTTTAAGTAAGGCAGACCTTTGTCAGGATCTCGATAATATGCTGGCTGAGGTTGAAGCGATTAGCCTTGGTGGAGTTCCAGTTATTGCAGTTAGTGCCGAAACGATGACTGGCTTTGAGGAACTAGAGCCTTTCTTGAAGCCAGGAAAAACAATTGCCTTGCTTGGTTCTTCAGGGGTTGGGAAATCGACTTTAACGAATCGTCTCTTAGGAGAGGAGAAACAGCTAGTTCAGGATATTCGAATGGCAGATGATAAAGGGCGTCATACAACTACCCACCGTGAACTAATCCTTCTCCCGAATGGCAGTGTTTTGATTGATACCCCAGGAATGAGGGAACTGCAGCTTTGGGAAAGCTCAGACGGTTTAACAGAGACCTTTTCAGAAATTGAAGAATTAGCTACCCAGTGTCGCTACCGAGATTGTCAGCATAAGAATGAGCCCGGCTGTGCTGTGGTGAAGGCAATTGAAGAAGGATTGATTGTGGCTGAGCGGCTGACAAGCTACAACAAGTTGCAAAAGGAGTTGGCGTTTATCGAAAGGAAAGCTGATAAACGTGCACAAGCAGAAGTTAAAAAACAATGGAAAAATATAAACAAACAGATGAAGCAGCGAAAGAGCTATTAAAATAGGAAAGGCTGAACAAGTTAGGTCGATGTCGACCGTGACTTGTTTAGCCTTTTATTATTGTCTAGCTCCAGGCCCAGCGTTTAGAGGACTCCCCCCTTCTTTCAGTCAGGAGATTTTGTTTTTCCTAAAACATTCTGTATACTCATACTCAAAGTGAAATAAAGTTAAAGGGGTGTGGGAACTTGGAAAAAACAAATCAAGTTGCAACGTTTGCCGGAGGCTGTTTTTGGTGTATGGTGAAACCATTTGATGAACAGCCCGGAATTAAAAGTGTTACTTCAGGCTATACAGGGGGAACCGTAGAAAACCCGACATATCAACAAGTTTGTACGGATACTACCGGCCATTTTGAAGCAGTCCAAATCACCTATGATCCAGAGATTTTTCCTTATGAAAAACTCTTGGGGTTATTTTGGCAGCAAATTGACCCTACCGACCCGGGCGGCCAATTCCATGATCGAGGACAATCGTATCAAACGGCAATTTTCTATCATGATGACACACAAAAAAGGCTTGCCGAACAATCCAAGCAAGAACTACAAGAAAGCGGCCGCTTCAGCAAACCGATTGTCACACCAATCTTGCCAGCACAGACCTTTTATCCGGCTGAAGAATATCATCAACAGTACTATAAGAAAAATCGGGCCCATTATGAATCTTATCAAGTAGGCTCGGGCCGCGCCGGCTTTATTCAAAGTCATTGGGGGGAGAAAAATGAAAAATAAGGATGTAGAACATCTAAAAAAGGAATTAACACCGATCCAGTATGAAGTCACACAAAATAATGGCACAGAACCTCCGTTTCGAAATGAATATTGGAATGAAACGAGAGAGGGGATTTATGTAGATCTTGTTTCTGGGAAGCCGCTGTTTAGTTCGTTGGATAAATTTGATGCCGGCTGCGGCTGGCCGAGCTTCACTAAACCGATTCAAGACGAAGAAGTGATTGAAAAAGCTGATTTCAGTCATTATATGACTCGGACAGAAGTAAGGAGTAAATCCGCCGATTCCCATTTAGGTCACGTCTTTAATGACGGACCAGACCCAACTGGATTGCGTTATTGTATCAACTCTGCTGCGTTACGATTTATTCCTATAGATAAACTTGAAGAAGAAGGATATGGGGAATACACGAAACTTTTCGGAGCAAAATAAAAAGCCGCGATTGCGGCTTTTTTATTTTACCTTTTGTTTTGAGCTTGAAGTCATTCCGCCCGATAAGACAAATTTCATTGCTTCCTCGGGTTTGACGTCGATAATTTTTACTTGTTCCTTTGGTATTAGAAAGGTAAACCCGGCCACTTGGAATGTTTGCGGGATATAGACAGCCACATGGTCCTTTAGAGGAGAATAAAATTCCTCTAATTGTTCAGAAGTAATAAACCCCAGGCTGCGCATTTCTGTTCCTGGGATAACAACCAGGGCGACCTTAGAGAAAGATTTTTTCTCGCCAAGAAAGGATTGGACGGTGTCTTTAATAACAGAATAGATGGTTTTGACAACTGGAATCTTGTCTAGAAGAATATCGATCAAGCGGATGATTTTCCCCGATATATATTTCGTAGATAGCCAGCCTAAAACAGTAATTAAAATGATGGTTGTTAGTAAGCCAATCCCAGGGATGTAATCTTCCTTTAAATAAGGCTTCAGTGTGTTTCCGAGTAAACCGTCTAAGAATAGAAACGTTTTGTAAATGACATAGATCACAAGGATGATTGGAACAATTGTTAAAATACCGTTAATAAAGTTTTTCAAAATGGATTTCATCGTTTCACCTACAATTTTTATCATTGTATTTCATAATATAGGCGAATGCACATACGGGTCAAGTACCTACTACATAAAGTAACAGTGTTAAGAAACAATTTCGTGAGGAGTGAAGTGTATGTATTACGGGCATGGTGGTTGTGGTTACCCTGCATACCCTGTAGGAGGTTGCGGTTACCCTGTAGGAGGTTGCGGAATCGGCAGTGGATTTGCGTTAATTGTCGTCCTGTTTATTTTATTAATCATTATCGGGGCAAGCTGGGGCTATTAAATTATGAAATAAAGGCTGACTCAAAACGAGTCAGCCATTTCCTTTTTATATAATTTTCTGACAAACGAGCGAAATCCGAACGATGGAATATTTTTTTAAAAAATAGTTCGTATTTATTGTTGACGGAACAAAATTAGTCTGATATATTTACAAATGTTGAGTAAAATGACTTTGGAGGTAATTGGACAATGGATACGAGATATGATGTGATAGTAGTGGGTGCTGGCCCTGCAGGGATATTTGCCTGCTATGAACTGACACTAAAAATGCCGAACGCAAAGGTTCTATTAGTGGATAAAGGACATGATATTTATCGGAGAAATTGCCCGATTTTACAAAAGAAAATTGAGAAATGTCCACCGGCAGCTGGGAGAAAAGAATTTGCTGGGTGTCTTCCGGCATGTTCGATTACTAATGGTTTTGGTGGAGCAGGTGCTTATTCGGACGGAAAGTTTAATATCACAAGTGAATTTGGCGGCTGGATGACAGATTATCTTCCGGATTCTCAGGTAGTTGAGTTAATTCGTTATGTTGATGAAATCAACTTACAGCATGGTGCAACCACGAGCATTACTGACCCATTAACAGATGAAGTAAAAAACATCGAACGCCGCGGTTATGCTGCTGGATTAAAGTTGTTACGTGCACAGGTACGCCATCTAGGGACTGAACAAAATCTTGAAATCATGAAAAGTATCTACGAATACTTAAAGACAAAGATTAAAATGTCTTATAAAACAGAAGTTGTGGATTTAATAACTGAAAAAACAACAGATGGGCTTGTGGTGAAAGGAATTAATCTAAAAGGGGACCAAAATATTTATGCGGATAAGGTGGTCATTACACCAGGCCGAGATGGCTCTAAATGGCTTTCTGGTATCTTAAAATCGCGCAGATTACGCATGATAAGTAACCAAGTAGATATTGGTGTTCGTGTTGAAACATCCAATATTGTCATGCAGGAAATCAATGAGCATTTGTATGAAGGGAAATTTATTTTTAATACATCTGTTGGGACAACTGTACGAACATTTTGCAGTAACCCATCTGGGCATGTGGTGGTTGAAAATCATTCCGGGATTATGCTTGCCAACGGACATGCCTACAAAGATCCGAAACTTGGCAGTCCGAACACAAACTTTGCCCTACTTGTTTCCCATACGTTTTCAGATCCATTTGATAAGCCGAATGAATATGCACATGAAATTTCCCGCTTAGCAAACAGCCTTTCAAATGGCGGACTAATCGTCCAAAAATACGGAGATATTTTAAAGGGTAGAAGATCTACTGCAAAAAGGATTAAGGAAGGTTTCCTTGAGCCGACATTAAAAGAGGCTGTCCCCGGTGATCTTGGGTTAGTTCTTCCGTATAATACGTTAAAAAGCTTAATAGAAATGACCGAGGCGTTGAATCAGGTGACACCAGGACTTGCTTCAGAGCATACCTTGTTTTACGGTGTTGAGGCTAAGTTCTATTCGGCCCGACCACGCTTAAACGACCGTTTTGAATCGGAAATCAGCGGACTTTATGTCGGTGGCGATGGAGCGGGGATTACCCGTGGTCTTGCACAAGCAAGTGCATGCGGCGTCTGGATTGCTCGGGACATTATAAAAAAGGCAAAAACTGAACGAACACAGGAAACCATTCTTGTCTAACCCGCAAATTTTTGCGGGTTATTTTTTTGGGAGTGGCGAAATTTGCAAATACTTTTTAAATTTGTCCGCATGAAGGCCCCATGAGGACAAGAATGGTCCGATACATCGGAAATTTGTCCGCATGAAGGCCCCATGAGGACAAGAATGGTCCGATACATCGGAAATTTGTCCGCATGAAGGCCTCATAAGGACAAGAAAGGCCTAATTCTTCAGAAAGCATCCGCATGAACTGCATCATGAGGGGAATTTTTACTCCTCCACTTAATGCCTTACCCAATCGTTACTTTTTCTTTCGGATAGTTGAACTTTTCCTTGCTGCCTTTGCCTCTTAAGATAAGTAAACAGGTAACAATGCCTACTCTTCCAATAAACATCAGGATAATGATGAGTATTTGTCCAAAGGTAGTAAGTCTTGGTGTTAAACCCAACGATAATCCATTGGTGCCAAAAGCAGAAGATACTTCGAAAATAACCTCTATCACAGTGCCATGTTCAGTAATCGATAGGATTAAAATGGAGAACAAACATAAAAATGCTCCGGTCGCGATCACGATAAATGATTTAAGGACATCCTCACTTAGCAGTTCACGTCTAAAGATTTTGATCGAGCTTTTTCCCCGTGCGTAAAATATGATCGCTAAAATAACAATGGCAAACGTGGTGGTTCGTATGCCCCCGCTCGCACTACTCGGTGAACCGCCAATAAACATTAATATCGACAGGAAAAGTTGGTTACTCGGAGTAAAATCATTGATATCCATTGTTGCTAATCCAGCACTTTTAGTTGTTACGGAATTAAATAAAGAGTAGAAAAAGGATTCATGCCAATTTTTATCAGAAAAAAAGTGTTGACTATCAAAACAGTAAATCAAAAATGCACCTGCTATGGTAAGGAGGACAAACGTTATAGTGGTTAACTTAGTATATAAGGTGAAATGAAATTTCTTCCTTCTATTTAGGCTTAAAAAGAATTCAAAAACCTCAACCATCACGGGAAAGCCAATTGCCCCAACAATCATCAACAAAATTATTATCGTCTGAACAAAATAATCCTCACTATAGGGACTGAGTGACGCATCCGTCAGATCGAATCCCGCATTGGTAGTGGCGCTGATGGATGAAAAAAATCCATGTTTAAAAGCAGACAATGGGCTTTCGAAATAGTTTAAAAAGCGAATACCTAAGATAATTCCCCCCACAAATTCAAACGAAATAAAGATAATCAGGATCCGTTTTGCCAGCTGGACCAAACCAGCTAGGTTGGATTGATTTTGATCAATCATAATCAGTTGTCTTTCTTTTAAGCCTACTTTTTTACCCAGCATAATCCATAGGAATGTACTTAAGGACATAACGCCTAAGCCTCCCAATTGCAGAATTAAGCATAAGAGAAAGATTCCAAAATTACTAAAGGTATCCTTAATTGAAATGACACTTAAACCGGTTACACTGATTGCACTAGCGGAGGTAAACATCGTATCAATAAAACTTAGTGAAACATTTGGACGGTGAGCCATTGGGATTTTTAATAAAAGAGTAGAAACGATTAATGCGGATAAATAAAAAATTACGATTAATTGAATGGTTGAAATATCTTTCGTTTTTAACTTTATTTTTTTTATTGTACTCATAGGATCCTTTCCTTCTATAACTCTAAAAGTAATTTTATATTAATCATCTTGAAAAGTAAAAGTTCATACAATTTCTATAAGGCCTGCCTAATTTAATAAGGAAGTGTTTCCATATGGATCATTCGTTTCTAATAAAACCAATACTCGATGACACTTACCCTGTGATTGACTACGGCATAGGAATTTATTTATTTGATATGGATGGAAAAAGGTATTTAGATGCTGCTTCCGGCGCTGTAACTGCCAATATTGGTCATGGTGTAACAGAGATTATTGAAGCAATGAATGAACAAGCAAAAAAAGTTTCGTTTGTGTATCGATCACAATTTACGAGTGAAGCAGCTGAAAACTTAGCGAAAAAAATTACAAATATGCTTTCAGGAGATCTCAATTGGTGTTTTTTCGTTAACAGCGGTTCTGAAGCAACTGAAACGGCCATGAAAATGGCGATTCAATATTGGCAGGAAAAGGGTGTTCAAACGAAAACCAAGGTTTTATCAAGATGGGTAAGCTACCACGGGATTACCCTAGGTGCTCTTTCGATGTCAGGTCATACAGGGAGGAGAGCAAGATTTGTTCCACTTTTAGAGGATTTCCCTGTCATTAATCCCCCGTATTGCTACCGTTGCCCTTATAACCTCGAGGCACCTAACTGTGGCTATTTATGTGCCCATGAGTTAGAAACAGCTGTTAAGCGGATTGGCGCCGAACAAATCGCCGCTTTTATCGCAGAACCCGTCATCGGAGCTGCAGGCGGAGCAATTGCGCCGCCAAAAGATTACTACAAGATCATAAAGAAAATCTGTGAGGATTATGACATTCTTTTTATCGCTGATGAAGTCATGACTGGCTGTGGCAGGACTGGCACAATGCTTGCGAGTGAACAGTGGGGAATCAATCCTGATATTGTCGCATTAGGAAAAGGGATGGGTGCAGGCTACGCACCGATTGCAGCTGCTGTTGCAACCGAAAAAGTCATCGAGCCGATAATGGCAGGAACAAAGGTGGTCATGAGCGGCCATACCTTAAGTGCCAATCCACAGGCTTGTGCAACTGCCTTAGCTGTTCTCGAATATTTAGAACAAAACAATATTATTCAAGAGGTTGAAAGTAAGGGTGCCTATTTAAGAGCACAACTTGAAGGATTAAAACCACTTTTCACGTTTATTGGTGATATCCGAGGCAAAGGGCTATTACTGGGAATAGAGTTTGTCCAACAAGTGGAATCCAAAACACCCTACCCTAGAAACGCCCAGATCACACAAAGGATTGTAGCTCTTGCAAAGGAAAAAGGACTGCTTGTATATCCAGCTGGTGCTGGCATTGATGGGATAAACGGAGACTCTATTATTATTTCTCCTCCACTTACTATCACTCAAAAAGAAATGGAGGAATTGGTCCACTTATTAAAAAAAACATTTGAAGATTTTTCTAACCAACTGAATGTAGGGGAAGGGGTGATGTAAATGGAAAATCCATTCAGAAAAATTACAACCTTAGCAGCTGTTATGGAATATTTTCATGACGGAATGACATTGATGTTTGGCGGGTTTGGCGGGGTCGGCTCTCCGCCGGCATTAATCGATGGTATTCTTGAAAAAGGAGTTCGTAATATTACTTTAATTGGGAACGACACGGGATTCCCGCAAATTGGCATAGGGAAATTAGTCAGTCAACAAAGGGCAGCGAAAGTAATTGCTTCTCATATTGGCTCCAATCCCTTTGCTGGCCAGTTCATGCATGAGGGAAAGCTGGAGGTAGAGTTTTCACCGCAGGGAATATTAGCAGAAAGAATACGCGCGGGCGGTGTTGGCCTGCCAGCGATATTGTCAGATATCGGTACGGACAATGAAATGGTTACGAAAAACAAACCATTTTTTACTCTAGGAGATAAGAAGTTTCTTGTTGAAACAGCTTTAACGGCTGAGGTGTCGATTGTTTATGCGAAAAAGGCAGATGAGTATGGGAATTTAATTTATGACAAAAGTGCCCGCAATACAAATCCGCTCGTTGCTATGGCAGGGGATATCACGATAGCAGAAGTAGAGGAAATTGTCCCGCTTGGTAGTCTTGACCCCGATGCCATCATTACACCAGGAGTGTTTGTAGATTATGTCATTCCATCTAAGGGGGTGAATTGGAAATGGGCATGGCAGTAGATATGAGAAATCAAATGGCTAAAAGGGCTGCAGAGGAAATTCAAACAGGAATGGTTGTCAACCTTGGAATTGGGATTCCATCGCTCGTTCCGAACCATCTATCAACCGAGACAAATGTGATGTTTCACGCTGAAAACGGCATTACCGGCATGGGACCTACCCCAGTAAAGGGAGAAGAAGATGAAAACTTATGTAATGCAGGAGGTTTTCCAGTCACGCTAAACAAGGGCGGATCTTATTGTGATAGTGGAATTTCTTTTGGAATGATTCGCCGGGGCAGAGTGGATATAACGATTTTAGGATCGCTAGAGGTCAGTAAAAAGGGCGACCTTGCTAACTGGATTGTCCCAGGAAAGAAGGTTCCAGGGATGGGCGGAGCGATGGAACTTGCTCAAAAAGCTAAGAAAGTCATTGTTGTCATGAATCATTGTGATAAACAAGGTAGACCCAAAATTGTCACATCATGCACGTTACCATTAACATCCTCAGCCTGTGTCGATTTAATTATCACTGATCTAGCTGTTTTCAGTGTATCTGAAGAGGGTTTATTATTAACAGAATTGTTTGCGCCCTACAGTTTAGAAACTGTTGTCAACAAAACCGGGTGTGAATTTAAGATACGAGAAACTGTTCGTATGATTCCGTATTAAGCTGAATCATTTTTAAAAGGAGTGAATCGTTTGGACAATAATGAAATGCGCATAAAACAATGGATAAAAGAGAATCGAGCACGAGGGGCAAGACTTTTACAAATCCTCGTCCGAGAAAACAGCACTCGGGGGAACGAAAGTAGTACCCAGGCGATTATTATTGAAAAATGCCGACAGTTAGGATTAATACTCGATATTTGGGAAATCGGTGGTGATGAATTAAATTCCCACCCTGCTTATTGTTGTGACCGTCAGAACTTCGGCGGGAATCCTAACCTAGTAGCTGTGTTAAAAGGTACAGGCGGCGGCAAATCGATGATTTTAAATGGTCATATTGACGTGGTCCCAGTCGGGGATGAATTAAGCTGGAAACATGACCCATTTAGCGGGACTATTGAGTGTGGCAAGCTTTATGGAAGAGGCGCGACGGATATGAAGGGTGGGAATGCTGCTCTGATAATGGCGATTGAGTCCTTAATTGCAAATGATATTAAACTAAAAGGGGATGTTATTTTTCAAAGTGTCATTGAAGAAGAAAGCGGCGGAGCTGGTACCCTAGCAGCCGTTCTTAGAGGTTACCATGCGGATGGGGCCATTATTCCAGAACCGACCAATTTGAAGATATTCCCGAAGCAGCAGGGCTCAATGTGGTTCAGAATTACCGTGAAAGGCAGAGCAGCCCATGGAGGAACCAGGTATAAAGGTGTAAGCGCAATTGAAAAAGCACTAGTAGTCATTCAAAGATTACAACAGTTAGAGAACGATAGAAATGCTAGGATTACTGATCCTCTCTTTGAAAAAATCCCCATTCCTATTCCAATTAATATTGGAAAGCTTTCAAGCGGCGAATGGCCTTCTTCGGTGCCTGACACCGCAATTATTGAGGGGAGAATGGGAGTTTCTCCGGAAGAAACGATTCCATCAGCACAACTTGAAATGGAAGCTTGCTTGAGAGAAATAAGTGAAAATGATGAGTGGCTCAGGGAAAATCCTCTTAAGATAGAATGGTTTGGCGGCAGGTGGCTGCCAGGAAGTCTTGAAAATGACCATCCATTAATGAATGAATTGACAAAGAGTTTTATAGAAGTAAAGGGTAGTAGTCCTATCATCGAGGCAAGCCCTTGGGGAACAGACGGCGGTATCCTTTCTAATATTGGTAATACTCCCGTGGTCATTTTCGGACCTGGGATAACAGAAACAGCACATGACGCCAATGAGCATATTGTTCTCGAAGATATGTTTATCGCAAGTGAGATTATTGCTCTTACTTTATTAAAATGGTGTGAGGCGGCAGAGTAAACAGATTTTTCCATTTATTGATCAAAAGATTGCTATAATTGATTTATACCGACCTAGTGGGAATGTCTGGCTAATCTAGGCCAGACATTTTTTCGAGAATGCTAGTGAAATTATCATTTACCGATGGGGTGAACTCGATGAATCAAACGGCATCCACTATTTTTCTAGAGGAAAAAAGCTATTTTCTTGAAATATATCTTGATCCATTTAATAAACGTATTCGTGTGGATGATTATCGTGGAAATACAAAATTGCTAATTGAACGAGCGGAAGAGCTCGCAGCAAAGCACAAGGCTGAAAAGTTAATTGTCAAAGTCAGAAGTGAAGACTTTCTTAGTTTCTTGGAAAAGGGTCTTCAGCCAGAAGCTGTTGTTGATCGCTATTTTCTTGGCTCAGATGCCCATTTTTTTTCAAAGTATTACACGCCAGACCGGAAGAAAAATGATCATTGGGTGACCGAAGACGAGATGGTCAACAGTATATATCAATTAGACACGTCCATTCAGAAAGGATATCCACCAAAGGAATATGAATTACGAAAGGTCGACGAGAGCAGTGCTGTGGAACTTGCGGTACTGTACGGGCAAGTGTTTCAAATTTACCCAACCCCTTTGCATAAACCGGAATATATAAAAAAGACCATCAAGGATGGGACCATCTATTACGCTTTTTTCCTTCAAGGAAAAATAGTCAGTGCAGCTTCAGCCGAAGTGAATTCTTTTTATAAAAATGCAGAGTTAACGGATTGTGCAACATTATCTGAACATCGGAAATATGGGCTTATGAAAATTATTCTTCAGGAACTTGAAGCTGAGTTGAAAAGGAAGGGAATCTTTTGTGCCTATTCGATTGCTAGATCGTTATCCTTTGGGATGAATGCAGTTTTATTTCAGCTGGGATATTCGTATCGGGGCAGGCTGATGAATAATTGCTTTATCTATGACAAGCTTGAAAATATGAATATGTGGGTAAAGAATCTGGCAAACTGCTAAAATTTCGGCTTACCGTGCCAATTTTTCGGCACCTTGTTAAATTGGAAGGATGGGCAGGTGAATCAAATGGTTCAGTTAACCGCTTTAACGCAAGAAGTTCTGACAGCCATTCTAAAAGGGATTGATGAAGGAATTCATGTGGTCAATACTGAGGGAAAGACAATTTTTTATAATGCAGTGGCAGCAAAGCACGATGGGATGGAAGTAAAGGAAGTGCAGGGAAAGCATTTAATTGACTCATTTCCCTCCCTAACGGAAGAGTCCAGTACCTTGCTAAAAGTAATAAAAACTGGACATCCAATCTACAATCAAACACAGGTCTATATGAATTTGCATGGGACAAGAATTGATACCATCAATACAACCCTGCCAATCTTTCTCGGGGAAGAAATAATTGGCGCGGTTGAAATAGCGAAAGATTATTCCCGAATGAAACTACTTGCGGAACGACTATTAGATTTACAAAAGGGTTTAAAGAAATACAGTAAAAAGAAGGTAAACAGGCAAGTAAACTATACATTAAACGATCTATTGACGGTTAATCCACCCTTTCAGAGCATCAAAAATGAGGCTAAGAAACTGGCGAAATCGGATTCCCCTATTCTCGTCTACGGTGAGTCTGGAACAGGGAAAGAATTATTTGTTCAAGGAGTGCATCATGAATCCCTTCGTTCATCTGAACCGTTTATTGCTCAAAATTGTGCAGCCATTCCTGAAACACTGTTAGAAAGTATCCTGTTTGGTACGGCTAAAGGCAGCTATACGGGGGCAGTAGACCGTAAAGGGTTATTTGAATTTGCAGATGGCGGAACGCTATTCCTTGATGAATTACATACGATGCCGATAGAACTTCAAGCGAAATTATTACGGGTTTTGGAGGATGGAATGGTAAGAAGAGTGGGAAGTTCGCATAGTGTTTCTGTGGATGTGCGCGTAATTGCAGCCATGAATGTCATTCCAAGCAAGGCCCTTCAAGATCAAACGCTTCGTGCGGACCTTTACTATCGATTAAATGTATTTACCTTTTCACTCATCCCTTTAAGAGAAAGAAAAGAAGATATTCTTTTTTTAGCAGATCATTTTATCAAGGGATTTAATCAAAAACTCTATAAAAATATTAGCGGATATGAGAAGAAACTTGAGCTATTTTTTATGAATTATCCATGGCCTGGTAACGTAAGGGAATTGAAACATACGATTGAATACATGATGAATGTGTGTGAAGAAAAGCAGTTGAAGTATAACGATTTACCAAGCATGTTAAGACATCTTCCAAGCACAACCACAACCACAACCACAACCACAACTAATAATGTCGGAATGGAAAGTCTATCATTAAGGAAAAATATTGAAACATTAGAGAAGGATCTAATTTTGAATGCCCTTGAATTATCTGAAGGGAACATTAACCAAGCAGCGAAGCTCTTAGAGATTCCTAGGCAAACCTTACAATATAAACTGAAAAAAATAATAGACTAAGCTGCCGAGTTTTCGGCGTTTTTTTTTGCAAAAAACTAAAAGGGTAAGTTCTAAGCCTTCTTATGACATTGGCACATTTCTTGCATATTATTTTAGTGAAGCAAGATGGGAGGAACTTACAGTGAAACAATTTTTATATAAACCACTAAGGTATTGGAAAGATATAGAACTTTGGAAAGATGTTACTTCAGTGCAGTGGAACGATTGGCTTTGGCAGCTAACGAATACGATCCGTACGTTAGATGATTTAAAAAAGGTGATCCATTTAACTCCAGATGAAGAGGAGGGTGTAAGAATTTCTACAAAAACCATCCCCTTGAATATTACTCCATATTATGCTTCCTTAATGAATCCTGATGATCCACGTTGTCCGATCAGAATGCAGTCTGTGCCTATTTCGAAGGAGATTTATAAAACTAAATATGATCTGGAGGACCCATTATATGAGGATGAAGATTCACCTGTCCCTGGGTTAACGCACCGCTATCCGGACCGGGTTCTCTTTCTTGTTACCAATCAGTGTTCGATGTATTGCCGCTACTGTACAAGGCGACGTTTTTCAGGGCAAATTGGCATGGGTGTTCCGAAGAAGCAGCTGGATGCAGCTATTTCATATATCAGGCAAACCCCTCAGGTAAGAGATGTATTAATTTCTGGCGGGGACGGCCTGCTGATTAATGATAATATTTTGGAATATATCCTTAAAAACCTGAGGGAAATTGATCATGTTGAAATTATCCGGATAGGGACAAGAGCACCTGTTGTGTTCCCGCAGCGAATTACCGAAAACCTTTGTAATATCTTGAAAAAATATCATCCAATTTGGCTGAACACTCATTTTAATACTTCGATCGAAATTACCGAGGACTCAAAAAGGGCTTGCGAAATGCTTGCCAATGCCGGGGTTCCAGTCGGTAACCAGTCTGTAATCCTTGCAGGAATCAATGACAGTGTGCCAATCATGAAAAAACTAATGCATGATCTTGTCAAAATTCGCGTCCGGCCTTATTACATTTATCAATGTGATTTATCTGAAGGGATCGGTCATTTCAGGGCACCTGTATCAAAAGGACTTGAAATTATCGAGGGGCTTCGCGGACATACCTCTGGCTATGCTGTACCGACCTTTGTCGTAGATGCACCAGGTGGAGGGGGTAAAATTACCCTTCAGCCGAATTACTTGATCTCGCAAAGTCCAGAGAAAGTGGTCATTCGGAATTTTGAAGGCGTAATCACCTCATACCCAGAGCCAGAAAATTATGTGCCTGGAAGGGCAGAGGGTTATTTTCAAGAGGTTTACCCTGATATGGAAGCGAAAAGGTCTCTTACAGGAATCTCAGGTATTATGAATGATCAACACTTTAACCTTGTTCCAGAGGGATTAACAAGGTTAAATCGCCGTAAGGATTATTACCAAGACCCGGCACACACGACGTTAAAGGATAAGCGCAGCAAACGGGATGAATTAAAGGATAAGAAATTTAAAGCATTGTCTCAAAAAGAAGCAGGTAGTCAGGAAACAAAGACGGATGGATCATCAGCCTAGATGTTGAAGGAATAGGAGGAGTGTAATTGGAAACCGTATGTGAATGGTGTTCAAGCACAAATGTAGAAAGAGTAACCACTTCAGTTTTTTGGGAGCTGCCAGATGGGACGCGAGCGATTGAAATCTCGGAAACCCCCACCTTTTCCTGCCCTGATTGTGCAATGATTTATCAAAGCGAACCAATTGTAAAAGAAATAGAGAATCAGTTGTATTTAATTGATTGTAAACTGATTGGAAAAGTGGTCAGCTTCGAAGAGTTAATGGCGGTTCCAAGATTATTAAAGAAAAATTACTTTGACTTTTCATCATAATGAAAGCAGCCTCAATTGTAGGCTGCTTTTATGCTTTATGGTATGTCTAAACGCTGGACGCTTACCATAGTATCCGTTATAGTATTTCATAAGAAATACATATAGAGTGAATCTGGATGAGGAAGGCGTTTATATATGATTAAATCATTTTATCATTTTTTAATGAAATATAGGCATCCTGCTCCAAAGGATGCTATTAGTGACTTTGCCAATCATGCCTATTTAGATCATAGTTTTCCGAAAACTTCCGAGGACTATCATGAGTTAAGTTCTTATCTAGAACTGAATGGTCAATACTTAGAATCAATGTCCGTTTTTGATGAGGCATGGCAGCAATATTTGATTACTGAAAGCAAAATATAGAACAATGTGATCGTCTCAGAAATGAGGCGATTTTTTCATTTTACAATTCACATGCGCTTTTATTTAAACGGCGCATATACTATTGTAATCAAAATTCACGACTTATTATTGAGAGGATGGGAGGAAATGGGAAATAGAAAAAAACCGAAGTATAAGATCGGTGATACGGTCGTGATTACAATCTATGGAACAGTTGGCAAGGTAACAGATGTTAAGTGGCTAGACGGGAAGTACGTATATGAAGTAAACAAAAGTGACGGATTATTCATTGAATCCGCCTTACAATTACTATCAGAATTCGATGGCGTTGTAATGGAACAAGAACAAATTGACATCGAATATAATTTTTTCTTCGGCGATTTAGTTCAAGTAAGCGGTTATGGTGCAGACTTGTTTAAAGTTGTAGGCTTCCGTACAGAAATTTGGCGCTATAAAGAAGATGCCTGGGAAGATGTCATTTATGAGCTATCAAGGGTAAGTGATGGTGAATGGCTTGAAGCTGGTGAAGAAGAATTGACACTTGTTGCAGATGCTGAAAATGCTGATACATTTATTCAAAAACTGGGTCTCCTATACTTAGTGAATAAGAAGGAAAAGGCAGTCGATAATCCAAAAGTCCAGAACATTATTAGAAAAGCAGAATTCGAAGAAATTGAACGCAAAAAGGAAAAAAAGGAATTAATTGACAACTTATTGGACATATTTAATGATTACCGGATTTTATATGAAATGTTTCAGGATCAGGAATATTATCAAGTAATGCGTGTGATTCTTCGGAAATTGGAAAGTCTTGTCAGTAACGATGGCAAGAGTCACGTCTAAGAAAGAAGCTACCACCTCGAAATTTCAAATAGTAAATAGACAACAAACGGGATACCAGCCCATTTAATAAGAAAAAACATCACATCTAGTATCTTCTCAAATGTTTGGAGGGTGAGACCATCCTCCCGATTAACATCATTTATCCATGCCTCTAATTTTAATTGTAAATTTAACATCATATCACCTCAGGGAAAGTTGTTTTCATTCATCCTATGCTTGTCCAATCCAAAAAAGACTTCATCTCTTATTGAAATTTAAGGGGTTAATAAATCCTCGTTCACTTTGGAAATAGATATTCAGTTAAGTCCTTAAAGTAAATAGCATGAAAAAGCCATGTACATCATACATTCTCTAAAAAGGGGGCGATGCTATGAGAGAAATTGAAGTATTTATTGATACTGAAGAGATTGCCGAATTTTTCTTTCATGAGCTTGTAAAAAGGGGATACGTTCCTAGTGAAGAAGAATTAGAGGAAATTGCAGACATAACTTTCGAATATTTAATTGAGAAGAGTATTATCGACGAAGAAGAAGAGGATGAATAAAAAATTAATTAATCAAATAGAAGGAAATAGTCTTTTCCTTTTAATATAGATTAATACAGAAGACGAGCATTCGGTGCTCGCTTTTTGTTGTGCTCGTTAAAAAAACCTTTAGCCAAAGAGCATTGGTCATCATATTTAGTAAATTTCGCGAATCATGAAACCTTTATTTTTTCTAAACGTATGAATGTTTACGAAGCTAAGGAGGGGAAAGAATTGTTAAAAAAAATCCTTAAATTAATTTTCAAAAGTAAGCTTCACCATCACCATCAATATAGCTCTTCAAGTGATGCCTGGAAGAGAAGAAATCATTATAAGCACAACAACCTAGGACATCATCATTATAAAAAGAAGTATAAAAGTAGAAGTTTTTTTAGCAGCTAGCAAGGTGCCCTTCTCATGATAAAAAGAATTGCATTCCTATTTTCCAATTTATTTGAACAACTGTTCCCGAATGATAAGCTCATCGCTGATCGATACAAGGTCATTGGACATCTCGGAGCAGGTGGTTACGGTCATAGTTACTTGGTTTATGATCTGGAATCAAAGCAAAAAAAGGTTCTAAAAGCCTTGCGACTCCATAAAAGATTAACGCAATCGGGTCGAATTGACTTTGATTATGAGAAAGAACTGTTAAGTTCGATTGAACATCCTGGTTTTCCAAGGTATTTTGAGGGTGGTACCTTTAACAACATTCCTTTTTACACAATGGAATTTATTGAGGGGATGAACTTTGAACAGCTTATTTTTGCTGAAGGAAAGAAAGTCTCTGAAAAAGAAGCTTTTCAAATCGTCTATGAATTACTAAATCCGATTGAATATCTGCACAATCATAAAATAATCCACAGAGATATCCGAATCCCAAATGTCATTTCGGATGGTGCTAAGATTAGGCTAATTGATTTAGGGTTAGGAAGACATCTTAATCTTAAAACAGCAGTTCAGACAACAAAAAAGGAAAACAATATCCGTAAAGAGTTTAACTGCCAAGCGGATTTTTATGGATTGGGACATTTCCTATTGTTTTTGCTGTATTCAAATTTTACTTTTCCACAACAAAAACAGGAAAAAAGCTGGGAAGAGGAATTGGAAATTTCCAACCAGGCCAAACACATAATTAGAAAGCTCTTACAGATTGAACCAGCATATGAAAACTGTGCCCAAATAAGAGCTGAAATAATAAATTTATACTTAATCTAGGGGGAGAAAAAGATGTCTTTTTTTAACAAAGTATTTGCCAGCGTAGGAATTGGGTCAGCAGCAGTGGACACAAAGCTTGAAAAGGATACTTATATGCCGGGGGAGACTGTTAACGGAGTAGTTGAAATTAAAGGAGGCAAGATCGATCAGCAGGTTGATGAGATTTATCTCACCTTAAATACCACCTATTTAAGAGAGTCAGATGACAAAAAGTATACCGTCACTGCTGCGATCGAAAAGTTTCGATTAACTACTCCTTTTGTCATTCGTGCAAATGAGAAAAAAGACATTCCATTTTCCTTTCAACTTCCTTTGGATACGCCGCTTTCCATTGGCAGGTCAAAGATTTGGGTAACTACCGGTCTAGATATTAAAGGCGGTGTGGACCCAAGCGATAAAGATTATCTAAAAGTTGTCCCTAACTCACTTATGTCTGCTGTGTTTAATGCTATTGATAATTTAGGATTTAGGATTCGAGAAGCCGATTGTGAAGAAGCACCGCGGCGATTACGGGGACGTTTACCGTTTGTTCAAGAATTTGAGTTTGTACCTACTGCAGGATTATTTCGTGGCAGATTAGATGAACTAGAAGTAGTTTTCTTCCCGTCTGGAAATGGCATGCTTGATATCATGTTCCAAGTGGACCGTCGGGCAAGAGGGCTATCAGGATTGTTTTCAGAGGCAATGGGTGCAGATGAGACCAATGTACGCTTGTCAGTTTCAAATGCAGATATCCCGATTTTACAACAAAAAATTCAAAGTGCAATTCAACGATATTCATAAAATCCTGACAATAGGGCCATTTTGGTCCTATTGTTTTTATGTCTATTGAAACGCTATGATTCGACAAAAATCATCTTTGCTGGATAAAAAAAGTGCAATTCGACAAAAATAATGGGATTTTCAAGAAGGAATCGACAATGTCCATCGCTAATTACTAGAATAAGCAATTAATTCTAATAATTGGAGGTATATGATGATCAAAGTATTAACAAAAAGAGCATGTATACAATATGATGTGACGATCTTTCAAACTCCAAAATACCGTGAAAATAAAGGGCATAAAGAGGTTTTTCGAACCACTATTCCAGCAAATAGCCGGGTGCAATGCTTAGAGGAAACTTTCAGCCGCTTTAATGTAACTGACAGAATCCCTGCAGATTATCAAGGCAGATTTCTCTCAACCGGGGATATTGTGTTAATTGACGAAGGCAGGGGAGGACAGCATTATTATCAATTAAAACCTGGTGGTTGGTTTCCTATTAACAGAATAGTACTTCTGTAAGTTAAAAACCTAAGGACAATATTCCTTAGGTTTTTTAGCTTAGTGCTTTCTTCCACCAGTTGCATTGTGCTCTTTTGCATGTGCTTCATGTTCAGCCACAATGGCCTCAGCAGGGATGTGATTATTTTTCTTCGGTGAATTAGTGCGGCTTCGATGTTTTTTACCCATGAATGATCTCCCTCCAATCTTAAAAATAGCTTCCCACAAAATAATAAATTCATGTCTGTTTCATTGCAGAGTTTCTCATTAGAAATTGTTTATGATATATTGTCAATGAAAACAGTTTAAATACGGCTGTAGTTATTGATTGGAGGAATATAGATGAGTGTACATATTGGTGCGAAGGAAAACGAAATTGCTGAAACAGTATTACTGCCAGGAGACCCGCTTCGGGCTAAATATATTGCAGAAACATTTCTAGATGATGCAAAATGTTACAACGAAGTTCGTAATATGTTTGGATTTACTGGGACGTATAAAGGAAAAAGAATTTCTGTACAAGGAACTGGAATGGGTGTTCCTTCCATTTCTATTTATATTAATGAACTTATGCAAAGCTATAATGTCCAAAATCTAATTCGTGTTGGAACATGTGGAGCCATTCAAAAAGATGTAAAGGTTCGTGATGTCATTTTGGCAATGACAAGCTCAACCGACTCAAATATGAATCGTTTAACGTTTGGTCATGTCGATTTTGCCCCTACAGCAAACTTTGATTTACTTCGTAAGGCATATGATGCAGGGGTGGCAAAAGGACTTAACTTGAAAGTAGGAAATATTTTTACAGCAGATTCATTTTATAATGATAACGCTGAGCTTGAAAAATGGGCTAAATATCAAATCCTGGCGATTGAAATGGAGACCACCGCCCTTTATACATTAGCAGCTAAATTTGATCGGAAAGCACTTTCCGTTCTAACAGTTAGTGATCACATCTTAACAGGTGAAGAAACAACAGCCGAAGAAAGACAATTAACCTTTAACGATATGATAGAAGTAGCTTTAGAAGCAGCGATAAAAGAATAATCAACATAAGCCTTTTCCAAATAGGATGAGGCTTTTTATTTTAGTAATTAACAGGAACTCACTACCAAAATGGAGAATAAATAAAAAACAAAACTCCTCTGTGACAAAAGTCATCGAAAGACGTCAAAATTAGGGCTTAAATTAAATATAGTATTATTTTCGGTAAAAATCCTTTGACCAAATATACATTGCGGGGGTATACATATAAAAGAGGTGATCCAAATGAAAGAGCAGCTCAAATTAGACATTTCTGGAATGACCTGTGCAGCCTGTTCAACGAGAATCGAGAAAGTCCTCAATAAAATGGACAGTGTTGAGGCAAATGTCAATTTGGCAATGGAAAGTGCAGCTATTTCTTTCGACACAGAACTGGTTTCAAGTAATGATATTATTACTAAAATAGAAAATCTTGGTTATGAAGCAACAGAAAAGGTTCACAGGGATACCAAACAGCAGCATAAAGATGCGGAAATTAAACAGAAAAAACGTATATTTCTTCTGTCGGTAATTCTGTCAATACCGCTTCTATATACGATGCTTTCCCATTTGCCTGTGGATTTTGGTTTACCAATGCCACATTTTTTGATGAATCCATGGTTTCAATTACTTTTGGCAACGCCTGTGCAATTTTATATAGGTGGTCAGTTTTATATGGGTGCTTTTAAGGCCCTGAAAAATAAAAGTGCTAATATGGATGTCCTTGTCTCGTTAGGAACATCAGCAGCATATTTTTATAGCTTAGCTGAAGGAATGAAAACAATTGGTAACACTAACTATATGCCACATCTATATTTTGAAACAAGTGCTGTACTGATTACATTAATTCTATTAGGGAAATTATTTGAAACGATGGCCAAAGGGAAAACAACGCTTGCCATATCGAAGTTGTTAAGTCTCCAAGCAAAAGAAGCCACTGTACTAAGAGAAGGTAAGGAGCTTCAAATTCCAATAGAGGAAGTGGAAGTTTCTGACAACTTATTAGTTAAGCCAGGGGAAAAAATTCCTGTCGATGGAATAGTAACTTTAGGGCAATCTTCTGTTGATGAAGCAATGATAACCGGTGAGTCAATCCCAGTGGAAAAATCTGTTGGGGACAAAGTCATTGGTTCAACGATCAATAAGAATGGCACCCTGACCATAAAAGCATTGAAGATTGGCAAAGATACAGCACTTGCTGGAATAATTAAAATTGTCGAAGAAGCCCAAGGCAGCAAAGCCCCAATCCAACGGGTAGCAGATACAATTTCAGGTTATTTTGTGCCTGTTGTACTTGCAATCTCAATGTTTACTTTTTTAATTTGGTACTTCTTTGTGAATCCTGGAGATTTCCCTTCCGCATTAGAAACAGCGATTGCTGTTCTTGTTATAGCTTGTCCATGTGCGTTAGGACTAGCCACTCCAACATCTATCATGGTTGGTACAGGTAAAGGAGCTGAAATGGGGATTCTTTTTAAAGGTGGAGAGCATTTAGAAGCAGCCCATAAAATTAATGCAATCGTCCTTGATAAAACCGGCACGATCACAAAAGGACATCCTACAGTAACAGATTTTATAGCCTATCAGGACGAGAAAAAAGTACTCCAATACCTCGTTTCAGCAGAAAAGTCATCTGAACATCCACTTGCCGAAGCGATCGTAAAATATGGGATTGAAAAAAGATCAAGTACCCTGCCTGTCAAACGGTTTAAGGCAGTACCTGGTTATGGAATTGAAGCAAAAATAGGCGATGATGAAATATTTGTAGGCACCAGTAAACTTATGGCTCTAAAAAATATTCCCAGCATTACGGGAGACCAAGACCTAACCCGATTGGAGAACGAAGGGAAAACAGCTATGTTTATTGCCATAAATTCCACTATTATGGGTGTAGTTGCGGTTGCCGATACAGTAAAAGAGACAGCTAAAATGGCGGTTCAGCAATTAAACCAATTAGGAATTAAAGTGTTTATGTTAACTGGTGATAATGAACGTACGGCTAAAGCGATTGCGAATCAAGTCGGCATTACTAATGTTATTGCAGAAGTCCTTCCCGAGGAAAAGGCCAATCATGTCAAAGAACTACAGCTGCAAGGTCTAAAAGTGGCCATGGTTGGCGATGGAATAAATGATGCACCAGCCCTTGTCGTAGCTGATATAGGAATTGCAATCGGTACGGGTACTGATGTAGCGATTGAAGCTGCTGATATAACAATTCTTGGCGGGGAATTAACCTTGATTCCAAAGGCAATGGGTTTAAGTAAATTAACGATGCAAAATATTCGCCAAAACCTCTTTTGGGCGCTTGTTTATAATTCAGGGGGGATTCCAATTGCGGCACTTGGCTTGTTAGCCCCTTGGGTTGCTGGTGCAGCCATGGCGTTTAGTTCAGTATCAGTAGTGTCCAACGCCCTTCGTTTGAAGCGAGTGAAAATATAAATATAAAGTGAGGTAATTTTCATGGAGAAAACAACATTACAGGTTACAGGAATGACATGCGGACATTGTGAAAAGGCAGTGAAAACAGCACTTCTCAATTTAGAAGGTGTAACAGAGGTTAATGTTTCATTAAAAGATGGCAAGGTTATGGTTGGTCATGATCTAAGCAAAGCCTCAGTTGGGAAGCTTAAAGAAGCCGTCGAAGATCAAGGTTATGATGTAGGATAAAAATAAACGGCACCTACCATTTGGTAGGTGCCGTTTATTGTGAAAATTTATTTGTGATCTTATTATAATTTCATTAACTTTTCTTTGTTAATTTTATACGAAAGATGTTATTCTAATCACTAAGGGTTATTTTTTAAAAGTATCTGATAATAGCTTTTGAAAATTTGGAAATCCATCTAGCACCTAATAAGAAAATTTTCGCTGGATCATTTCTTATTTTTATGGATAATGAAAGTGGTGAAGGATTTGGAAGACGAGAAAATTGAACAGATAAAAGCGCAAGAATCAAACGTTGAACAAGAGCAAGGATCAGCAAACAAATCAGGACACATACGTTTAAAAAAATTCCATTTTATCATGCTGTTGTTTATGGTTGTGTTTCTATCTGCGGGAATTACAACGTTTGCACTAGCTTTTGGAGAAGAAAAGGTCGTTACAGTTGGAACAGAAAGACCAGAATTTGATAAACTCTATGAAGCATATGATACATTGAAAAGTGGTTATTTTAAGGATATTGATCAAAAAAAGGTCATTAATGGTGCAATAAATGGGATGGTGGAGTCACTGGATGATCCCTATTCAGACTATATGAGTAATGAAGAAGCAGAAAGCTTTCATGGCAGCATTTCTTCATCTTTTGAAGGGATTGGCGCTGAAATTCAGGAAAAGGATGGGCACATCGTGATTGTGTCTCCCATAAAAGGATCTCCTGCGGAAAAAGCTGGCTTAAAGCCAAATGACATGATTATGTCCGTTAATGGAAAAAGCCTCCAAGGGATGAATTCTACTCAAGCAGTAACACTGATTCGTGGGAAAAAGGGTACAAAGGTTGAGTTGTCTGTCCAACGCCCTGGTACAGCAGCTCCAATGACTGTGCCAATTATCCGTGATGAGATACCAATTGAAACTGTTTATGGTGAAATGGTGGGAGACGGGATTGCTAAAGTTCAAATTACGAGCTTTTCTAGTAATACGTCGAAGGAACTAGTTAAGACCTTGAATGACTTGAATAGGAAAGGAATGAAGGGTCTAGTCTTAGACTTGCGTCAAAATCCAGGAGGTTTATTGGACCAAGCCATCTCGATTTCGAGCATGTTCGTTCCAAAAGGGAAACTTATTTTAAAAGTAGAAGACCGAAATGGAAAGATTAAGGAATATCCTTCTCAAAATGAAGGGAACCCAAATCTTCCGTTGGTTGTTTTAATTGATAAAGGGAGTGCCAGTGCATCAGAAATACTTGCTGCAGCTGTAAAAGAATCTGCTGGTGTTAAGCTAGTCGGAGAGAAGTCTTTTGGTAAGGGAACAGTCCAGACTGCTTCTGACTTCAAGGATGGCTCAAATCTTAAATTCACCACGGCGAAATGGTTGACACCGAACGGGAATTGGATTCATAAAAAGGGGATAAATCCTGATGTAGCAGTAGCCCTGCCTGAATATGCAACTCTAACAATTATTAATCCCGATAAGGAACTGAAACTATCTACATCATCTACGGAAGTTCAAACTGCCCAAAAAATGCTCAAAGCGATTGGTTATGATCCAGGTCGGACAGATGGATTTTTCGATCAAAAGACAAAAGATGCCGTTACTGCCTTCCAAAAAGCTCAAAAACTCCCGGTCAATGGTGTTTTAAAAGGTGATTCCACCATGAAACTAATGGAGTTATTAAGGGACAAAATAAAAACAAGTGATACACAAATGCAAGAAGCGATTAAAGTATTAAAGGGAACGATGAAATAAAAAAAGTAACCCGACTCCCCGGAGTTGGGTCATTTTTTTAGAGTACAATTAATGACCATTGGAAGGGAATTGAGGATGAAAAAAGCTGATGTTTATATTTTATCAGGATTTTTGGGAAGCGGGAAAACCACCCTTTTAAAACGATTGTTAGAGGATGAACAAAGGTTAGGAAGAAAAACAGCAGTCATGATGAACGAACTAGGTAAGGTTTCCATAGACTCTGATGCAGTTGAGGGGAATGATGTTTCCTTAAAAGAATTGTTAGGAGGATGTATTTGCTGCTCCATCCAAGACAAACTTGAAGCCCAGTTGCAAGGATTATTATTAGATGAAAAACCAGAAGTGATATATATCGAAACAACCGGTGCTGCCCATCCTGTGGAGGTTTTGGATGCGATCCTTTCCCCATTGTTTGCAGATAAATTATTGATTAAAGGCATCCTAACAACAGTCGATGGCAAGAGATGGATGGAAAGAAAATCCTTAAGTCCCCAGCTCCAGCAATTGATCCTTGAGCAAGTAAGGCATGCTGACTTCATTATTATCAACAAAATGAATGAATTAAAAGAGAATGAGCAAGCAAAGATAATATTCGAGATTCAATCCATTAATTCTAATGCAAGATGCCTTCTTACTAATTATTCACAGGTGTCAATTGAACAGCTGAGAAAACTTTCTGTATCCTTTGAAAAGGAAAAGAAAGAGTCACAACGAGTAACTATAAATTTAACGACATTTGTTTATCAATTTAAAACTGCCATTAGCCATGCTGAATTTGAGAATTTCTTAAAACGTTTACCAGATACAATTTACCGAATAAAGGGCTATGTTAAGTTTGATCATTCGGACCTGCCTTTTTTATTTCAGTTTTCTTATGGCATGCCGATTTATCTAAAAGAAGACATGAATATGCGATTAAACCTTGTGTTTATTGGTGAAGGTATAAATTGGAATGGGATTGAAACACAATTAGAAAATCTTGAAAAGTAAGAAAAATACCATGATTGAATGAATGATAATTTCCTCTTCAGGTAACTCTTTTAATGTAGCAAAGATTTTTTAAAAGGAGGATACGATGAAGAGGGTAGTCATTTTTTTAATGTTAATTCATATCCTCCTAAATGGCCAAGGGGTAAAAGCAGCATCAACAATCAGCTATAAAATTGAGATGTTAAATTGGAAAGAAGTTAATCAAATCCTTCCAAAGTACACAAAATTTACGGTAATGGACGTGGAAACGGGAAGAAAGTTCAAGGTGCAACGACGTGCGGGAAGCCACCATGCGGATGTACAGCCATTAACCACAAAAGACACGAAGGTAATGAAAAGAATATACGGGGGTAAATGGAGTTGGAAACGCCGAGCTATTATTGTTATTCATAAGGATCAATGGATAGCGGGCTCGATGCATGGAATGCCGCATGGTGCTGGAGCATTAGCGAATAGCTTTCCAGGTCACTTTTGTATTCATTTTTATGGGAGTACCACTCATCGCACCAACTCAATGGACTTATCACATATGCTCATGGTTTTGAAGGCTTCTGGCAAATTAAATCAGTATTTAGGAAAAGCGAATCCCTATGAGGTCATAAATGCCTATGTTGCAGGATTGAAGCAGCAGGATGTCCAGATTACTTCCCAAGCTTCTTTACAAAAAATAAACTGGAAGCCGATTTTAGGGAATATAGAAAGTGTTAGAATTTCTCGAATGGAGTTTTTGCCAGCAGAGGATTTAACCGAGGAAATTAGTTTAGATGTCCCCATCGAAATTGATTGGTTTATAAAAAACAGAGGCGGGCAATCCTTTAGAGGGGATATTCATCTGGTAAGATTTTCACCAATTGATGCTTGGAAAGTGGATTCAAAGGATTTTCTAAAAGAAAATAATCTTCACTAAACAAAAAAACATCCTAGTTACTGGACAACCCAATAATTAGGATGTTTTTTTGTGAAGAAGAAGATTATATCGGCTGTTCGCCAAATTTGATAAACGTACGTTCATCCTCAATTAAACCACAGGCACCGCATTGGACTCGAAATTCTGGTCCATTGTAAGGGAGGTGGAAGGGTTCTAAATCATTTTCACCATACTCTCGGATTACTGCTCCCGATTGAGGGTCAAGTTTAACAGATTGGGAAACTTGTTGAATAACATTAAAGCGGCTCCGATTCGTTTTGCAATTTGGACATTTATAAGGGGTAGACATAAGGTTTCTCCTTTCTTTGACTTGTTAAATTATATTTTTTGCAATAGTGTTAGTAAATATGTAACAATGCAAGTGAAGACATAAAAGGGGAGGGATTGTTTGTCGAAAGAAAGAGTGTCCTTCGATGAATTACTAGAGGAATATCGGCAGATTTGGAATAATCGTATACTAGAAACAGAAGGAAAAGGTAGTGAAGTGACCCTATTCGAAGCGATAAAAAGGGAGCTTCAAGATGAAAACTCACACCCGAGGATCCGGAAAAACAAGTATGAGAAATACTATTCTGCAATCAAAAGAGTGATTAATTCTACGATTTCTCTAGAAGCCAAGCTATTGTTAATTAAAATTCATAATGAAGTAATGGAAGAATTAAGTTAGGAGAGAGGAACCTTGAAAAAGCTTTTCGTTTTTTTGGTGACTGTTCTATGTTTAAGTATTGTTATTTCGTGCAGTAATAAAAAAGAACAAGCCGATAATCTACCGCAAATGGTAGAAGTAGAGTTATCCATTAACCCGGACCCAGGCAAAATGAATCAACCGATTACATTTGAAGCGAAGGTTACTCAGGGGAATGATCAAGTGAAGGATGCTGAGGTTATTTTTGAGATCTGGCGTGCAAAGGATGACAAGCATGAAAAGGTAGAAATTAAGCATGCTGAAAAAGGAATATATCGCTTAGAAAGATCCTTCTCACAAGAAGGTACTTATTATATCATTTCTCACGTTACAGCAAGAGATATGCATAATATGCCTAAAAAAGAATTTACCATTGGGACCCCAAGTGCACCTGAGGATCCCAACACCAAAAACTCCATGGATGGTATGAAGATGGAAGATGAAGATCAGTAAACTAAAGGACAGAAAAATTGGCTGTCCTTTACACTAATGACGTTCATGAAATTTCAGTAACATCAATTTGAGAAAACTGCATATCAACATTTTTGGGGATTTTCACTTCAAGCATATAATCCTTGAAGGTAGCAGTTGCCCCCTTCTTTTTTACAATTGCAGGAAGGATGATCGTGTGTTTATCTTCATGTTGTGGAATATGCTCCACAATTAGTTGATTAGATGTATGAAAAATTCGGAGCTGTTTAATCCATTCCTCTTTTTTGATTGGAATTCTAACATACACAAAATCATGGGTCTCAAAGGCCGTTGAATTCAATATACTCCTCGTTGGCTCCTGCGGGGATACCGACGATTGGAAACCCTTAAACATCTCTTGAGGGTTCATCACACCTTTCATGTTAGCGGGCATGATTTTCCCCATAAGATCCTGAACATAGTTATTGATTTCTTCAGGCTTCATTTTTATTATCTTATCCTTCAAATCGTTATCAAAAGGAAACTTATCCCAAGGGAACAATGATCTCATCCTTTCCACCTTTTGTAGCTATCTTATCCTATGCCAATATTTGCCCATTCGTTATTAAAACTTACATCCGTTACAGAGGAACAAGTTTTCACTATAGAGATGGAACTAAAATTTGCATAAATAATTGTTTCTTTTTAACATATAGTTAAGAGAGAAATTCTAAACATTGAGAGGTAATTATTTGTGAAAAAGAAAACGGCTTTGATTACGGGGGGAGCTTCTGGTATTGGCAAAAAAACTGCTTTATATCTCGCGGAAAATGGGTATCAGCTAGTCATTAACTATCGTAATAGTAAAGCAGAAGCTATTTCTTTAGCAAACCAATTGACTAAATATTATGGAACGCATAACATTACGATTCAAGGTGATGTCTCGAACATGGAGGATTGTATCCGAATTGTTGATGAAACCCTTGCTGTATTTTCAACCGTGGATGTTTTAGTTCATAATGCAGGTCCATACATACATGAAAGAAAGAAGCTGACAGACTATTCCTTCGATGAATGGAACTATATTTTACAAGGGAACTTAAGTGCTGTATTTTATTTGTCAAAACTTATTATTCCTTCGATGCGAAACCAAAAATGGGGAAGAATTATAACAATCGGATATGACCGAGTCGAAACCGCACCAGGTTGGATATTTCGTTCTGCGTTTGCTGCAGCGAAGACAGGAGTAGCGTCACTTACAAGGACAATTGCAATTGAAGAAGCAGAACATGGGATAACCGCTAATATGGTTTGTCCGGGTGATATAATAAATGAATGGAAAGATAGTAATATCGGGGATGCTATAGCAGCAATGGGTGATAGCCCCATTGGAAGGCAAGGAACTGGAGAAGATATAGCCAGAGTAATTGCCTTCCTTACGGATGAAAAATCCGATTTAATTACTGGAAGTATAATACCTGTCACAGGTGGACTTGACGTATTAGGTAAAGTACTTAAGAATTAGTATAATTTTTTGAACTATTTGATTTTCAGGAATGAAAACAGCTTCTTTTGTGGACAATAGAAAATAATCATCTATGAAAGGAGCAAAGAAAATGAGTTTTAACATGAACAGAATTAACCCTAATCAAACCCAAGTATTTTTTCATGATGGCCGCTTTGAAACATTGACGAATGAGGAATTAGATGAATTTTTGCTCCAAATGGGTCTTAATGACGTAAACGAAAGCATGGAGCAAAATTTAACGGAATAATATGAAGATTTCTTTCCTTGAAAACTAAATAAAAACAATCGGCGAGGGCCGATTGTTTTTTTTATGCCTCCAGCAATTGTGAATCGTCTGATTGAACTGCTCCGTTTCGCATAAGGTAAAAGGTGTATTGATCCTTTGGAATCTCATATAAATCATATACTTCACCAATCGCGTTTAATTGCTCATAAATAGATTTTCTACTTTCATTTGCTTTTATAACATAAGGTAGTTTTTCAGCAGCTTTTATTGAGCGAATATTAACCTTGCGGATGCGCATAAAAACTGTCTCAATTCCCGTTTCATAAAAAAGTTCTTGAAAAAAGGCATCCTTAGCCGGGCTATTGTAACCCTTGCCATGGTAGGGCTTGCCAAGCCATGTTCCTAAAAAACCTGCATTGTCCTCAATATCAAATAGATTAATTGTTCCGATAGGAGCTCCCCATTCATCGAGAATGGTCCGTGAAATTAATTCACCGCGTTCTTCGGATTCTATGGTTTGTTTTGTCATAAATAAAAATTCTTCATAAGAATCAGCTTTTTGGCGTACAAAAGGGAAGACATCAGGGTGCGTCATTAATTCGTACAATGCGTGGCTGTCATGAAGATCACGTTTTTTAAGCATGAAAATCCCTCCATTAGGGCATTCCGATCCCATGTCAAAAGAAGCGGTCCACCCTCGAAATTTTTTATAAAGTTACTAAAAAATTTCGGGGTGGGAATCGAACCCACTAGAACCAGTAAAACTGGTGGCGCACCATTTGCCTTCCCTATATCATTTTTTTGTTAACAAATTGTGTTCGTAAACCCCCAAAGTATTTAGGTCTAAAACATTTCACTTAGTGTATAATACAAGAAAAAAACCAAAAAATAAATAGGTTTTTTGTGTATTTTTCGATAATATTTTTTACCAATTTTCAACATTAATCTATCTTTCTTGATAGATCATTTCACCGCCAATCATCGTCCACTTTGGCTTTGCTAAATAATGGAATGGGTGATGGCTCCAAAGCACTAAATCTGCGTCCTTACCCTCTTCGATACTTCCGACGGTATTGTCTATTTTTAAATTTTTGGCTGGTAATATGGTGATTCCTTCTAGTGCTTTTTTCTCGGATAAACCTTCTCGAACAGCAAGGCTCGCGCAAATATTTAAGTATTGAATTGGTGTATAAGGGTGGTCGGTAATAATTGATACTTCAACACCATGATTGGTCAGTTCTTGATAGGTTTTCCATGTTTTATTTTTTAATTCTACCTTGGATCTTCGTGTCAATGTAGGTCCTACAGAAACCTTTAAACCCATTCCAGATAATTCACTGGCTATTAAATGCCCTTCAGTACAGTGCTCAATACGTAAATCTAGATTAAACTCTTCTGCAAAACGAAGCGCTGAAATAATATCATCTGCACGATGAGCATGAATTCTTACGGGAATTTCTCTTTTTAAGGCCTTCACGATAGGAGTAATTCTAGGCTCCTCCGGATTATCCGCATGGATGGCTTTGTAGAAGGCTTCTCTTAGCATCCCCATAATCCCCATCCGTGTAATGGAATCATTATTCCCATGGCTATGAATTCTCTTTGGATTTTCCCCTAAGGCTATTTTTAAGCCTGAAACTTCTTGGATAATCATTTTTTTTATATTTTTACCAGTAGTTTTAATGACTGAAGTAGTTCCGCCAATGACGTTGGCGCTTCCCGGCATGACATGGACAGTTGTAATTCCGCTTTTGACGGCATCAGAGAACGCTGGGTCCAATGGATAAACACCATCAATTGCCCGAATATGGGGCGTGAGGGCTTCGACTGTTTCATTTGCATCATTCCCAGCCCAGCCAGTTCCTTCATCATAAAGACCTAAGTGAGTATGAACATCAATAAAGCCCGGTAAAAGAAATAAATCCTCACAATCGATTATTTTTACTTTTAAGTCTGTCGTTAAATTTTTGCCTAATTTTTTAATTTTCCCTGCTTCAATTAGGACATCACAGTGATGGATTGGTTCTGATGAAATTGGATATACCGTTGCGTTTTTTAAAAGTATTTTTGTCATAATAAAACCTTTCTTCACGTTGATAATAGTTATTTTATTAATTTTACCAATTTGCGTGCCTAGGGAGAAGTTTGATCCCATAAATTTTTTCAAGGATAACGAAACCTTTTAAAACCATTGGCGTAAATATTAATGAATTTAAAAAATATATTCCAATGGGGGAATAGAAAATGGTTAATCAAGATGAAAGGTTGTTTGCTGCTGGTATTTATGTGTTAAGTATATTTTTCCCAGTAATCGCACCGCTAGTTATCTGGTTAATAAAAAAGGATGAGTCATCATTCATTGATTATCACGGCAGGGAATACTTTAACTTTTTGATTTCCTATACAGTTTACTTTTTTGTTAGCGGATTATTAACACTCATCTTAATTGGTTTTGTAGCACTAGCGATATTAGGCGTAATGCTCTTTGTATTCACCATTATTGCAGCAATCAAAGCCTTTGAAGGAAATGAATATCGATTTCCGTTAATTTTTAGGCTAATTAAATAATCTTGAGAAATATACCCGGCAAAAAATTTGTCGGGTTTTAAGGGATTTTTTGGTATAAATGTTAAATACAGTATATTGCGGCTCTTTCTTTGCATTCACATGCATCATAGTCCTCCTTGGGTTTAGTGTATTTATTTTTAGAAAAAAAGAGCTAGCCTCTTAACAAAGTCATATCATCCCTTTTTTTTTGTTCTTTAATCGAAATCTCCTATCATTTTTTAGTCGAATAGTAAATAAACTAAAACTAGAGGAATTGATAAGGAGTTTTCTAGATGAAAATAAATGAATATTACCGGGATACGGCTCATTTGAACTTAAATGGTAGTATTGTTGCTCTGATTCCAGCTGTTATGATTGTTGCTGGCAATCTTTCTGTTATTAAAAACAAAGAAATAATGATATTAACTATACCTTTCCTGATTTATAGCTTGATTTGTTTTCAAATCTATCTTTTTAGAATAAGGCAGTCGATATCCATTGACAGAAATATGGCAAATTCAAAGCGCATTAGGGAGTCTTTATTTGAAACACGACATTTACTTGTCTTATTTCTGAACACAAACTCTCCACGCCTTCTACTCTATTTTCCTGACGGGCATCTAGCAGGGATGATTAAAAGGTTTCATAACCAGGGCTTAAAGAAGCTTAGGATTTCGAAAATTTATGCTCTCTATAATTTGGATAACGATGCCATCGGATATTTTAAAGTTACTGGCAAAAAGATTGAGGTATTTGACCATAAAAGGCATTATTTAGGCTGCTTTGAAAAAAGGAAACTAGATTGGAGAACAAATAAGAAGGAATTACTAGATTCGAAAGGCAGGTTTATTGGTGCTGTTGAAGGGTCATCTACTTTTATGGATGAGCAAGTAATAAACAAAAATGACCTTCCGGACGGACGGCTTCGAAGGGGATGGATGCCGGTTGAATGGAGTCCAATGTTTCCAGAACCTAATACACCAGTCCTCTCACTTAGGGAGACTTTATCAGAGGAGGACAAGCTTCTCCGAATGTCATTTATTGTTAATGAATATTTTATCGAAAGATAGAAGTATCGACAGTTTCCCTCATGAACATTGAATGATATGATAAATAAAACATGTTTATCAATTTTGTGGGGGTTTTACGATGCAAATCAATTTAATTAAAGGCCATGGTTCGGGAAATGACTTTCTAATAATCGACGAAAAAACGAATGGATATGCTTTTACGGAAAGTGAACGAGCGGACCTCGCCAAGTTATTATGTAACCGTCAATCCGATTTGGGTGCTGACGGGATTCTTTTCGTTATGCAAAGCGAAAACGCAGATGGAAGAATGCGTGTATTTAACTCTGACGGGTCGGAAGCTTCAATGTGTGGAAATGGACTGCGTCTTGTGTCTAGATATGTTTGCGAACATCTAGGGCAAAATAGCGCTGTGATTGAAACGATGAAAGCCAATCTGAAGGTAAGCAAACAAAACGACCTTTTACAAGATATCCACACCTACCAAGTGGAAATTTCACCGGTGCTGTTTGAATTAAAAGCCCTCCCATTAAATTTAAATAAACCAACTCTTTACAATGAAAGAATTGAAAAACTTTCAGGGGATTTAAGGTTCACAGCTCTTGCAGTACCGAATCCGCATTTAATCGCCATTGTTGAAGCGGAACAGCTCAAAGGTGACCTCCAAAAACAACTTAGTGAGAAGGTGAATGGTCCCAATGATTTGTTTCCTGACGGCGTTAATGTAAGTTTTGTTAAACACTTGCAACCTGGTTCAATTTATGTAAGAACCTTTGAACGTGGTGTTGGTTTTACGAATGCCTGTGGTACTGCAATGTCTGCCTCCACGCTAGTCACTTGTTTACAAGAATTAAATGAGTTCGAAAAAGTTGTTAATGTTTATAATAATGGTGGAAGAGTCCAGTGTGTAGTCCACGAAAGCGAGGGGAAATACACAATTGACTTGATCGGAAATGCTACCTATCTTTATAATGCGACAGTCAATGTTGATCTCGAGCAAGGAGCGTTTACTGTCACTTCGAAAACGGAATTGATGGAACAGACTTCTTATGAGAAGTTACAATCAGAAGCAAAAGGGTATCTCGAAGACGGAATAAAAGGATAGGGCTCTCCTATCCTTTTTTGGTGCCTTTTTTTAGGATCTCTAAGACAGGTGCAAACGCCTGGGTTGATTTTGTTTGAAAGTAATTTGAAAAGGGATCACCTTGTTGGCGTATTCGCTTGATCGCATTTTCCATGTTAAACGATACTAGCTCGAGCTTTTCATTTACTTCCTCCCAATAAAGGGGAGTGGCAACACCTGCATGTTCGTTTCCTCGCATCGAATAGGGTGCAACAATCGTTTTTCCTTCGCTATGTTGCACATAGTCAACGTATAGCCTGTTCCCCCGCTTTTTTTTCATCCTCTCAATCGTGAAGGAGTCAGGATCCTTGGAAATTAAATACTCAGCGACAAAGCTTGTAAATAACCTGGTATCATCGTAAGAATATTCATTTTCGGGTAGTGGGATGTAGATTTGCAGCCCCTTGTTCCCAGAGGTTTTAATGAAACCTATTAAATTCAATTGATCGAGGACTTCTTTGATTAAAATTGCTGCTTTTATCGCCAATTGAAAGTGGCCGATAGAAGGCGGGTCTAAATCAAAGACAATTTCACTGGGTCCCTTGCTATGAATGGTTTGAAATGGCACGTGGAACTCAATCGCTAATTGGTTACCAAGCCAAACGAGTGTTTTAAGATTATTGCAAAGAATATAGTCAATCCCCTCGGCTGAATGTGTCTGCACAAATTCAGGAGCATAATCTGGACAGTTTTTTTGATAAAATGCTTCTCCGAACATCCCGTGTGGAAAGCGGATGACTGTTAATAAGCGGTCTTTTAATAAAGGCAGCATATACGGTGATATTTCTCGTAAGTACAGGATATAATCGGCTTTGCGTATGGAAAGTTTTTCCCAAAGAGGTTTATCAGGATGGGTAATATCTAAGTCTTCTGGCAGGTTCTTTTGTGCGAAAATAAAACGATCGTATGTACATAAGGATGGTTCTAAATCAAAGCGAAATCGATCAAAATGGGGCTCACGCAGCTGATTTTCATAGAGTTCTAAATATTTTACTTCTATACAAATGGCAGGTTCAACAATAATCATTTGTGCATCTTCACGGAGCTTATTTTGTTTAATTGTTTGTTGCAAAGCTTGTTTTTCCTCCGGTTTAAAGCCGAAAAGTACCTGGCCGATAGGATGGATCTTATTTTCCTTATAGACACTTACGTAAAAGTAACCATTTGTTTTATCATAAGCATTAATAAAACAGCTTACATATTTCCAATTTTTATATTTCAACCATTGTAAGGAACGTTTTCCTTCTTCCCACAGACTATTCTTGTGTTTAGCAATAATTCCTTCCCCATCATTTAAAACAACCTTTTCCCATAACAAATCAAAATCATCATGAGCCTGGACAAGCTGAAGTAATTGTTCATCATAGGGGTCAGCCTCCAACTCCAATCCGATTTTTTGAAACAGTTTGATGAGTTCCTTCTTCCGTTTATGGAAAACAAGGGAATGTAATGCTTTTCCGGTCATCACAAGCACATCAAATACCATCAAGCGGCATGGAGACTTGCTAGCTTGTTCATTAATTTTTCGTTCCGATTTTAATCGGCCTCGTATTTGAATCATTGAGAAATTAGCTTTATGCGTGTTTTCTAATGAAACGAGCTCCCCATCTAATTGAAGAGGTATGTAGGGTTTGAATTGTTTTTCATGTTTTAACAAAAATTCCTTTATTTCTGGAAATTGGGGGAGAAGTGACTTTCCGTTCCTGCTGGTCAGTTTAATTCCTTGTGAATCCCATTCCAAAATAGCGCGAAATCCATCATATTTAACTTCATAGAACCAATCAGGATGAACTGGTAGATCAAATGTAAGACTTGGCAGCATCGGTTTCATCATAAAAAAGTCCCTTCTTTTTTAGTTTATTTTGTTTAATTATCGTCGAATTCATCCTTTTCCAATTGTTTTTAGGAATGTGATTGTTTTGGTGACGTACAATAATAACAAAAAGATTGGAGAATTAACCATGCATACGATGTGGAAGGGCAGTATTAGCTTTGGACTTGTAAACATTCCCATCAAGCTCCATACGGCGACAGAAGATAAAGATATCAAGCTCCGGACCCTGCATAACAAATGTCATGCCCCGATTAAATATGAAAAGGTTTGTTCTGTTTGTGAGGAAGAAGTGAAGCCAGAGGATATCGTTAAGGCATATGAATATACAAAAGGGAAATTTGTTGTCCTTGATAATGAAGAACTCGAAAAGTTAAGAAAAGAAAACGAAGAGAAAGCGGTCGAAATTATTGATTTTGTAAAAATGGAACAAATTGATCCGATCTATTATGATAGAAGCTACTATATGTCTCCCAGTGAGGGGGGAGGAAAAGCCTATTCCTTGCTTCGAAAGGCCTTGTTGGAGTCTCAAAAAGTTGGACTTGCCAAAATCATCATTCGATCAAAGGAGCAATTAGCCGTTATACGGGTATATGAAAATGTCTTAGTCATGGAAACAATTCATTATCCTGATGAAGTTCGTAAAGCCGGTGATGTACCTAGTGTACCTTCAGAAGACAAAGTGACGAAAAGAGAATTAGACACTGCTATCTTACTGATTGATCAATTAACAACAGATTTTGAGCCGGAAAAATATACTGATGAATACCGGACTGCATTGTTGGAATTGATTGAGTCTAAAAGAAGTGGACAAGAAACTGTATCAGCTGCAACGAAGGAAGTAGCGTCAAATGTCACTGACTTAATGGCAGCATTACAGGCATCCATTGATCGCACAAAACCCAAAAAAGCGGCAGCTCCTAGAAAGAAAGCAGCAACAAGAGTCAAAAAGGAAGCATAATCTAAGAAATTTGCTAACGACCGATTCGAATTCTCTCGGGTCGGTTTTTCATGTTCTTTCAACCATTTTCTTTGCATAATTTTAATAAATATAAAAAATTGGAGGAGAGGCTATGGCTTATAATGTGCTCATGATTGCTGATCCTGGTATCGATGATTCGTTTGCCATCATGTATGCCTTACTTAATCCGAAAATAAACCTAGTTGGTATTGTCAGTGGTTATGGAAATACACCGAAAGAAAAATCGGTTAAGAATACAGCTTACCTGTTAACGTTAGGTGGGAGAGCAGATATTCCAATCATAGCAGGTGCAGCAGGACCAATATCAGGTGAATCAATAGTGTTTTACCCTGAGATACATGGCAAAGAGGGATTAGGACCAATTAAGCCTCCAGATACGATCCAGAATGTAAAAGTTTATGATATTAACAAAATTCTTGAAATTGTTACACAATATAAAGGAAACCTTGTGATTGTTTCTGTCGGAAGATTGACTGAGTTAGCATTGATGTTTATCTTATATGGGAATGACGCATTAAAGGAAGTAAACTCATTTTATATTATGGGAGGGGCTTTTTTGGTTCCTGGAAATATTTCTGCTGAAGCTGAGGCGAATTTTTATGTGGATCCAATTGCGGCAGATACCGTTATGGAAAAAGCTCATAATATTCATCTTTTTCCTTTAAACATAACAAACAAAGCAATCATAACTCCTGATATTATTGACTTCCTTAGCAAAAACAGCCCGACACCCTTTAAACCATTATTAAAACCAGCCTTTGATTATTACTATAAAGCCTATCAGAAGAATGTGCCGGGAATTAAAGGTGCACCACTACATGATGTGGTCCCGTTAATGGCATTAACGGAACCGGATTTCGTAAAATATATCCCGAGAAGAGTAAGAGTAGAGGAATTTGGTAATGCCAAAGGCAAAAGCATCGCTGATTTTCGACCAAAACCTGATAAAGAACCGGTTAATACTCTTGATTACATTGGCATGGAAGCGGATTTACAGAAATTTGTCGTCAATTTCATGGAAATATTTTTACAAGGTAATTTCAATAAAGAGCTATGAACTCAATTTGGGATTCATTGCTCTCGGAATACAATTCACCCCAACGTAAAAAATCTGATTGCTGGTGAGTGATAGGAAACTATTATATTTTTAACTGATATATATTCACTGAATTTCCTAGTTTTTGAAATTTTGTTGACTGAATAGCAGAAATGAGTTAAAATAAAGGTACGCTTTTAAGTTAGTTAAATATTTATTGGTTTAAGTAGTCGTAACTGCACGAAAATGTGGGTGATGTCTATTGCCCAAACGTGTTAGTGCGTCTTTTTTATTTTTTTAAATGTAGGATAAATTAAAAGTGAACTATATTTTGGGGGTTTTTCCATGAACAACGGTAAAGTTAAATGGTTTAATGCAGAAAAAGGATTTGGATTTATTGAAGCTGAAGGCGGTCAAGACGTATTCGTACACTTCTCAGCTATCCAATCAGAAGGCTTCAAAACTTTAGAAGAGGGCCAATCAGTTTCTTTTGAAATCGTTGAAGGCGCTCGCGGACCACAAGCTTCTAACGTTCAAACAGTTTAATTCTTTTAAAAAAAGGTGATGCACCATGATTAAGCATCACCTTTTATATATATGATTTATACACAAATAATAGTTTAAAAGTCAATAGGATACTGCTAAATGATGTATTTGATATTTTCCATATTATTTAGCTAGCAAACTAAGTATTTAAAAACAGTCATGCACTAATTACAAGGGGTGATCGTTTTGGCGTTTGGTAGAAAAAATGATGAGGAAATCAAATTAGAAGAAACTAAAATTTGGGTATGTAGTTCAGAGACTTGTAAATGCTGGATTCGCGACAATTTTAAAAGCACTGATGTGCCACTATGTCCGATCTGCAAAAGTGAAATGACAGAAAGTACTAAAGAATTGCAGGTAATTCACAATCATAGTAAGAATTTTATGTGATCAAATTGTCAGCAGGGAGGTTTCATTTCTCCCTGCCTTTTTATTATGCTTTTGCGTTTTCTTTACAATAGGCAAGGACCAGTTCTTCTTCATCCTCTTCCAGATCAAAGTCAAGGACCTTATCGCTCCCTTGTTCATAAAGATAAAAGTTGGTTATTTTGTCACCATTTTCGTCGCTGACGAAAATGGCCCTTAGGCCAATTCCTTTATCCGAATAAAGCTCATCCTCTTCATCTACATCAAGATCTAAGAAAAACTCATATCGGTCACCTGATAATAGACCGAATGGATCTTCCAATTTTTCAACTGAGTGTCCAGTAATGTTCAAGTGTATCATCCTCTTCAAATTATTCATCCTAATTATTATACACATATTTAAATCAACAAGAAAAACTAGAAGTAGCATTGTTATTATTATTTTTCTCGAATAGTGATGTCCTCTATGTATTAATAGGGACCCTGAATGGTTAAGTCCTTATCAAAAAGGAACATGCAAAAACCGCCAAAAATTATTTCTGGCGGTCTTTATATTAATATAAACACGATAAAACATCGTGTTTTTTGAAAGAATATGTATGGAGGAGAAGATGAGATTCGAACTCACGCAACGGTTACCCGTCCTAACGCATTTCGAGTGCGCCCCCTTATAACCACTTGGGTACTTCTCCATTTTGTCCTATGGAGCGGGTGAGGGGAATCGAACCCCCGCCGTCAGCTTGGGAAGCTGAAATTCTACCATTAAACCACACCCGCAATATTTCAAAATGATACATAAATATTATACCATAATCATTCGACATGGAGCAGAAAAGTTTTGTTTTTAAGTTGATATATTATGTATTGTAGAAAAATTCAAATAACGTTCAAAATCATTCAATTTATGAATGATTTTGAAAGAAAATGATTGATTTTTGCAATCGTTTTCAGTATTATGTACTTAAGAAGAATAAAAAAATAGGTGGTGATGACTTGTTAACACCAGAACGTCATCGAATCATACTTCAATTGTTAAAAGATAAGAATGTTATTAAAATTAATGAAATTATGGAGTTAACCGAGTCTTCGGAGTCAACAATTCGCAGAGACCTCTCTTTGCTAGAAGACCAAAAATTTCTAAAGAGGATCCATGGAGGTGCCTCAAGATTACAGGGGAAACTTCAAGAGCTAAGTATGATTGAGAAATCCTCCAAAAACCTTCAAGAAAAACGATTGATTGCTCAATATGCAGCGAATTTAGTGGAGGAAGGAGATTGCATTTATCTTGATGCTGGGTCCACTGTGATTGAAATGATTGAATTCCTGCCATTAAAGGAGATCGTTGTTGTCACGAATGGATTAATGCATTTAAAGCCATTATTAGATAAGGGCATATCGACCTATTTAATTGGCGGTTTGGCGAAGCCGAATACAAATGCTTTCATCGGAAGGGGAGCCTTAGCTGGTTTAGACCTTTACCGTTTTGATAAATGTTTCATAGGTGTTAATGGCATCCATCCACAATTTGGATTTACAACTCCAGACCAGGAGGAAGCAATGGTGAAGCAAAAGGCAATTTCACTTTCAAGAGAGACCTATGTTTTAGCAGATAATACAAAGTTTGCTGAAATCTCGTTTGCCAAAATTGCTGATATCCATGAAGCAACTATTATCACTAATGATGTAGATGACGAAACGCAGAAGCAATATGTAAATAGAACAACTATAAAGGTAGTGACATCATGATATATACATTAACTTTAAACCCTTCAGTCGACTATATAGTCAAATTAGAGAGCTTTCAGCTAGGAGAATTAAATCGAACTATAAATGAGGCGAAGTTTCCTGGTGGAAAAGGGATAAATGTCTCAACGGTATTAAAACAATTTGGTACCAAAAGTAAGGCACTTGGATTTATTGGTGGTTTTACTGGGGCTTATATTGAACAATATCTTCATAATGAAAAAATTGATACAGACTTTGTCCAGGTTGATGAAGATACTCGAATCAATGTAAAGATTAAGACCAGTCAAGAGTCAGAAATTAATGCCATTGGTCCAAATATTTCAGAACAAAACTTCATACGCCTAAAACAAAAAATTCACCACTTAAAGGCAGATGATCTATTAGTACTAGCTGGAAGTATCCCCGCTAGCTTACCTAAAACAACCTATGAGGAACTAGTGAAAATTTGCAGTGAAAGTGGAGCAGACTTTGTTGTTGATGCTGAAGGTGATTTATTAAAAAAGGTTCTTCCTTATCGGCCATTTTTAATCAAACCGAATCATCATGAACTGGGGGAATTATTTGACACCACCATTGCAAACCCAGCTGAAGTCATCCCATATGGCAAAAGACTCGTGGATATGGGAGCGAAAAATGTAATTGTTTCTCTTGCAGGCGCAGGAGCGGTACTAATAAATAGCGGAATGACACTTTTTGCGGAGGTTCCAAAAGGGGAAGTGAAAAATTCAGTTGGGGCAGGGGACTCTATGGTCGCAGGTTTCTTGGCTGCCTACGAGCGGACCAGAAATATTGAAGAAGCTTTTCGTTATAGTGTAGCGTCAGGAAGTGCAACAGCCTTTTCACTAGGTTTATGTACCAAGGGAAAAGTAGAAGAACTCCTTCCACAAGTTCATATTAAAGAGATCCGTTAAGGGAGAGAAAACCATGAAAATTACTGAATTATTATCAAAAAATACGATTCTTTTAAATATTGAAGGCAATCAAAAAGAAGCAACGATTAATCAGTTGGTTGATGTTCTTTTTAATGCAGGGAAAATATCGGATCGCACTGAATTTAAAGCAGCGATCCTAAAGCGTGAAGAGCAAAGTACAACTGGAATTGGGGATGGGATCGCTATCCCGCATGCTAAAACACAAGTAGTGAAAGAAGCCGCTATTGTCTTTGGTAAATCAGCTGCAGGTGTTAATTATGAATCATTGGACGGTAAACCGGCACATCTATTTTTTATGATTGCTGCTCCAGATGGTGCGAATAATACACATTTAGAAGCGTTAGCCCGACTCTCTGGTTTGTTAATGAAAGCGGAAGTCCGATACGATCTTCTAAAGGCAACTACTCCTGAAGAAATCATTGACACCATTAACCGAAATGATAAAGAAGAAAAACAAGAAACAGTAACAATAAGTAAAAAGAATTTAATAGTTGCTGTTACAGGATGTCCAACTGGTATTGCACATACCTATATGGCCGCCGACTCCTTAAAAGCAAAAGCATCTGAAATGGGTGTAGATATTAAGGTTGAAACCAATGGTTCTGGCGGCGCAAAAAATATTCTGACCAAGGAAGAAATTGAAAATGCAACAGCAGTCATTATTGCTGCAGATATCAATGTGGAAATGGAACGATTCAACGGCAAGCATGTCATTCAAGCAGCAGTAGCAGAAGGAATTCGTCGCCCAGAACAATTAATTGATAAAGCGCTAAAGCAGGATGCACCTTTATTTCGAGGAAATGGCGGACAAAGTGAAAAGGGATCCGATCAAAAAGGGTCACGTACAGGCTTTTATAAGCACCTAATGAATGGTGTTTCTAATATGCTTCCATTTGTTGTCGGCGGTGGAATTCTTATTGCGATTTGCTTTATGTTTGGTTATAACTCATTTAAGCCTGACGATCCATCCTACAACCAGATCTCAGAAGCATTAATGACGATTGGCGGCGGTAACGCATTTGGACTCATTGTTCCTGTTTTAGCAGGGTTTATTGCTCTAAGTATTGCAGATCGTCCAGGTTTTGCTCCAGGTATGGTTGGCGGTATGATGGCGGCAAGTGGCGGAGCAGGCTTCCTTGGCGGTTTAGTTGCTGGTTTTCTCGCAGGTTATGTTGTCCTTCTTCTGAAAAAAGTATTTGCCGGACTGCCTAGATCTTTAGAAGGTATTAAGAGTATCTTACTGTACCCTCTTTTTGGAATTGCCATCACAGGATTCATCATGCTTTATGTAGTGAATAAACCAGTTGCATGGTTGAATGGAACAATTGCTGATTGGTTGACAGGTCTTGGGACAGGTAATGCAGTTTTATTAGGTATTGTGCTAGGTCTTATGATGTCGTTTGATATGGGGGGGCCAGTTAACAAGGCTGCCTATGTATTTGGAACAGGTTTATTAGCGAGTGGTGTTTATGAACCAATGGCAGCGATTATGGCTGCAGGTATGGTACCGCCGCTAGCAATTGCTCTTGCAACGACATTCTTCAAAAATAAATTTAATGACCAAGACAGAGATGCTGGTAAAGCATGTTATGTAATGGGATTATCCTTCATTACCGAAGGGGCGATCCCTTTTGCTGCAGCTGACCCATTGCGTGTCATTCCTTCCGTTATGGCTGGTTCAGCTATCGCAGGTGCACTTTCAATGGCGTTCGGAATTGGTCTTCGCGCACCACATGGTGGAATATTTGTAGTCCCATTGGTTGAGAATGGAGCCCTTCTTTACGCACTAGCTATTTTAGTTGGATCAGTTGTATCAGCACTATTAATCGGTTTCTTAAAAAAACCAGTGAAATAATTAAAAAAATGAAAGAGCTGAGGGATTCCTCAGCTCTTTTGTTCTTGTGCATTGGGTTTTATGGCCATTAATGCGACAAGTGCAGCAATGATACTTAGACTGCCTAAGAGGATAAAAATCCAATGGATCGCATGCTTTAATAACAATGCAATAATCGGAGGTCCAGCAGCAACTCCAATAAACCTCATGGAACTATAAATTGATGAAATGGTTCCTCTTTCTTTTTTTTCAACGCCTTCGGTAATTAAAGCGTCTAGACATGGAAGGCCTGCACCGATTCCAATTCCGCTAATAAGAAACATGGTAATCATGTACCAAAGCTTAATCGAAAACCATAATGCACCAATGGATAAGGCTGTTGCGACAATTCCGGCAAACGTGATCCATTTCATCAATATTTTATTTTTCTTAATCACCTTACCGCTTATAAACGATGATAGGCAAAGTGCTCCTAGTGGTAATGCAAGAAAAAATCCCTTTTTAATATCCTTAATGTTGTATTCTTTTTCAAAAATTTCCGAAAGATAAAATAAAATCCCAAAAAGGACTAGCATGAGTATTCCACCAATAAAAAAGATACCGTATAGCCAACGGCCCTTTTCAGTAAAGGTTTTTTTCACGTTGATGAAAAACTCTTTGAAAGGAATTGGTTTCTCAGTTGTTTTTGGGCTTTTGACCAGAAATATGATCATCACAACGGAAATGGCACAAAATACAGGGAATGAAAAAAACGGCAAAAACCATATGAATCCTGCTAGAAAAGCCCCTAAAATAGGACTTAATACTTTCCCAAACGTATTGGATGTTTCAATTAGACCCAAACAACAACTAACATCATCTTCGTTATTAAACATATCACCAACCAATGGCATGACAATAGGAGCCGCCCCTGCTGCTCCGACCCCTTGCAGTGCTCTACCAGCTAAAATAATCCAATAGGCATCATCAAGTTTCCATGAGGCAAATCCTGAAATTAGACCGCCAATACCGGCAATGATGAGACTAGGGATAATGACCTTTTTTCGACCAATATGGTCTGATAGGTATCCTGCGACAGGTATTAAAAAAATGGCGACAATCGAATAGACAGTAATTATCATACTCGTTTGAAAAGATGAAATGGATAATTTTTTTTCCATTGAAGGTAGAACTGGTATTAACATTGAATTTCCCAATGTCATGACTAAAGGAATGGATGACAGTGAGATGATTGCCCACTTTTGATTAGATATCTCATTGGACCGCTTTTGTCCGGCTGCAGATTGTTTCTTTTTCACAGCTTTTGGATTTTGGCTTAAATGTTCAATATGTTCCATTAATCTTCAATCCCGCCTTCATGATTTGCTATTATTACTATTCGCTTAATCACCTTAAAAAACCCCAGTTAAGGCATCCTTTAAATGGAAAAGAATTAATTTGAAATTTTCTAAATCTTTCACTTGACTTTCACTTGAAATTTGCGTAGGATAAAAGTCAACAACATCAAAGTTAAATAATTAACTCGTTGAGCAAGAGGAGTACACTAATTTATTTCTTCCAAGAGAGTCGGGGTAGGTGGGAGCCCGATAAGAAAGGATTTGTGGAATGGACTTGTGAGAGGCATCTTGAACCTGAGTAGGGATGCACGGAACTCCACCGTTAAAAGGATAGGATATCGAACGGATTGTTCCGTATCTGAAGAGGAAGCAGGTTTTATCCACTGCTTCAAATGGAGGTGGCACCACGACCATAGAATCGTCCTCTATATGCGTAATTAATTGCGCATATAGAGGACGATTTTTTTTTATTTTAGAAAGGAGTCGAAACATGAAAATTAAAAGTGGTTATTTCATAAACGAGATCGAAGGAGACACGCTTACACCAATCTCCATATTACAAAAAATTAGCGGGAAAAAGAAGTTCCTATTGGAAAGTTCTCATAAGTACAATGACTCTGGGCGATATTCCTTTATTGGTGCAGACCCAGCTTTCGAACTTATTTCAAGGGGTGATAATAATGAGATTATTCAGCGGAATGGAGACAAGAAAGTTTTAAAAGGCAACCCTCTCGATGTATTAAAAAAACTTATACCACCCATGGGTTTTGAAGAGTTTCCCTTTCCGTTTATTGGAGGCGCGGTCGGGTACGTGGGGTATGACATTATCAGGCAATATGAAGTAATCGGAGATGAATATTCAAACGGAATGGAAATGCCGGATGTACACTTAATGTTTTATGAAGAAGTTATTATCTTTGATCATCTTGAAGACAAGGTCTTGATTTGTGGGTGTCCTTTAGTCAAGGAGAGCGATAACGCTTTAATTGAAAAAAGAATCAATCAAAGGATAGAAGAGCTAAAGCAGCCTACCTTCTACCCAGCAGAGGAGCCATTTTATTTCTCAGGGTTTGAATCCGAAACAAACAAAGAAGCCTTTATCAAAAATGTAGAAATGGCGAAGGAGCATATTTTAGCAGGTGATATATTTCAAGTAGTCCTTTCAAGACGAATGAAATCAACATTTAACGGAGAACCATTATCGCTTTATCGTAAACATCGTGCGAATAATCCTACTCCTTATATGTTTTATATTGATTTTGATACTTATACCGTTATTGGTTCATCCCCTGAAAGTTTAATTAAAACAAGAGCCAACACAGTTATTTCAAACCCAATTGCAGGGACCAAAAGACGGGGAAAAACAAACGATGAAGATTTGTTGATTGAAAAAGAATTAAAAAATGATGAAAAAGAACTTGCTGAGCATAAGATGCTTGTTGACCTTGGCAGAAATGATCTCGGCAAGATCTGCAATTTTGGTTCCGTTCAAGTAGATAAGTATATGGCGGTAGAAAAATACCGGCATGTGATGCATCTTGTCTCTGAAGTAAGCGGGCATTTAAATGCTGATAAAACAGCAATAGATGCCCTCGCGGCCTGTCTGCCCGCTGGGACTGTTTCAGGAGCCCCGAAGGTTCGGGCTATGGAGATTATTAACTCCTTGGAAAAATCAAAACGAGGGTTATATTCAGGGGCTGTTGGTTATTTATCAGCAGACGGAAATATGGATTTTGCCCTTGCCATCCGAACGATGATTTTAAAAGAGGGTTCAGCATATATTCAGGCAGGGGCTGGTATCGTTTATGACTCAAATCCAGAGTCCGAATATCAAGAGACAATAAATAAACTTAATTCTTTCTTGGAGGGTGAGAAATGATTTTACTGATTGATAATTTTGACTCGTTCACATTCAACCTTTATCAGTATCTAGGGGAATTAGGTGAACAAATTACGGTTTTACGAAATAACCAATTAAGCATGGACCAAATCAGAGATTTAAATCCTAAAGCCATTATTCTCTCCCCAGGACCAGGGAAGCCAGAGGATGCAGGAATTTGTATCGAATTGATTCAAACATTTTATAATAAAATCCCTATTTTAGGAATCTGTCTCGGCCATCAAGCCATTGGTGCAGCTTTCGGTGGGGAGATTCAAAGAGCAGCCCTTATCAAACATGGTAAAACATCATTGATTTCACATCGGAGTGGTGGATTATTTAACGGTCTTCCCAACCCATTAGAAGTGATGCGCTATCATTCATTAATTATTGAGAAGAGTAGTATTCCGGAGGAACTTGAGTGTATTGCTCATTCTGATGATGACCAGGAAATCATGGCCATTAAACATCGTGAATATCCCATTTTCGGTCTTCAGTTTCATCCGGAGTCGATTGGTACTCCATCAGGTAAACAAATCCTAAAAAACTTTTTAAATGAGATAGAGAGGATGAATAAAAGTGAAGAATTATTTACTCCAATTAGCTGAACGTGAATCATTTTCTGAAAACCAGATGAAAGAAGCCGTGCATTTCATTTTGGGTGAGGAGGTTTCTGAATCTGAAATTGCTGCCTTTTTAATGGGATTGAAATCTAAAGGAGAAACAGTTGAAGAAATTACGGGAATTGTAAAAGCGATGAAGGCAAATACGCTGAAATTTAATGAGAAAATTTCAGGCGTTCTTGATAATTGTGGAACAGGAGGGGACGGATCCTCCAGTTTTAACGTGAGTACTACGTCTGCTTTTGTTATTGCTGGTGCTGGAATTCCTGTTGCCAAGCATGGCAATCGAAGTGTTTCGAGCAAAACGGGCAGTGCGGACGTGCTGGAATACTTAGGAATCCATTTAAATCTTTCCGCAGAAAGAACAGAGGAAATTCTTCAGGAAATAGGATTATCCTTCTTATTCGCCCCAAACGTTCATCCAAAGTTAAAGAAAGTCATGACAGTTCGAAAACAATTGAAGATACCAACCATTTTTAACTTTATCGGACCACTTACCAATCCGATTGAGTTGGACTATCAATTGTTGGGTGTGTATCGGAGAGATTTATTGAATGTGTTTGCTGAAGTTCTTTTGAAGTTAGGACGCAAGCGGGCTATTGTTATTAATGGTGCAGGTTTCATGGATGAAGCTTCACTTCAGGGGGAAAATTATTTAACTATTTTAGAGGATGGGAAAATTGCTAATCAATCATTTCTCCCAGAAGAAGTCAATCTCCCACGATATGATAACAGCTGTATTAAGGGTGGAGACTCTAAGGAAAATGCTGAGATATTAATCAATGTGTTAAAAGGGGAGAAGGGTGCTTACCGTGATACGGTTTTACTTAATTCTGGACTAGGAATTTATACAGCAGGTAAAGCAAATTCCATTCAGGATGGGATCAATGTTGCGAAAGAAATCATTGACTCTGGTGCTGCTTATGAAAAATTAACTACTTTAATTGAAAAATCTCAAGCAGCGGGTCAGAAAGAGGCGATATAAGTGGCAACAATCTTAGATAAAATCATTGACCAAAAGAAAAAAGAAGTTCTCTTCCTTCGAGAGGGAAACCAACTATTCGAAGGTACAAATCAGCCGAAAAGATCTTTAATTCAAAAACTGAAAACAGCAGAACAAATATCGATCATATCTGAATTTAAGCGAGCATCTCCTTCAAAAGGAATCATTAATAACATGATTGAGCCTTCCTATCAGGCGGGGTTATATGAAGAATATGGCGCTTCTGCTATTTCTGTACTAACAGATCAAACCTTTTTTAAGGGCTCTTTCTCCGATTTAAGAGCTGTTCGGAGCAAGGTAAATCTGCCGATTCTCTGTAAAGACTTTATCATTGATGAATTGCAAATAAATCTTGCTTCTTCCAATGGGGCGGATATCATTTTACTGATTGTAGCTGCATTAGACGATCAGAGATTGGTTGAACTCCTTCAATATGCTAAGAACTTAGGCTTGGAGGTACTGGTGGAGGTTCATAATCAGAAGGAATTGGAGAGTGCACTTAAGACAGGAGCAAAGCTGATTGGAGTAAATAATCGCGACTTAAAAACCTTTCATGTTTCGCTTGAGGTGACAGAGACATTAGCTTCCATTGTAAAAAGCACTGGTGCGTATCTCATTAGTGAAAGCGGGATCCATCACCAAGAGGATGTAGCACGTGTTAGAAATGCAGGAGCGAATGGGATTTTAGTGGGAGAAGCATTAATGAAAAGTGCAAATGTGAAACAATCCTTTATAGACTTTCGCTTGCCGCTTAATGAAGGTGTAAATAGATGAAAGTAAAAATTTGTGGAATTACTGATATCGAAACAGGGGTTGCGGCGGCTCAATATGGTGCTGATGCTATTGGGTTTGTCTTTGCAGAAAGTAAGCGCAGGATCTCGATTGAGAAAGCACATGAGATAATTGCTAAGATACCTAAAGAGGTGTTTAAGATCGGTGTTTTTGTTAATGAAACAAAAGCAAATATCAAAAGAATCGCTTCCGCTGTGGGCCTGACACATATCCAGTTACACGGAGATGAAACAGCAACATTCAGTGAATCGCTTTCCTTGCCTGTCATTAAGTCAATCAGTTTTCAAGGAAATGAAAGCTTAGAGGCATTGGCTGATTTTCCAAGTGACTTTATTTTACTCGACAGTCCCAAAGGAAAATACAGAGGCGGAAATGGAACGGTGTTTAATTGGAATGAGGTCAATCCTCACTTGATTAATAGCCAAAAAGTCATCCTAGCTGGCGGGTTGCATGCAGACAATGTTGAAGAAGCGATAAAAATTATTAGGCCATATATGGTGGATGTTAGCTCAGGGGTAGAAACCGCTGGGAAAAAGGATTTAAGAAAGATTCAAACATTTATAGAAAAAGCCAAAAGCACACCTGTAGGGAGGTAAAGGGAATGAACACATATACATTGCCAAATGAGAAAGGCCACTTCGGCATTTTCGGGGGGAGATTTGTCCCGGAAACATTAATGAAAGCAGTAATTGAACTTGGTGAAGCCTATGAAAGCGCCAAAAAGGATTCTTCCTTTCAAGCGGAAATTCGAAAATTGTTAAAAGACTATGTGGGGAGAGAAACCCCATTGTATTATGCAGATAACCTGACGAAACACGCGGGCGGGGCTAAGATTTTTCTGAAAAGAGAAGATTTAAACCATACTGGCGCCCATAAAATTAACAATGCGATTGGGCAGGCTCTACTAGCGGTACGTATGGGAAAGAAAAAAATTGTAGCTGAAACTGGTGCAGGTCAGCATGGTGTAGCAACGGCAACCGTTTGTGCCTTATTAAATCTTGATTGTATCGTGTTTATGGGTGAGGAGGACATCAAAAGACAGGCATTAAATGTTTTTCGAATGGAATTGCTGGGTGCAAAGGTCGTCAGTGTCACATCTGGTAGTGCAACATTAAAAGATGCCGTAAACGAAGCCTTAAGATACTGGGTTGAAAATGTAGATGATACCCACTATCTATTAGGATCTGTAATGGGACCACATCCATTTCCGCAAATGGTTAGAGATTTTCAAAGTGTTATTGGCAAAGAAACAAAACAACAATTCCAACTTAGCGAAGGGGCGCTACCGGATGCAGTGGTTGCCTGTATTGGCGGCGGGAGCAATGCGATGGGGATGTTCCATCCATTTATCGAGGATGAGATGGTTAGTCTTTATGGCGTGGAAGCTGCTGGACAGGGTGTTGATACAGAGTATCATGCGGCTTCCTTAACAAAGGGAAGTCCAGGTGTACTACATGGTGCACTAATGTATCTATTACAAGATCAAGATGGTCAAGTTCAAGAAGCCCATTCCATCTCGGCAGGTCTTGATTATCCAGGCGTAGGACCGGAACACAGCTATTTGCATGACATTGGTCGAGCATCATATCAATCGATTACCGATAAAGAAGCGCTAGACGCATTTCAGCTCTTATCGAAGCTTGAAGGAATCATCCCCGCATTAGAGAGTGCTCATGCAATTGCCTTTGCAGTAAAACTAGCTGCAAAAATGGATGAAACAAAAAAGATTGTTGTTTGCCTATCAGGACGCGGAGATAAAGATGTGGATACCGTGAAAACACGGCTGAGAGAGGAGAGATAAGAAATGAACCGTTTTGAAAAAACTTTTACGGCTTTAAAAGAAAATAATACAAAAGCTTTTGTTCCCTACATAATGGCCGGGGATGGTGGGCTGGAATGTTTGGTTGAACGTCTAACACTGTTGGAGAAATTTGGTGCAACTGCGATTGAAGTTGGGGTTCCGTTTTCAGACCCTGTGGCAGATGGACCAACCATTCAACGAGCTGGAATTAGGGCACTGGAAAATGGAACAACTTTAAAGGGGATTATTGCAGAACTAGAAAAAGCGCGAAAGGATGTGTCAGTTCCAATCCTCCTCATGACCTACTTAAATCCCATTTATTCCTATGGGGTAGAGGAATTTGTCCGAGATATTCGTATAGCTGGTGTGGATGGGTGTATTATTCCCGATTTGCCAATAGAAGAAGAGGAAATCATTACGTCACATCTTGAGAAAGCAGAAATTGAGTTGATTCGACTCGTAACGCTGACAACACCAATGGAGCGAATCAAAACGATTTCAAGCAAGGGCAAGGGATTTTTATACACGGTTACAATTAAGGGGATTACAGGGGCAAGAAATGAATATGATTCGGAATTGAATCAATTTTTAAAATCTGTAAAAGATGTAAGTCCGATTCCCGTCTTGGCTGGCTTCGGCATTTCAAATAAAGAACAAATAACGGACCTAACAAAATACTGTGATGGAGTTATTGTCGGCAGTAAAATTGTCGATTTATTTAACAGTCAAAATTTGTCCGAAATGGAAAAGTTGATGTCAGTCTTCAAACCAAAATCAAAGATTGTATAGGTAAAAGGTCTACTCTCGACTGCGTGAGTAGACCTTTTATATTTTAGTGTCATTTATTACTGCACAGGAGTCCTCTATAATTAAAATAATTTAATTTGCGGAATTGTTTTTTTGAAACAACTGTCCTCCATTCCGCTAATACAAATTAAATTTGCATAAAAGCAGTAATTCCCGGCTTCTTGAAAGCTAGTGATATATCCTGTATAATGGTCTTTATACTTTATTTAGAAAATAAATTCCCATGATGTTTACTTTTCTGAAACTTCCCGTTGTGGAAGTTTTGTTTGTTTTCATTAGATATGTTATTTTTCAGATAATATTACTTTTACAAGGAGCGTAGATGATATGAAGGAAATGACGGTGGAAGAACTTTTTACGACAAAGAACCCAGTAATCATTGATATACGCTCACCGATCGAGTTTAAAGATGGCACAATTCCGGGAGCAATTAATGTTCCCTTATTTACAAATGAGGAACGACAAATAATCGGAACCATTTACAAACAAGAAGGGGCGGCGATTGCGAAATGGAAGGCAATGGAAATTGTCTCGCCTAAAATTCCTGAACTCCTTCAAACAATAAAAAAATGCGTTTCAGACGATATGGAACTTATTATCCATTGCTGGCGTGGTGGAATGCGAAGTAAGGCAGTGGTTACATTTTTAGAGTTTGCCGGAATTTATTCATGGCGACTCGTAGGCGGTTATAAAGCATACCGCCACTATATTCTTGAACAATTGCCTACAATGCTTCCTAACAAAGCAGTCGTCCTCCACGGACTGACCGGTGTTGGTAAAACAGAGGTCTTAAAGATATTGAAAAAGAAGGGATATCCAATCTTAGACCTTGAAGAGATGGCGGGCCATCGCGGTTCGATATTTGGAACGATTGGTCTTGGTGACGGTCATAACCAAAAAACATTTGACTCCCTTCTATTTAAAGGTCTTCAAGAAATAAAAGATGCTGATTATTTTCTGGTTGAAGCGGAAAGCAAAAGAATTGGAAAAGCTGTCCAAACTGAAGAATTAATGGATAAAAGAATGCAAGGTATTAACATCAATCTCAACACCCCCATTAATCAACGGGTAAAGCATCTTGTCGCCGAGTATGTGCAGCCGTACAAGGAAGAACCCTGGTATTTCGAAAAGATTTTTGATGGTATTGAAAAGGTGTTAAGACGTGTTAAAGATCCAGACATTAAAAAATCGCTCATCCAAACGTTAACAGATCGTAATTATCCTGATATGATTCGAATTTTACTTGAACATTATTATGATCCACGCTACGTACATGCAAAACAAGAGTATGAAGGAGAATTCTTTGAAATATCTGCAGAACACCCTGTTGATGCAGCAGACAAAATTGCTTCAAAACTTAATGGGTTAGGCTTTCGGCCTATTAGACAGTTAAATAACCAACTTTAATTTAGATTATTTCCAATCGAGATCTTGAATAAATACATGCTGAAAGCTAAATAAAGATCATTTAGTTATTGAAAAACCGCTGAATCCTTTCAGCGGTTTTTTCATTGGGTTTTTGCTAACGATTTTTAAATGGTTTTAAACCACGCCGTTTGATTTCATCCTTTAAGATCTTAATCCATTCTTTTTCCTTGTCAGACTTTAATGCATCCCGATACGAAAAAACCAATTGCTCATTACTCATAATTTTCATTTTTTATGAATGCCTCCTTGGTAATGGATTGAATATTCAGTTTTTATAATTGTAATGGTTTACATTCCTTTTGAGAACCCAAAATTAATAAAATTTGAAAAAAGTTCAAATTTCTTAAATTAATAACAGATATTTTAAATAAAAAACTAATACTTTTGTAATTGACTCATGATATGGTTGCACAGAACCGTCCCGATTGATTATACTAGAAATTGGACATTGATCGAAAGGAACGGTGGCAACAATGATTCACCTATCATGGCGTGATCGTGAAAAAGTAAAAAAAATAAAATGCGTTCACACGGATGCAAAAAAATACCTTGTCAATAACGCCTTAACGGCTGGGAAAGTCTATGATGTGAAAAATGAAACTGAAGAATTTTATTACATTATTGACAATACTGGAAAAGTAGGCGGCTTCTACAAGGAATATTTCCAAAATGTATAGATAAACATGACTGTGGAGCATAGCCCGCAGTCTTTTTATATGGAAAAAGTGGTAAAGATACGGCAAATAAAGGGGAGAATTAAATAATGGTTAAATTGTGGAACAACCTTTTTTCGTTACAAGGGGAAAATGTAAATTTGATTCCAATCAGTATGGACCATTTAGAGGGCTTATGGGAAGCGGCTAAACCAGATGAAATATGGACGTATATGGCGACCAAGGTTCGATCAAAAAATGAAATGGAACAATTGATTAAAGCAGCATTGAAAGCTAGAGAAAATGGATCAGAATACACTTTCACCGTTGTAAATAAAGAAAATCAAGTGATTGGCAGCACCCGATTCTTAGACATATCGCCGCGACATAAAAGTGCTGAAATTGGTTCGACATGGTATCACCCAGATGTATGGCGGACAAAGGTAAATACAGAATGTAAATTCCTGTTATTAAGGCATGCCTTTGAAAATTGGAACCTCACGCGTGTTCAACTAAAAACAGACTCTCGAAATGAAAGGTCCCAGCAAGCTATTGCTAGAATTGGAGCTGTAAAGGAAGGGATATTACGAAAAGATCGGATTATTTCCGATGGATACACTAGGGACACGGTCTTTTTTAGTATTCTTTGTCATGAATGGGACAATGTAAGAACTGAGCTTAGATTGAAACTGCAGTGAAAGAGTAAGATGCCTGGTCAATTTGCCAGGCAATTTACTTCCCGTCCCACTTTATATTACTTCGCATTAGGAAACACTCTGCGGATGGTATCGGAAAACTCATCGATAAAACCTGAAACCGTTCTTCCATTCCGAATATCTCTTGAATAGGTATTCATTCGATCATAAAAATCAGGATTAACAGAAATATAAACATTGTCAATGTCTCGATCAACAGATTTAACTGCTCGAGCAATCTTTTCTTTAATAGCTGAAGTCAATTCATTACGAGCTGAAACGTCCAATTTAGCCGCAACATAAGCATTATTATCGTTTACAATGACAGTTGCGTTGTCTACTTCAGTTAAGTTGATTACTTTATCAGCAGCCTTGTCCGCTACTCTAGTATTGGTTTGATTGCTTCCAACATTGTTATTATTGCGTCCATTGGTAATAGTGTTATAATTTCTGTTGCGATCTAATTCCGGATCACTAGTATCTGCACTTGAAATAGCTGGTCCGACCTGATTAGGGTTATTAAAATTCACTCTAGTTATTTCATTTGTATTTCGTTGCCGGGTTGTTACATCACCATCGATATTATTCTTTGCACAACCTGTTAAATAAAGACTCGAAACGAGGGTGGCAATGACGAATAAGCTGTTTCTCATGTTGTATTAACACTCCCTTGTCAAACTACTACAATTAGGTTGCCATTTTTGTAAAAAACTATCCTAACCGGTCTAAGTTGATAATTATAAAAAGGAAAATGTTTAGGGGTGTGTGCTTTGATTTATTTTTTAGTTGGATTGGGCGGAGTCGTTGGAAGTTTGCTCCGCTATTTATTATCAGTTTTTGCTGTAGTGGTATGGGGGAAAGAATTTCCAATAGGAACCCTTTTAATAAATTTAACAGGTTCCTTTCTATTGGGTTTTATGACAAATCATGTTGTTAGTTCCAATAAGCTTCATCCGTATTTGTTTACCGCACTTACCACTGGTGTCATTGGTTCGTATACTACCTTTTCAACTTTTTGCTTTGAGACGGTTCATTTACTCGAAACAGGAAAATACATATTTGGCTTCCTTTATTTAATTGTTAGTTTATTTGGAGGTCTATTTTTGGCTAAGGCAGGAATGTTACTTAGTGAACAAGCAAATAAATCGAGGAGAGTAATATGATTGAGATTATATTTGTTTCAATTGGTGGTTTTTTTGGAGCGATTTGCCGCTTTGCGATTAGCAGAAACCAAACTAAAACAGGGTTTCCCTCAGCTACCCTAACAGTCAATTTCATTGGTGCTTTTTTATTGGGGTTACTCCTTGGACTGAATGTAAAAGGGTCATTATATTCCTTAATAGGTATTGGATTTATGGGGTCATTTACGACTTTTTCGACATTAATACTTGAATCGGTAAAACTTAAAAGGGAAAAAAAGAAAAAGCTTTATTACAGCTATTTGCTAAGCAGTTTCACGATAGGAATCATTCTTGCCTTTTGTGGGCTATTGTTAGGAAGCAGGATCTAAAAAAGAAGCATCAAAGGATGCTTCTTTTTCAATTTGATTATTTTTGTTTGACTTGGACTTTTGGTGTTTTTTTTATCTGATAAAGACTTTTGCTAATCATAGTTTGTACAATAAGGAATGTACCGCCTACCACCCAATAAAGAGGCAGGGCTGCCGGTGCATTAAAAGAAAACATGACAATCATTAATGGAGATAGCAATCCCATGTATTTCATTTGGTCTTGCTGTGTTGTTGGCATATTGGACTGGGAAACTTTAAACTGGAAGTAGTAAATAACCCCAGCAATGATTGTAATAATAATGTCTGGATTTCCGAGACTAAACCATAAAAACTCGTGGGTTTTAATTTCTTCTGAACCGCGAATCGCATAATAGAAGCCAGTTAGAATAGGCATTTGAATGAGCAATGGCAAACAGCCCATATTTAATGGATTTACCCCGTGCTTTTTATAAAGGCCCATCATTTCCGCTTGTAGTTCTTGCTTTTTCTTAGGATCCTTTTCAGTTTTCATCTTTGCTTGAATAACGTCCATTTCGGGTTTTAATACATCCATCTTTTCCTTCATACCCATTTGATTTTTATACTGTCTGAGCATTAACGGCATTAACGCTAGTCTGATAATTATTGTAACAATAATTATGGCCAAACCATAGTTTCCGTTAAAGAATTCAGCAACGGAATGGATAGATACAGAAAAAGGATTGACAACATAATGTTGAAAAAATCCAGTATTGTTAGTTCCTTTTTGTGTTTGAGATGAACAAGCCGATAGCAATAATGTTATTAAGCCAAGCAGTGAGAATAATAGTAGTGAAGATCGTTTTGTTTTCATATTTCCTCCTAGAATGTTGTAAATAAATTGTTAAGTATAGAGGAAGGAAATAGGCTCTTCAGTATCATCCTGAGAATATTCTTTTCTACGAAAATATATAACAATTCTTTTCAGAATATAGCTTCCATTTAAACAACTTTTCTTACGGTAAAAAGCCAATGGGTGAATAATTTCTGTTCTTGCTTGATTAGATAAGGAGCCAAGAAAAGAATATTCCACACTCCAAGCCCATAAGAATTTCAAAGTAATTCCTAAATAAATACTGACGTAAAGGGCGTTTAGTGCATTGATATCTGAAATATCTATAAGCAATTGAAACAAAAATTATCACCTCACTTAATTGTCAATGATATGAGTATATAGTAGAAATGGTAAAGAATCAATTTTATAATTGCGATTATACCATATTTTGAAGACATTACTAATTGGACTAATAAGTTCTTAAAAAACACTGATTCAGAAGTGAATCAGTGTTCAATCGGTGCCTTCCAGTGTGCTGTAATCAATTTATAAGCAAACTCGACTTTTTCCTCTGTAGGTGGTTCGACAGAGTTTAGTTGATATTCAAGTCCAAGTGCTTCCCACTTATATACGCCGAGCTTGTGATACGGCAGGATTTCAATCTTTTGGACATTTTTAAGCGTTCCGATAAATTTACCGAGTTTTTCCAGATCTTCAGGATCATCCGTAACCGTAGGGACAAGCACATGACGTACCCAAACCGGAACTTGATGGTCTGATAAAAATGTTGCAAATTCAAGAATATGATCATTGGACATACCAGTTAACTGGATATGTTTTTTTCGGTTAATATGCTTCAAATCGAGAAGGATTAAGTCAGTATACTGTAAGAGTTCTTCGAGCTGTTCAATAAAAAGCTTGGAATGGGAGAAACAGCCACCAGAAGAATCGATGGTAGTATGAACCCCTTTCTTTTTGCATTCCTTAAACAATTCTATTAAAAAAGGAATTTGCAACAGTGGTTCTCCACCGCTTACTGTAATACCGCCACCCGACGATTGAATAAAGGGGAGGTATGAGATTAGATCAACCATGATATCGGAAACAGCCATTTCTTTGCCGCTGCCGATTTCCCAAGTATCAGCATTATGGCAAAACTGGCACCTTAATAGACAGCCTTGTGTGAAAATTACATATCGGATCCCTGGTCCGTCGACTGTCCCTAATGTTTCGATTGAATGAATATTTCCGTTCATGATGATGATCCCCCTTTAATTTAATAGGAGCCCGATAAAAAGGGCTCCTGATATGGAACAAGTTCTCTGATTCCAGCGCCTAGCGGCGCTTCCGCTTTATAATGATTCGTGGAAAGTACGATTAATAACGTCTAATTGCTGTTCTTTTGTTAATTTAATAAAGTTTACTGCATAACCAGATACACGGATTGTTAATTGTGGATAAAGTTTTGGGTGTTCCATTGCATCAATTAATGTTTCTCTATTAAAGACGTTAACATTTAAGTGATGACCTGATTTGATAGCATATCCATCTAGGATGGATACTAGGTTACGCACTTGGCTTTCTTCTTCTTTACCTAAAGCTTTAGGCACGATTGAGAAGGTATTTGAAATTCCATCCATTGCATAGTTGTAAGGAAGTTTTGCCACAGAAGAAAGGGAAGCTAATGTTCCTTTTGTGTCACGTCCATGCATTGGGTTAGCACCTGGTGCAAATGGTTCTCCCATACGACGGCCATCAGGTGTGTTACCAGTTTTCTTACCATATACCACATTTGATGTAATCGTTAAGATTGAAAGTGTATGAACTGAGTCACGGTAAGTCTGGTGCTTGCGAAGCTTTTTCATAAAGGTTTTAAGAACTTCAACAGCAATCGCATCCACACGGTCATCGTTGTTTCCATATTTAGGGAAGTCTCCATTCGTTTCAAAATCAACCGCAAGACCATTTTCATCACGGATTACCTTAACTTCACCATATTTAATGGCACTAAGTGAATCTGCAACAACGGAAAGACCAGCAATACCAGTTGCTATCGTACGAAGGATCTTGCTGTCATGCAACGCCATTTCAATTCTTTCATAGCTGTACTTATCATGCATATAGTGAATTACATTTAACGTGTTAATATAAAGACCAGCAAGCCATTCCATCATAAGATCAAATTTTTGCATGACTTCTTCATAATTTAATACTTCAGAAGTAATTGGCTGATATTGTGGTCCAACTTGGATTTTTAATTTTTCATCAACACCGCCGTTAATGGAGTAAAGAAGTGCTTTTGCTAGGTTTGCACGAGCTCCGAAGAATTGCATTTGCTTACCAATTTCCATAGCGGATACACAGCAGGCAATTCCATAGTCATCGCCATATTCTGGACGCATAATATCATCGTTTTCATATTGAATGGAGCTAGTTTTGATTGACATTTTTGCACAATACTTTTTAAAGTTCTCAGGTAACTGCGGTGACCATAAAACCGTTAAGTTTGGTTCCGGTGCAGCACCTAAATTATCTAATGTATGAAGGAAACGGAAAGAGTTTTTCGTTACAAGAGAACGACCATCATTTGCCATACCGCCAATTGACTCAGTTACCCATGTAGGGTCACCGCTGAATAATTCATTATAATCTGGTGTCCGTGCAAATTTAACGAGACGAAGTTTCATAATAAAATGGTCAACAATTTCTTGTATAGCTTCTTCAGTTAATGTACCGTTTTGTAAGTCTCTTTCTACGTAAATATCTAAGAACGTTGATACACGACCAAGGCTCATCGCAGCACCATTTTGTTCCTTGATCGCTGCTAAGTAACCAAAATACACAAACTGGAATGCTTCAGCAGCATTTTTAGCAGGCTGGCTGATATCAAATCCATAGCTGTTTGCCATTTCCTTCAGTTCTTTTAACGCACGAATTTGTTCAGCGAGTTCCTCGCGAAGACGCATGTTATCTTCAGTCATTACTTTGCTTGTGTTCTTTTGATCCTTTTGCTTTTCTTGGATTAAGAAATCAACACCATAAAGGGCAACCCTACGGTAATCACCGATAATACGACCGCGGCCATATGCATCAGGAAGTCCGGTTATGATTGCAGCTTTACGTGCAAGCATCATTTCATCGGTATAGGCATCGAAGACACCTTGGTTGTGAGTTTTACGGAACTCAGTAAAGATTTTTTCAATTTCAGGGTTTAATTCGTAACCATAAGCCTCACAAGCTGCTTTCGCCATGCGAATGCCGCCAAATGGCTGCATAGAACGATTAAAAGGTTTATCAGTTTGTACACCAACTATTTTTTCAAGATTTTCATTAAGATATCCAGGACCATGAGAAGTGATAGTAGAAACGGTTTCTGTGTCCATATCCAATACTCCGCCATTTTCACGCTCTTGCTTTGTTAATTCCATTACTTGATCCCAAAGTTTAGTGGTTGCTTCAGTTGAACCAGCTAAGAACGAGTCATCTCCTTCAAAAGGAGTAAAGTTTTTTAGGATAAAATCGCGAACGTTAACTTCTTTTGACCATGCACCTTTGGTAAATCCATTCCATTGTTCCATCATATTTCACCTCATATTTTTTATAAAATCTATATAACAGTTTTTGTATTTACTTTATGAATTGAGTATAACAGATATATTGTGAAAAAAGGTACGCATATTAGTAACTAATTGTTAAGGTTTTGTGAAGTCTTATTTAAAGGGATATTTTTCATTATCCTAGGCTGATTAGTTCTGACATTTAGATTGTAAAATATAAACTGTACTATAATTATTAATGATAATAGATAAACTGTTATATAGAAAAAATCCAATAATAACAAGGTGTTAATGGTATTAATTAATAAAACAGAACTACAATTGGAATAAAAAAAGCAGGAGAAAGATCTCCTGCGTTAATCTACCACAATATAAGCAATCATTGGGCCATTTCGGGAACGGTCTGAATGAACCTCACAAATCAAACGATAGGTTCCCTCTTTTTCAAACTGGAGCGGAACAATGGTTTCTTCTCCTTTTTTCACTATCCCTTTTATTTTTGTTCCTTCTATATAAAAAGGATGCTCTTCACCGTTAATTCCATTAATAAATAACCTTACTTTTTCATTTTTTTCTAAGAAAACTGTACCAGGATCCCAGCGGTAAGCCTCCATTTCTTTTCCGTTTTTCATTTTTGTACTGAATTCCGCAGTGACCATATGAATTTCACGGATATTTGCTTTTCCTTGCTGATTAAAGACAGTTGTATCTCCAGCTTTTAACATGAACCATGCCGATAGCGAAACAAGTACAACACCAATAGCTACAAAAAATAGTAGTGTTTCTTTTTTAAATACTACAAATTTCATTTGCTTCCCCCTCGTATATTTGTCCTACTTTATTCATATGCCTATTAGGTGAGTAAACTTGTCTCTTTTTTATTATTTTTGTACTCCTTTTGATAAATAAATCTCTTTACTCTTCTTCCTCTATCGTGGTTGAACATTTAAAAAAATGTCTACAATGAGTATTAATATCCAGCAATGTGATGAAATATTTCTTTGTTTTTCCTATAGAAAAGTTTATAGTAAAATCAGGAATTAAAGAGCACTTGCGGAGACTAGGTTGAATTAGCTGAAAAATTAGGTGGTTAGCTTGTTGGGGATTCGAAAAGAAAAGATTTTAAAAATCGCTAAATTTATTTTCCCGTTGTTACTGTTAATCTTTGCAATTATTGAAATAAAAAAATTCACCCAAAACTTAAATATGCAGTTATTGAAGGATGAACTAAATCATCTTAATATCGGACTTCTTCTATTAATAATAGCAATCACCTTTGTCGCAGTTTTACCAATGTTGCTATATGATGTGATATTAGTCAGGATATTAAAATTGAAAGTCCCAATTCGGGATCTTTTGGAACAATCATTCATTGCGAATTCCTTTTCAAATTTAATCGGCTTCGGTGGATTAATAGGGGGAATGTTAAGGACGTACTTCTTTCATAAGCTCGAACAGGACAAGCGAAGGCTTTTGGGGGTTATTGCTTCTGTATCCTTATTTTATTTAACTGGGGTATCAGTTTTATCATGGATCGTTATTATAAAACATCGAAATTTTCCACTATTTGTTGATACAAGATGGCTCTATTTTGCAGTTCTTGGGGTCGGTTTATACTTACCGCTTTTTATAATCATCCATATGATTAAGTCAAATAAGGGCAGTCAGTCACTATTAAGTAAAAATATTACTTTGAAGCTTATCTTGGTTTCAATTATCGAATGGCTCGCGGTATTTTTTGCAATTTTGATCTTATGCAGGATTTTAGGGATTTCAATTACTGCAGACAGTCTATTTCCTGTCTATATTGTAGCTGCTTGTGCAGGCATCATTAGTATGATTCCAGGAGGGCTAGGGTCCTTTGATTTAGTGTTTATTTGGGGGATGCAAGAGTTATTTATTCCCGAAGAAAAAGTGCTTGTTTTGCTTTTATTTTACCGGATTGGGTATTATTTTTTACCATTCCTTTTAAGCCTTGTATTCTTTGTTAAGCTTTATTGGGAAAAATGGAACCAAACCTGGAATGATCTTCCTAAAGCTGTTATCCAAGGATTTAGTCATGTCTTGTTAACGATGCTTGTTTTTTTATCAGGTTTAATCTTGCTTTTATCTGCAAGTATCCCTGGAATTATGTCCAGACTAAAGGTAGCCCAGGAGCTTTTATCGTTTCCAATCATTAACGTATCACACCAATTATCGGTGGCTGCAGGGTTTTTGTTACTAGGATTATCTCGAGGAATTGAATATAGTGTGAAGAGAGCGTATGAGTTAACAATGTTCGCTCTAATTCTAGCGGCATTATTCTCTATTTTTAAAGGGATTGATTATGAGGAAGCGATATTTTTAATTATCGTCGCCCTTTTACTTAGGATGTCAAAAGGTCAATTTTATCGTGAGAGTTATGTACTGACTTGGGGAAAAACGATCTTTGATATTACGATTATTCTAATGATTACTGCAATGTATCTCTTAATAGGGTATGCAAACCTGCCGATCTCAAAAATAGAAATCCCTTCCAAGCTTTTGCCTTATGTTATTGTCGATTATCGGGATTTATTTACGAGTGCTGTTATAGGACTTGTCATTGCTTTATTAATACTTATGTTTGGCTATTTAATCAGCTTGCCTAAAAAGTGGTCATTGGAGAGGTCCAATGGTCGAGATAAAGAAATTATTGCACATTTAACCAAGTATCATGGAAAGGTACTTTCCCATTTAATTTTTTTACATGACAAATTAATCTTTTGGAACAGTAAAAAGAATGTTTTATTATCCTATCAACAATATGCAGACAAGTTAGTTATTCTCGGCGACCCGATTGGGGAAAAAAACGAATTATCAAATGCAATTGAGGAATTTCAAGAAATAGCCGATTTACATGGTTTTACTCCTGTTTTTTATCAGGTAAGTGACGATATGCTTCCGTATCTCCACGGCCATGGCTTTGCTTTTTTTAAATTGGGTGAAGAGGCGTTTGTTGATCTGAAGAATTTTTCCCTTTCAGGAAACAAAATGAAGGGCTTACGGACATTAAGAAATAAATTTGCTCGAGCAAACTATTCTTTTGAAGTAGTTGGTCCTCCATTTTCACCAGGGCTGGTGGAAGAACTTAGAGAAATTTCTAATGAGTGGCTTCTAGGGCGAACTGAGAAGGGTTTTTCTTTGGGGTTCTTTGATGAAGAATATTTAAATAAGGCGCCGATTGCCATTTTAAAAGATGAAAATATGCAAACACTTGGCTTTATGAGCATTATGTATGTTTACGATGACTATCAGACGATATCTGTTGATTTAATGAGATTTAGACCCAAAGTATCATCCGGTACTGTTGATTATCTCTTCCTCTGTTTATTTGATTGGGCAAAGGAACAAGGGTACGGCCGCTTTAATATGGGGATGGCCCCACTTGCGAATGTAGGATTATCAAGGTTTTCTTTTCTAGGCGAGAAAATTGCTGCGCAAATTTTCCTGCACGGACACTTTATTTATCATTTCCAAGGTCTGAGAAAATTCAAGCAGAAATATACAAACATTTGGGAGCCTAAATACTTGGCTTATCGCAGAAAATCATCATTACCATTAATAATGGCTCAAATAACTTTATTGATATCAAAAAAAAGAAATTAGAACTATTACCGGTTGGAGTTACCTGCCGGATTTTCTTTTTCCTATAGTTGAACTTTAATTTATAATTTCTATTTTGAAACTATTATTTTGCAAAACTATCTGGTAATATTAATTAGGAAATAATGTAAAAGTTGGGTGTTATCTATTGAAAAAGTTTATATCGGTAATTATTTTTATCCTACTTATTTGTTCTAACCATTTGAACACCTTTGCAGCAATAAATGGTCCGATAGAACTGAAAAGTAAGGGGGCTGTTCTGTTAGATTCAGATACAGGTGCTATTCTCTTTGCGAAAAATGCCAATCAAAGAATGTACCCTGCAAGTCTAACGAAAATAGCAACTGCAATCTATGCAATTGAAAAGGGAAACTTGGACAGTATCGTAACTGTTAGTGGTAATGCAGTTAGACAAGATGGAACAAGGGTATATTTAGATGAAGGGGAAAAGATCCCTTTAAAGAAATTGATCCAAGGCATGCTAATTAATTCCGGAAATGATGCAGCTGTAGCAATTGCGGAACATTTAGATGGAAGTGTCGAACAGTTTGCTGTTCATTTGAATGGGTATTTAAAATCAACGATTGGTGTCAAGAACACCCATTTTATCAATCCCAACGGTTTGTTTGATAAAAACCACTATACGACAGCAATGGATTTAGCAATAATAACTAATTATGCAATTAAGAATCCTATTTTTGCTGACATCTTTGGAACAAAAGTCCTCAAATGGGAGGGGCAATCTTGGAAAACGAATATCCTAACCCATCACCGTATGCTTAAAGGAGAGTTAGCTTATCCAGGAATAACTGGCGGCAAAACAGGGTATACAAGTGAGGCAAAACAAACTCTAGCTACTACAGCTAGAAATGCCAAATTAGGGTTGACAGCAGTCGTTTTAAATTCTGAACTACAAAGAGAGAAATATGATGATACAGCTCGCTTGTTTGATTATGGTTTTAAGAACTTTCAGCATTCAATATTAAAGAAAGGTGAGATTTTTAAAAAGAATAATAAAGAATTTTGTCCTGAAATGGATACCTTAGTAACAGAGGCTATTAATGGATCTACTAAAGAGGTAAATAGTGAGGGAAAACTTTCGATAAAAAATAATAACGGACAAGTTGTCCAGTTAGTAACACTAAAATATATGGAGCCAATTCCTGAGAAGGTTTCCGCTAAAAGTGAAAAAATTAGTGTGAAGAAACAACAGGTTTCCCATTTTAATGCGATATTTGGGATAGTAATTATCGCATTTGCCGGAATTTTTATTGGTGTTAGGAAGAAATTTATTAAAAAGTACTAGTTCTACTATTAAAGCCATGAAAAGGATGAAACCTTTTCATGGCTATTTTTGTGTTACATTGGTAGCAAGTAACATTAAGGATGAGATAATAATCATCGATATGACAAGGAGCCAGGCTAATTTCATGTTCCCAGATTCCATGGCTATATAAATGGCGGTGGGAGCAGTTTGTGTTTTTCCGGGAATATTTCCGGCGAACATGAAGGTTGCTCCGAATTCACCTAGTGCTCTTGCAAAACTAAGAATAAGGCCCGTAATAATTGATCTTGTAGATAATGGCAGGGTTACAAGTAAAAATACATTCAGTTCGTTTGCACCATCAACTCTTGCTGCTTCTTCTATTCCCTTATCAACAGATTGAAAACCAATCTTTACCGTTTGGTACATTAAGGGAAAAGCAACAATGGTTGAAGCAATCACTGCAGCAGAAGGTGTAAACATAATGGAACTATCAAATAGTTTATTTATTATTGATCCAACCGGACTATTCCCACCAAAAAAGAATATCAGTAAAAATCCGATCACTGTAGGGGGCAATACGATAGGAAGCAAAAGAATAATTTCAATGAGCATTTTTCCCCTAAAGAGTCCTTTTGATAGTAATCTAGCAAAAAAGATTCCAAACACAAACACCAAGGTAACAGAAATAGACGCAACCTTTAGCGATAAAATAATGGGGGACCAGAATTCACTTTGCATCAAAAAGATCAATCCAATACTTTAAAACCATATTTTTTAAATATCGCTCGTGCCGTTGGAGTTTGTAAATAATCATAAAATAGGGAAACCTCTTTCTTTTTAACAGATGACTTTATTATACCTGCAGAATAAATAATTGGTTCGTGAGATTGTTCATCAGCGACAGTAACAACCTTTACTTTATCAGAACCTTTCAGATCTGTCATATAGACGATACCAGCATCAACACTATTTGTCTCTACATAGGTAAGTACTTGGCGAACATCTTTTGTTTGAATTATTTTTGATTGTAATCTGTCCCAAATATCGAGTTTCTGCAGTGTTTGTTTTGCATACATTCCTGCTGGTACAGTTGCAGGAGTCCCTATGGCCACTTTCTTTATACCGCTTTTATTCAAATCTTTAAAATTGGTTAACGGTGCTGGTTTGCTTTTATTTGTAATTAATACGATTTGGTTGCTCAATAAATCCGTTTGTTTCTGTTCATCAATTAAGCCCTTTATTACTAGTTCTTCAAAATGATCTTTAGAGGCAGAGATGAAAATATCTGCTGGGGCCCCTTGAATAATTTGTTGTTTTAAAGCACCGGATCCTCCAAGGTTATATAGTATAGCAATTTGTTTATTTGTTTTTTCAAATTGCCTCTTAATTTCCATTAAAGCACTGTCAAGACTTACCGCTGCAGAAATTGTAATTTCAATTTTCTTAGCCTGCTTGATATCTTTTTCTGGAAGTTTAGTTGAACATGCGGGTAGAAACACCAAAATTACGATAAAAAACCATATCAAACCTTTTTTTTTCATGTAATTCGTCCTTTCAAACATCTTCATTTATAATCATTATAGCAAATTGATTTAATCATTAAAGAATAGAAACAAAAAAAAGACTAAAGTAAATCCTTTAGTCTTTGAAAAATAACCTGATTATTGTAGTCTACTTTCGACTTGTTGACATACTTCATCAGCAGACAGGCCGTTTGCGTCTATAACTGATCCTTTTGTAAAGGTATCCTGCATACCCATTACATTAGAATCTAGTCCTGTAACCACACAGCAATCACAATTCTGAGCATCCGACTCTTGCTTTAATTCGATCACATCATGTCCTTTTTCACGTAAAGCCTGTTGAACTTGTGCAAGAGATTGTTCCACACCAATTTTTGCCATACAAAACACCTCCTCCTCTAAATTATCTTGCCTAACTTTACCGTAATTATTCGGAATAAGTAGCTATAATCATCCAAAAACTAATAGGGGAGGTGTACAAAAATGGGAAAACGTAAAAAGGATCCATCGACAATCGGGTTGGCTTCCCCGCAAGTAGAAGGTCAGGGAACAACTACAACCGAAACAGGTTCACGGACTGAACCATCATCAAGAAGAAAACAGAAAAAAAGCTAATAAAACAGGCACCCACGTTACAAACCGTGGGTGCCGTCTAATTATTTATTGATACATCTGTGCAACTTGCTTCTGAATATCATCATTTTCAAGGTATTCATCATAGCTCATTTGCTTATCTACTAAGCCTTTTGGCGTTAATTCGAAAATTCGATTGGCGATTGTTTGGATAAATTGATGGTCATGGGACGCAAAAAGCAACGAACCCTTAAAGTTAATTAGACCATTATTAAGAGCCGTAATCGATTCTAAGTCTAGATGGTTAGTTGGTTCATCAAGAAGGAGGACATTCGCACCATTTAACATCATTTTAGAAAGCATACAGCGAACTTTTTCTCCCCCGGAAAGAACACTTGCTTTTTTCAGTACTTCTTCACCAGAGAAAAGCATTCTACCTAAAAATCCTCTTAAAAAGCTTTCGCTGTCATCTTTAGGTGAGAACTGACGAAGCCAATCGACAAGGTTTAAATCACTGTTCTCAAAATACTCGGAGTTATCCTTAGGGAAATAAGCCTGTGAAGTGGTAATACCCCATTTAAAGGTACCATTATCAGCTTCCATTTCACCCATTAGAATTTTAAACAGCACTGTCTTAGCTGCCTCATTTGTTCCGACAAGAGCGATTTTATCACCTTTATTGACGATAAAGCTAATGTTATCAAGAACTTTTACACCATCAATAGTTTTTGTTAAACCTTCGACTCGTAACAAATCATTCCCGATTTCACGATCTGGTGTAAATCCAACAAAAGGATACCGGCGAGATGAAGGTCTAATGTCATCAAGCGTAATCTTATCAAGTAGCTTCTTACGAGAAGTAGCCTGTTTTGATTTCGAGGCATTGGCACTAAAGCGTGCAATAAAGGCTTGTAATTCCTTGATTTTTTCTTCCTTCTTTTTATTAGCATCCGAAGTTAATCTTGAAGCTAACTGGCTTGATTCATACCAAAAATCATAGTTACCAACATAAACTTGAATTTTCCCGAAATCTAAATCGGCAATATGTGTACAAACCTTATTTAGAAAGTGACGGTCATGGGATACAACAATGACAGTATTTTCAAAGTTAATTAAGAAATCCTCGAGCCATTGAATTGCTTTGATATCTAAGTGGTTTGTAGGCTCATCGAGAAGTAAAACGTCTGGTCTGCCGAATAAAGCTTGTGCAAGCAGAACTTTTACTTTTTCTGACCCCGTGATCTCTGACATTTTCTTATAATGAAGATCTTCACCTATGCCTAGGCCTTTTAGAAGAATAGCAGCTTCTGGTTCCGCTTCCCATCCATTCAATTCAGCAAATTCACCCTCAAGCTCGGCGGCTTTCATACCATCTTCATCGGTGAAGTTTTCCTTCATATAGATTGCATCTTTTTCCTGCATCACTTGATAAAGTCTTGTATGTCCCATAATAACTGTCTTTAATACTTCGTATTCTTCATATTCAAAATGGTTTTGTTTTAACACAGCCATCCGCTCATTTGGTCCGAGCTGGACAGTTCCCGTTTGTGCTTCAATTTCACCAGATAGAATTTTTAAAAAGGTTGATTTTCCAGCACCATTTGCACCAATTAATCCGTAGCAATTACCAGGTGTAAATTTAATGTTTACATCCTCGAATAACTTCCGGTCTCCATACCTTAAACCTACGTTACTTACAGTAATCATATTTAAAACATCCTCCAAGAACAAAATATCTACTGATTATACCATTAAAATAGTAGAAGAGCGAATTCTTTCAGACGAAGTTCTTTTTAAAAGAAAAATTTTCTAAAAAAATTTCTCCGATTTCACACTTTATTCATATTTTTGTTGTAGAATTGGGATATGAAGCAAGTAAAAGAAGGTGTGAGAAATATGGCGAAGAATCAACTGACTGAACTCGTTAACAAGTTAAAAAAGGCCGGTATAAAAGCGAGTTTAACAAAACCAAAGTCTAATTACCTTTTGTCTTTACAGCAAATAAAAAAATACCCTTCATCCGTGAATTAAAGAAAAAAAGTAATAAAAAGCGATTAATCCCAAGTGGACTAATCGCTTTTTTGTTTAGTCTAATTTATCCATTACTGTGTCATAAACTTCTTTTTTATTAAAGTCTTTTCCCATTAGAAACTTGTCGATGTATTTATTGTTTTCATCAACCAGAAAGGTAAAGGTTGAATGGATGAATTGACCATTGCCAGGATCTTTAAATTGAAATTGCATCGCATCCGCAACCTTTTTCATTTCTTGGCGGTCCCTTTTTATGTTTTGCTTGTCTCCTGTTAAGAATAACCATTGTTTGTTATTCTCTATCTCAAACCCCTGCATATAACTAGTTAATATCTCGGGAGTATCTCGATATGGATCGATGGTAATTGTTAAAAATTCAATATCCTTACCAAAAACGCCAATCTTTTCAAAATCTTTTTTCAAGTCAATCATTTTTTCGGTGGTTGTTGGACAAATATCAGGACAATGAGTGTAGATGAATTCAACAAGCTTTAATTTGGTATGATCCTTACCAAAATTATATGATTCCCCGTTTTGGTCTATCAAGGTAACTTCTGCAGGTATTTTCGCATTTGCATCGCGAATGAGAAAGAAAGAAATTCCTGCTGCAATCCCAATAAACACAGTAAGACTGCATATTAAATAGATCTTTTTCATATGTATCCCTCCTACCATAAAGATAATGAAGTTATTCGAAAAAAGATATGGATATTTTGTGAACAAAAGTTAGTGCAAATTAAAAGTGATTCCTTTATACTGTAGTATTATTGATTATATTTTTAAAAAATTTAGAATATTGCCGATTGTACTTTTTTATTCCAGAGAAAAGGAGGGGGATTTAGTGAAAAAAGTACTGACTTTTTCTAGTCAAATATTGATATTAATTGTGATTTATCAGATTGGAAATCAAATTGTACGAATTCTTCATTTGCAAATACCAGGAAATGTTATAGGTATACTACTCCTTTTAGTTTTACTCTGGACAGGTGTAATAAAAGTCGAACAAATAGATGTAGCGTCCACATGGTTATTAAAACATTTAAGCTTTTTTTTCATTCCTATTGCCGTAGGATTAATGACATTGGGGCCAATCTTCATACATAAGGGCGTCATTATCTTATTTGTCCTTGTAACAAGTACTTTTATTGGACTTTTATCGGCAGGTAAAGCCACCCAATCAGTGATAATGAAAAAAGAAAAGGTGAAAGTGAATTATCATGATCACAGTTTATAGTATTTTCCTAACAATTGCTGTCTATAAACTATCTCGTGGGTTTGGCCAAAAGTATTCCTCCCCTTTAACGAGCCCAGTATTCCTAAGTACATTCATCATTATTATCCTGCTAGTAGGATCACATATTACTTATCGTGAATATATTCCTGCTAAAAAAATTATGACTTACCTGCTCGGGCCAGCAACAGTAGCCTTAGCAGTGCCAATCTATAAAAATCGGAATTTGATTGCAAAGTATAGAGTTGCTGCTTGTGTTGGACTTTTAATTGGGTCATTTACAACGATTACCACTGCCCTAGTTATTGCTAAATGCTTCTATTTCTCTAAAATGCTACTTCTTTCGTTAACGATAAAGTCAGTTACGGTCCCAGTTGCAACAGAAATAGGGAAAATAATAAAAGCTAACGTATCACTCATCGTTGCTTTTGTTATTCTTACTGGAATGATTGGAGCTATGTTTGGTCCAAAGCTTCTGACTATGTTTAAAATTCATCATCCTTTTGCTCGAGGCTTATCAATCGGGACGATAGCACATGGAATTGGCACAGCTGAAGCAGTCAAAGAGGGAGAAATCCAAGGAGCTGTTGCTGGAGCAGCAATGGGAATTGCCGCCTTATTAATTTCGTTTATCGTACCATATCTAATTCCTTATTTCATATAGAAAAACTAAAGCCTTCCATTTAACAGGAAGGCTTTAGTTTTTTCATAATTCAAATAGAAAAAATCTCTACTTTTCTTTTTTATTATCATGGTACATTTCTGCAAGTAGCTTCTTGACTTCATTATAACTTAAGCCTGATTGGCTATTTAACCTCTTAACTTCTTCGATATCCGTTCCAACAATTGTGTATTGGTTTTTATTTGTAAACATTATTTTTCCAACTCCTATGGAATTTATGGAAATGAAAAGCCACTTTTTTGTGCATACTAATAAAAAAGGAGGCGGTTCCCATTTTTTACGGTAAAAGAGCTAAAGAAGAAGAAATTGAAACAATCTTGGTTGATACTGAAATCTATTCTTGTATAGATGAAGCGTGTATAGGTTGGATGAGGAAAGATTTTGTGGCAGATGACTTACTCTGCCCAATGTGTGGCAATGAAATGTTACAGGAAATGAGAGAACTTCCGCAAATTTAAGAATTTATATATTTGTAAAGACTGTCATAGATAAATGACAGTCTTTTCTTATTCACCAAAATCAAAAAAATGTGTATCATATGCCTTTTTTGCTGCATCAGAGCTGCTAAAAAGTGCATCATCCTCTTCAAGGTCAAGAAATTTCTCATTAAGATATAACGCTAAGTTATCAGGGTTATTTGGATGTTGGACAATTTCGGCGGCTTTAATATTTGCGGCAGTTAGAAAAGTAGGATTCCGATAAATAATATAAACTTCATCACCCAGTTTAGCATTAGCTATATCAATCATCCCCATATAATTTAACCGCCTTTCTAAAGATTTTCATTTTGCTGTTGAATCTCATCTCCGCTAATTAACGTGTTGGCTTCTTCAAGATTTCTAAGTTTATCCACTGAATCACCTGAAACAGTTTTCGTACGACCAGCAAAAGTTTCTTTTAGAGGGTCTCTGGTTTGTTCTGTTCGAGAATCATCCTTTTTAAACATTCAATTCAACTCCTTATCTAAAGGGTTTGCTTCTCTAAAAAGGTTTATGCCTTCCTAATTCTCTCCAAAACGGAAATAAATTGAATACAGTAGATATCATTAATGAGTTAATATCAAAAAAACTCTCCAAAAATGGAGAGTTTTTTTGAACTATTCCTCTTTTTTAGCTAAACAGCGGTCACATTCCATAAAGTAACTTTCTGCTTGTTCCTCCATGTGCTGACCACACTCTGAACATTCCTTTTTTTGCAAAGTACGAAAAAACTCAACTGGACTCATTAACATAATAAAAATCCCCCTTTATTAATACAGTTTATTTGAATCACTCTTGTTATAGTACAGTATAGCCGAAATAAATAAAAATGTGTAGACTTTTTATAAAAAAAATCTGCCATTTTAAAAAAATAAGTCTTTTATCACAAGAATTAATTTATTCCTTTTTTCTTGTTTTAATATGAAGGTTATTTTTCGGTTAAAGTAAAGGGAAATTGACAATCTTCGATATTTGCTGCTTCCATAACATTACGATTTACATTACAATCATAGTAGAAAAGCAATATAGAAGTGGGGAGATGCTGGTAAATGAATGCAATGATCGGGACTTTTCAACCTTATTACATTATTATTGCCATTGGTTTAACCATCATGGCATCATATACAGCATTAGATATGTTTACCTTAATTAAGTCGTCTGAAAAAAATAAGAGGCTCCTATTTTTGGGTGGAACATTATCTATGGGAATCGGGATTTGGATCATGAACTTTATCGGACTCATTTCAGCAGATACAAATCGGTTCGCAAGTTATCAAATTCCACTTACGATTCTTTCAATGGCTATTGGGATTGCTTTTACAGGAATGGCTTTCCTTTCATTTTATGGAAAACAAATTAAATATTATCATTTAATCGTGGGCAGTGTATTTCTAACCTTTGCAGTAATTGCAATACAGGTAATCGGATTATATGCAATGAATGTAAATATTAAATTTAATTTCCTCTTGCTTGTTTTTTCAGGACTTTTAATCTTTGGTTCCTTTTTATTTTCTTTATGGATTCTTTTTTCTTCAAAAAGTTATACCCAAAGTAATCAGGTTTGGGTAAAACCAATTAGTGCAATCATTATGTCATTAGCAATTATCGAAGGTCATTTTCTTTTAAGGAGAGCCTCATTTACGACACCAAAAGTTCTTGGGGGATCAAGCGCTGATAGTCCATTTATTATTTATTTGGTACTTTTCGTATCAGTATTAATAATCGGTGGACTTATTTTATCTAGTACATTAATTAGTAAACAATTAATGACGACGGATACAAACTTAAAAGACATCAAAGCTGCACTGGATGCTTCAACCATTGTTGCGATTACAAACCCAGTAGGAACAATAATTTTTGTAAACGATAAATTTGAAGAAATTTCTAAATATAAAAAGGAAGAGATTATCGGTCAGAACCATAGAATATTAAATTCTGGCTATCATTCTAAAGAGTTTTTCAAAGACCTATGGCGTACGATACAAGCTGGACAAATATGGCGCGGGGAAATTCGTAATAAAGCAAAGGATGGGACGTTTTATTGGGTCGATACTACAATTGTTCCTTTTTTGAATAAAAAAGGTAAACCTGTCCAATATATTGCAATACGATCAGATATTTCTGACCGCAAAAAGGCGGAAGAGCATCTTAAGGATACAATTAAAGAGAATATTGATATAAAATTTGCACTTGATCAATCCTCAATTGTCGCATTTACAGATGCGAAAGGAATCATCACCAGTGTAAATCACAAGTTCTGTGAGATATCTAAATATAATCGAGAAGAAATCCTGGGGAAAGACCACAATATTCTAAATTCTGGTTACCACTCAAAGGACTTTTTCAAAAATCTTTGGAAAACTATCGGATCTGGAAATGTCTGGAAGGGCGAGATTAGAAATAAAGCTAAGGATGGAACTTATTATTGGGTGGACACAACCATTGTTCCATTTATTAATGGTCAAGGAAAGCCATACCAATACCTTGCAATTCGCAATGATATAACAGAGCGGAAGAAAACAGAAGAGGTCCTCCATCGCCAGGATAAGCTCGCGGCTGTAGGACAATTGGCTGCAGGTGTTGCTCATGAAATCCGTAATCCACTAACATCGATGAAAGGGTACGCGGAATTCTTGCAGTTAGACGAAAAAGATCCGGAGCGAATGGAGTTTTTGAGTATCATTCTAGATGAAATTGAACGGGTTAATACGATTGTTGAGGACTTTATGGTATTGGCAAAACCAAAGGCAGTGGAGTTGGAAGAAAAAAATGTTGTTCCTGTTATTAAGAATGTCGTCTCTTTGCTAGAATTCGAAGCGAGAAAGAAAAATGTTCGTTTGACCTTTGATTGTAATCATGAAATTATTCAAATTGAATGTGATGAGAATCGCTTAAAGCAGGTATTTCTGAATTTCATTAAAAACGGAATTGAAGCTATGCCTAATGGTGGCGAATTACATGTTAAAACAAACATACATGATAATAATGTCCAAATATCTATTCAAGACACAGGAGTAGGAATATCCAAAGAAAAATTAAAGAAACTAGGGGAACCTTTTTACACAACCAAGAAGAATGGTAACGGCCTAGGCTTAATGGTTAGTTTCAAAATTATTGAAAGCCATAATGGTGAGGTGTTTGTGGAAAGTGAACTTAATAAAGGAACAACCTTTAATATCTTATTACCGGCAAAAATTGCCTGAATGCGGGGGATCTGATCTCTCGTTTTTTTATTTCCAAAATTTTCATTCAAGAAAAAGACAAATATTCTTTGAAAAAGAAATCCACATTCTTTTTAAATAGATTAATATGGTAATAGAGGTATTAATGTTTTTATAGAGGAGTGAAAATGGTGGGAGAAGCAAATTTTGTAAAAACGATCTGCGGTTACTGTGGTACTGGATGTGGCTTAGTCCTTGAAGTAAAAGACAACAAAATCATGAAAATTCGCGGTGACAAGGAAGCTCCAGTGAACAAAGGGCAAACATGTGTAAAAGGCGCATTTGCCTATGAATACGTACATGCAAAAAATAGATTAACATCTCCACTAATCCGAAAAGCAGGAAAGCTAGTTGAAACCACTTGGGATGAAGCATATCAATTCATTGCTAGTCAATTAACCAACATAAAAACTACGTGGGGTCCAGACTCGATATCCATGTTCGCTTGCGCGAGAAATACAAACGAATCCAATTTTGTAACTCAAAAATTTATGAGGGCGGTCATTAATAGTAACAATATTGATGGCTGTAACCGTACTTGACACGCCTCTAGCGTTGCCGGTCTGGCAACTGTTTTTGGAAGCGGTTCACCGACTAATACACTAGATGATATTGATCGAGCAGAAGTGTTACTTTTGATGGGTTCAAATACAACAGAGGCACACCCCATTATTGCAAATCGTATGAAAAAAGCTGCAAAATCTGGTTTGAAAATAATTGTCATAGATCCAAGGAAAATAGATATGGTAAAATCCACACATCGCCATTTGCAATTAAATGTGGGCTCAGATATTGCTCTTATCAATGCTTTCATTAGAGTCATCTTAAAAGAAGGTTTATACAGTCCGGAGTTTGTCCAACAGGTTACGCTTGATTTCGAGAAGTTAGAAAAGCAAGTCGAGCCTTTTACGCTGGAATACGCTGCATCGATTACCGGTTTAAATGCAGAAGACATTGCTGCAACTGCAAGAGAGTACGCCACCTCAAATGGTTCAATGATTGCGTACACGCTCGGGATTACGGAGCATCACTGTGGTGTAAATAATGTATTTGATATAGCAAACCTTGCGTTATTAACTGGGAATATCGGTAAACCAGGCTCTGGTGTCATGCCGCTTCGAGGTCAGAATAATGTTCAAGGTGCGGGTGATATGGGCTGTTTGCCAAACCAATTAACAGGTGGAATGAGCATAGCAAATAGTGATTCCCGGGCGCGGTTTGAAAAGGAATGGAATGTTGAACTAAACCCAAGAGTGGGTGACACACAAACGAGAACTTTTGATCGGATCGAGACGGGTGAATTAAAGGCACTTTATGTCATTGGTGAAAACCCGCTCCTTGCTGATGTTCATATGAATCATACACAAACATTGTTTGAAAAGCTTGATTTATTAATTGTTCAAGATATTTTCTTAACGGAAACAGCAAAAATGGCTGATGTTGTATTACCAGCACGTTCATGGGGCGAGGTGGATGGGACATATACCAACACCGACCGGAGAGTTCAAAGGGTTCGCAAAGCGGTAGAACCACACCCTAATGTGAAAGAAGACTGGGAAATCCTATGTGATCTTTCTACGATTATGGGCTATCCTATTCACTATAACAACAGCGAAGAAATCTGGGATGAAGTTAGAAAACTAGCTTGGGAGATGTACGGGGGCATATCGTATGAAAGACTTGAAAAAGAGTATGGTATTCATTATCCTTGCCCAGATGAAAACCATCCAGGAACACTTATTTTACACGAGAGGTTCCACCAAATGGAGTCGACATCAACAAAGTCAGCATTTGTACCGGTAGATTATACTGCACCATTGGAACTCCCTGATGCTGAATATCCATTTACACTAACAACAGGAAGACGTTATGAATCTTACAATACACATTCTCAGACGCGTCATTATGCTGCTGGAGTTAAATTAAAACAAACAGAAGAGACTGTTGATATTCATCCAAACGATGCTGCAGCTTTAGGTATAACAGATGGTGAAGTGGTACAGGTTCGCTCGAGAAGAGGAGAACTACTAGTAAAGGCGAAGATTACCGAACAAGTAGTCCCAGGGCTCGTTTTTATGAGCTTCCACTGGAGTGAAACACCGACCAATGTCTTAACCTTAAATGAGTTTGATCCTATTTCAGGAACAGCCGAATATAAGGCTTGTGCGGTTGCGATATCTAGGATATAGAGAATTTTTAAATCAACGCAGTTTAATGACTGCGTTTTTTTAATTGGCTAAGTTAAAGCTCATTGTTAATTTTGGCACATGTTGATTGGAGTGGAAAGCTGCGCGCCTGGAGCGCAAATCAACAGCCAAGTTTAATATCGCCTTTTAAAAAACAAGTCGGAATTATCCGACTTGTTGTGTAAATGATTTAGCTGCTGTAGCTTTTCTTTGATAGAAATACCAGTTGAGTCCAAATGCCACTACATAAAAAGCAATAAAGAAGTAAAAAGCTGTAACAGGAGTGCCCGTCGCCTTAACTGACCACCCGAAAAGTTTAGGAATAAAGAATGAACCATAGGCTGCAAATGCCGCTGAAAACCCAATTACAGGTGCTGCTTCTTTAGGAATAAAAAGGTTCGGAATCATTTGGAAAGTCGAGCCTGAACCAATACCAGATGCAACGAACAGAATTAAGAAGGATAATAAGAATCCAGCAAATTGTTTTCCATTTAGGAAATAAATAACCCCTGCAGCGCCAATTCCCATGATGACTAAAACATAGGAAGTTACCTTTGCACCCCCAAGTTTGTCTCCCATCCAACCACCAACAGGTCTTGAAGCTGCGGCCACTAATGCACCAAGAAAGGCAAGTGATATATGTTCAGGGAATTGTGATCTTAATAAAAGCGGAAATGCCGCTGAATAACCAATGAATGAACCAAAAGTCGCTACATATAGGGCTGTCATAATCCAAGTATGTTTCCGTTTTACAATCACAAATTGTTCCGAAACTGATTGCTTTGCACCTGGTACATTATCCATTTTAAACATTGCTAAAACTGTCAAGATGACAATAGGAATCACCCAAATAAATGCGGCGTTTTGTAACCAAACTTCCTGACCATTTGCCAAAACTTGTTTACCGCCTACTAATGCAAAAGTTCCTGAGGTAACTATTAATGGTGTAACGAATTGAACGACAGATACACCCATGTTTCCTAAACCGCCATTAATACCAAGTACTGTCCCTTTTTCCTTTTTCGGAAAGAAGAAGCTAATATTTGCTGACGAAGATGAGAAGTTACCGCCGCCAAGTCCGCAAAGGGCTGCAAGCAATAACATGATAGAAAATGGTGTTTCCGGATTTTGAACCGCAAAGCCAATACCAATCGCTGGAATTGCTAAGATTGCTGTTGAAATTACCGTCCAGTTTTTTCCGCCAATGGAGCCGACAGCAAATGTGTAAACAAAACGAAGTGTCGCACCAACAAGGCCAGGAACTGCTGCAAGTGTAAATAATTGTTCTTCGGTGAAATGGAAACCGATGTCGTTAAGTCTAACGGCAACGACTGACCATATCTGCCAAACGATAAATGCGATCATCAATGATGGTACTGATATCCACAGATTTCGTCGTGCATGTTTTTTTCCTTCTGCGTTCCAGAATTTTTCGTCTTCTGGATTCCAATAATTAATTCTGGCCATAATATTTCCTCCTAATTAGTGATCAAATTTTAATTTTTATAAAGTAAGAGTTGTTTGTGTAATTACTATAAAACAGATGGTAACATGAATTTTGTGACGTACGTCACAAAAACAGTGAACGAACTGTGAACTCAAGGAAGTTGACAAAAAGTTGTAATAAATTGCCCAAGATTATAAAACAAAAGAGACCTTCCTCCGGGAAGATCTCCTTTTGTTCTGCCTTTTTTAGGATTTTTCGTTATCTTCATAGAACATACCTACAAAGTTTTTTGTTTCACCTGCGTCATCTCTAATGGCTGTAATAGTTAGCCATTCTCTGTAAATTTCATTGTTTTTGCGTTTGTTCCAAATATAACCTTCCCAAACCCCGTCTGTTTTTAAACTAAACCACATTTTTTTGTAAAACTCGTTGTCATGTTCACCGGATTGAAGAACACTTGGGGTTTTACCGATTACCTCTGCTTGACTATAGCCAGTGATTTTTGTGAATGCGGGATTAACGCTTTGAATAATGCCATTAACATCGGTTACACAAATACCATCTAAGGCATGGTTTACAATCTTTGCAGAAATATCCAACTTATCTTGATAATATAGCCATACTACGATAACCAGACTTGCTAAGGAAAATTCAGATAGGGACATAAACCCAATCGCATAATGACCAGTCCAATCAAAGAGAATCGTGAGAATGATTGGCGGGAAAAAACCACCCAGTCCTCCCATGGCAGAAACAATTCCATTCACAATACCCGCTTGATTGGAAAAATATAAAGGGACTAGTTTAAAGATAGCGCCATTTCCAATTCCCGCAAAGAAAGCAACTAATAAGCAACCAAAGGAATATATCGGCAGTGATGGAGTAAATGACAAAAGAAATCCTGCAAAAGTTAGGCTAAAGAAAACAGCCATTAAAATAAGAAAAGGATTAACTTTATCGCCTAACCATCCACCTATGGGTCTAAAAAAGGTTGCCAAAGCAATAAAACCTGCTGTCCGGAGTCCTGCATCGACTTTATCTAATTCAAAGTGATTAACTAAAAACGATGGTAAATAAATGGTGAAAGCAACGAAGGAACCAAACGTGATAAAATAAAATAAACTTAGAAACCAAAGTTTTGGATTTTTATATACCCCTTTGATTTGTTCGAGTAAGGAAATGTTAACTTTTCGTTCCTTTTTGTCCCCAAATATAAAGTTTAAAATAGCAAAGATTAATACAACTATCAGGAAGATTTTAATGGTGTTTCTCCATCCATAGGTGGTAGCAAGTACGGGTGCGGAAAAGGAAGTGATTGCCGTACCAATATTTCCAGCCCCGTAAATTCCGTTAATAAACCCATGCTTTGTTTTTTCATAATACTTGGGAAGAGTGGTAACACCGATGGAAAAGACAGCACCGCCAATCCCTAGTAAAAATCCTCCTAAGATTAATGTTAATAAGGAATTAGCATAGCTTAACAACGCAATTGGAATGAGCAGTATAATAAAGCTGATTGTAAATAAAATTCGAGCGCCATAGCGATTGGTCCAGTAGCCAATCGGAATTCGAAGAAGTGAACCGAGGATAACAGGGACCGCCGTAGTCCAAGCAATTTGAGATGAAGTAAGTTGGATATCTACTTTAATAAACGGCATTAGTGATGATATCAGTACCCAAACCATAAAACCTGCTACCAGACTTCCAGTTTGTATAATTAGTTGTTTTGACCCTTGTTTCATAACAATCCCCCTTCAATTCCCATGCTAATTAATTATTTCCTCCAAAAAGTCGTTATATATTTAGAAAGAGTGTTTATGAACATGGAAAATTTTACTTCTTGTATTATAGAACAACATATAGTCAATCAACAGTGAGTTATGACACACATTTGACACACTCATGGTAAAAAATTTTTTAAGGTGTACCAATTCACATTTTTAATTTACATGTTTTGTTCGTAATTGTATATTTTTCCTGTATTATAGATTTACAATATTTAAAAATAGAGGCATGAACAAGGAGAAAAAAATTAAGATCAAAGATAACACATGATTATTAATTGTTTGTTAAAAATAACATTAAAGTAGTAAGGGAGAAAACTATGCTGCGCAAAAAAATATATCTAGATCCTCCAAAAATTCTTGTTCTAGGTTTTGGTTTGATCATATTACTAGGAACCTTTCTACTAACCATGCCTGTTTCGACTACAAATGGGCAAGGTTTGTCATTTTTAAACGCCCTGTTCACTGCAACCTCTGCAACATGCGTAACAGGTTTAGTTGTCGTAGATACCGGGACCACATTTTCGATATTCGGTCAAGTGGTTATTTTATGTATGATTCAAGTCGGTGGACTTGGATTTATGACGTTTGCAACGTTTTTTGCCTTCCTATTAGGGAAAAAAATATCTTTAAAAGAAAGGCTTCTACTTCAAGAATCATTAAATAATTTATCAATGGAGGGGATTGTACGGCTAGTAAGACGAATTTTAATTTTTACAGCGGTGATTGAAATACTTGGTGCTGTGCTTTTATCTATCCGTTTTTCCTTTGACATGCCGATAGGAAAAGCGATTTATTATGGGATTTTCCATTCGATTTCCAACTTTAACAATGCGGGATTTGACTTAATGGGGGAGTTTCATAGTTTAACGAGTTATGTTGACGATCCAACCGTTACGTTGACCGTTAGTGTATTAATTATCTTAGGTGGTCTTGGCTTTATCGTTATGAACGAACTATTTGAATATCGTGTTTCAAAACGGCTATCATTACATACAAAGATTGTCTTAATGGCGAGCAGCGTTTTAATAGTAGTAGGTACAGCTGGTATATTCCTGCTTGAATATTCCAATGGATTAACCCTAAAACCATTGTCGTTTTCAGGGAAAATCCTTGGGTCATTATTCCAATCTGTTACGGCAAGAACAGCAGGGGCTAACACATTAAGTATTGGTGATCTAACGCAATCATCATTATTATTAATTGTGTTACTCATGTTTGTTGGTGCATCGCCTGGGTCGACAGGCGGGGGGATCAAAACAACCACTTTTACAACGCTCATTGGAGCTGTTTGGTCACAAATTCGAGGGAAAGAGGATGTTATTTTTTACCGTCAGCGGATTGAATATGAAACGATTTATAAAGCATTAACCGTCACATTTAGCGGGTTATTTCTCGTCATGCTAATGACGCTCATTCTAACCATTTCCGAACACGGACAAGATTTTTTAACAATAGTATTTGAGGTAACTTCTGCCTTTGCAACAGTCGGGCTATCGATGGGATTGACACCTGAATTATCACCACTTGGCAAGGTATTGATAATTTTTACTATGTTTGCTGGCAGGGTAGGACCATTAACTATTGCTTATGCGGTGACAATTCGCAGAAAACCTGATGCATTCCGGTATCCGAAGGGAAAAATCACGATTGGGTAGTTTTTTACACCAAGGAGGTACAAGGAAACAATGGCTAATCAATATGCAGTGATTGGATTAGGTAGGTTTGGACTAAGTATTGCCAATAAGTTATATGAATCTGGGCAGGAAGTGCTTGGAGTCGATGTGAATGAGGAACGAGTTGAAGAATCCCATCCATTCGTTACTCATTCCGTGATTGCCGATTCAACAGAAGCTGAGGCATTAAAATCGATTGGGATCCGTAATTTTGATACAGTTATTGTAGCAATCGGAAACGATATTCAGGCAAGTATCCTATCTGTTTTATTATTGAAGGAACTTGGTGTAAAAAAGGTGATTGCCAAAGCATTAAATAAACTACATGGTCAAGTATTAAAAAAGGTTGGGGCAGACTGGGTCGTCTTTCCTGAGCGAGATATGGGAATTCGAGTCGCCCATCAGCTGTTATCACCTAATGTCTTAAATTTTATTGAGATATCGAAGGATTATAGTGTAGAGGAAGTAAAAATCCCCGATAGGATGATTGAGAAAACCTTAAGGGAACTAGATTTAAGGGCAAAGTTTAATTTGAGCGTCATCGCGATTCGGCATGAAGATGAAATTAACATTTCACCATCTCCTGATGAAAAAATTAATTACGGTGATGTACTAGTAGTAATCGGTGAAAACCGAGATTTGGAAAAATTCGCTAATTTAGAATAAGAAACAAACCCCTGGTTAATAAGACTAGGGGTTTGAATGATTTTTTGTTAATGGGATAGGAGAGATGAGAGATGAACTTTCAAGAAAAAGATACATTAGATGAACGAATAGAGTTTATGAGAATACTTTCAAAACAATTCCTATTACGAGCACCTCAGGTAGATATAGAAGGTAGTTTCCCGTATGCAAATATTCAGGATCTGAAAAATACAGGTTACACGGCATTAACTGTTCCTTCAAGGCATGGTGGAGAGGATATCTCGCTTTATGAACTAATTCGACTCCAAGAAACGATTGCACAAGGTGACGGGGCAACAGCACTTTCGATTGGATGGCATATGGGAATTATTATGAATCTAAATGAAAAAAGCTCTTGGGATGAGTCGATCTTGAAGTATCTTTGTAAACAAGTGAAAAATGGAGCATTAATAAATAGTGCTCAAAGTGAACCGAAGACTGGAAGTCCTACACGAGGCGGCAGACCGGAAACCACAGCAGAAAAAAGTCAGAATGGCTGGGTTATTAAAGGGAGAAAAACATTTACTACCATGTCCCCCGTCCTAGATTACTTTATAGTTAGTGCAACAATCAAAGAAACCAATGATGTGGCCAATTTTCTACTCCCACGATCCACAAAAGGATTGGTTATTGAGGAAACTTGGGACAGTATCGCGTTAAGAGGAACAGGGAGTCATGACTTAATTTTGGATAATTGTTTGGTAGATGATTTTTATCTTGTGGAAAAGTTTAGTTCGAACGGAAAAAGAGCGAATGGATGGCTACTTCATATTCCAGCATGTTATCTGGGCATAGCAAAAGCGGCCCAAAGATATGCTATTCAATTTGCTAAAGAATATTCTCCGAATAGTATTGTCGGTCCAATTATCGATTTACCAAATGTTCAGCAAAAACTTGGAGAGATTGAGTTGAAATTAATGCAGTCCGAGCATTTCTTATATGGGGTTGCAAAACAGTGGGATCATTCAAACGATCAAGCTAGGGAAAAAATGGGGGCTGCTTTAGGTGCAGCAAAATTAACAGTTACCAATAATGCAATCGAAGTTGTTGATTTAGCAATGAGAATCGTAGGTGCAAAAAGTCTTTCATTGAAAAATCCGTTACAGCGGTATTATCGAGATGTAAGGGCAGGCCTTCATAATCCACCAATGGATGACATGACGATACAATTACTCGCCAGGGATAGTATTTTAAATCACTAACAAAATTTAGAACTTATTTTTTTATGTTATTTTTCCGCCATATTGGAAACCTTAACATAAAGGAGTGAGGAATAATGCCTAGAGGTAAAGAATTAGAACAACTTCCAATGTCGAATATCGCACCAGGTGCAGGAAAAGATGCAAGTCTGAACAATAGAGAAAGTCTTGGGGGTATTGTCCAAGGAGAACAGCCAGAACCAAGTGATATAGAAAAAGAGAATGAAGATATGATGTAAGGCAGGAATTCAATCCTGCCTTTTAAGTTGTAAAAAAAGACGATCTTTTCAATGAAAAGATCGTCTGAAAAAATTATTCCTCGATAAGTTCTCCAATTTCAACAACTGAACGTTCTTCCAAAGGGCCTCGTAAATGTACTGTTGCTGTATGTCCATCTTCATTTAATTGGTCAATCCAAACCGATGTACCATTATATTTTACTTCTATATCAGCAGATGATGACAAAATTTGTTTTACACGGTTAATATTCATTATATTCACTCCTATAAAAATAGTCATTTAATGATCTTCATTTCATTCCAATAAAATACATTCGCAACCGTTTTCTTCTATTATATAATTGGCATTAAAAATTCTTAAGGGTAGTTGATATGTATACCATTGGTAGTTCCTGGCTCGTCATCATCACCCAAGCTATTAAGATAATTTTCAAGCTCGACTTGGAGATCTTTTGGAGCACCAGGCTTTAAATGCCAATTTCCTGGTTCATCAACAAAATATGGGCTTTTTGTAAATTCAGGCCTAATTCTGGGCATCGTATTCTCCTTTTAAATTTTTTCTACATTCCTCTGTGTATATGCTATCCAATCTTTAAGGAGTTCATTCAAGTAATCTTTCTCCTTACCGTCTGTTAAAGATAAGTCCATATTCATATTGCTCCTTCATACGTTCAGGTTTATGATATGTAGAAATGATGTCTCGAGGATTGTTCTGACTAAGATATAATTTATGGAAGAATAGAAAATCTAACAAAAAAAAATTTGAAACTAATTAAAACTTCTTTCGTCTTATATTATTGAAGATTGAAAACAGTCATGTCCCAAAGAGAACGGACATAAAAATAAAAGGTATATCTCAATTTTTAAGAACTGACCAAGCTGTTGAAGGCAATGATTTTGCTTGCCCAAGATGGCGGGGGAAAGTGTAGAATGTTGTAGAAAAGTATAGATAATAATAGCAAGATTTATGTTTTTATTTTTTAAAGAAATGTGATATAGTGAGTGAGGTTCGTTTACCGAAGCTTAATTGGTAAGTGAGAGGAGAATTTAAAGATGAATAAAATTAGACTACCAAAAACATTAACCAATAGTCATATTACATTCTTTATAGCAGCTGTTTTATTATTTTGGATCAAAACCTATGCTGCATATCAAATTGAATTTAACTTAGGTATTGAAAATAGCCTACAGAAGTTTTTGCTTTTAATAAATCCATTAAGTTCAGCACTTTTCTTCTTTGGATTTGCCATGCTTTTTAAAAAGCATTCAAAATTGATAATGATATTAACCAATTTTTTATTATCATTCTTATTGTATGCAAATATTGCCTATTATCGCTTTTTTAATGATTTCATTACGGTTCCGGTTCTAATGCAAACCAAAACAAACGCTGGTCAACTTGGTGACAGTGCACTTTCATTAATGTCTCCGTTTGACATTTTTTATTTTACAGATATGTTTATTTTAATCGCGTTAGCATTAACCGTGTTCAAAAAAGTTACGGTAACGAATAGAAAGACCTTTAAGATTGTTCTATTATTTTCAATTACTACTTTTCTATTTAATTTAGGTTTAGCAGAAAAGGATCGTCCGCAGTTACTTTCACGGTCATTTGACCGCAATTATTTAGTAAAATACCTTGGAGCGTATAACTTTACCATTTATGACGTCATCCAAAATATAAAATCATCGAGTCAGCGGGCTTTAGCGGATAGCAGTGATATTACAGATGTTGAGAACTATCGTAAAGCAAACTATGCTGCACCAAATCCAAAATATTTTGGTAAAGCAAAAGGTATGAACGTAGTTTATATTTCGATGGAATCCTTTCAAAGCTTTATGATTGATTATAAAATGCCTAACGGACAAGAAGTAACACCATTTTTGAATTCATTAGCACATGACAATAATACCTTCTATTTTGATAATTTCTATCATCAAACAGGACAAGGGAAAACATCGGATGCCGAATTTCTAATGGAAAATTCTTTATATCCAATGGCACAAGGTGCTGTTTTTGTTAACAAAGCCCAAAACACATATCAAGCTATGCCTTCTATTCTAAAAGGACAGGGATATAGTTCTGCTGTGTTTCACGGGAACTATAAGACGTTCTGGAATCGAAATGTTATCTATAAAGCATTTGGATACGATCAATTCTTTGATGCAGAATACTACAGCATGTCAGATGAAAATACAAAAAACTATGGTATGAAAGATAAACCTTTCTTTAAAGAATCTATTCCATTACTTGAAAGCTTAAAGCAGCCGTTCTATACAAAGTTCATTTCACTATCTAATCATTTTCCATTTGAAATGGATCCAGAAGATACTGATTTTCCTGCTGGGGATTATGGTGATACAGTTGTAAACCAATATTTCCAATCAGCAAACTATATGGATCAGGCATTTGAGCAATTCTTTAATGATTTAAAAGCTAATGGTATGTATGACAATACAATAATTGTAATGTATGGTGACCATTACGGAATATCTGAGAACCATAATGATGCAATGGCGAAGGTTATGGGTGTGGACGAAATTACACCTGCAATCAATGCAAAATTACAGCGTGTACCATTATTTATTCACGTACCTGGTGTAAAGGGTGGAATTCAACACCAAGTTGGCGGGGAAGTCGATGTCCGTCCAACAGTTCTCCATTTATTAGGTATTGATACGAAAGATTATATGGAATTTGGTTCAGATTTACTTTCTAAACAACACCGTAATTGGGCATTATTCAGAAACGGTGACTTTGTAACATCTGAGGCTATCCAAATAAATGAAAAATGTTACTCATCTTTAACAGGTGAGTTATTAGAAGACAGTACTATATGTAAGGATGTAGATAGCAAAGTTAATACAGAGCTAAATATGTCCGACGAAATAGTTTACAAAGATCTGCTGCGGTTCTATAAGCCAGAAGGATATACACCGATCAATCCTAACGATTATGAATATCTAGGACCAAAAGTTGACAAAGTAACAGAGGAAAAGTAACAAGGTCAAAGAGAGAGGAGCATTAACTTCTCTCTTTTTATTTTGTTACAATAGATAAAGTAAATAATTTAAAGGGGCACTATCTATGAACAACAGAATTCTCCAATTGATAATATCGTTTATCGTAATTATTCCTTTCATGCTCTCAGGGTGTTCTAGTAGCGAACCGTCTAAGCAGAAAAGTGACTCTAAAACTTCCTCTGTTGTAAAAAACAATGAAGTTCATACGAATGAAACAAGCGATTCAAAGACACCTTCACTCTCTCAAACAGAAGTACCTCAATCGAAAACCGGTAATAAGAAATTACTTCCCGCAACTATCGTCAAGAATGTCGATGGTGATACTATTAATGTTAACCTTAATGGGAAGCTAGAAAAGGTAAGAATGCTCTGTGTGGATACACCTGAGACACATCATCCCCGCTTAGGGGTACAGCCATTTGGACCAGAAGCCTCCGAGTATACAAAGGAAATTCTCTCCGTTGGTACTAAAGTTGAAATTGAACCTGGAATTGGAGACGGACGTGATAAATATGGGCGCCTACTTGCCTATATTTATGTTAATGGAAAAATGTTTAATGAAATGCTGTTGGAAAAAGGCCTTGCTCGTGTGGCCTATATTTATGCTCCGAACACCCAATATGTTGATGAATTTTATGCGATTCAAAAGAAAGCACAAGAAAAAGGTGTAGGAATCTGGTCGATTGAAAATTATGCTCAAGAGGATGGGTATAATACTGAAAATGTCAAAGAAACGGAAGAAAAAGGTACAAATTCAAAAGCATCTTCAGGGAACAACTATCAAAATAACCCAAGTGATGATCAAGAATCAAACTTAGATTGCAAAGGGAAGATCAAAGGGAATGCAAATTCTCATATCTATCATGTACCCGGCGGTAGTTTTTACGACTCCACCACCGACAACATTGTTTGGTTTTGTTCAGAAAAAGAAGCGCAGGATGAAGGGTACAGAAAGTCAAAACGCTAATATCATATGTTTAAAAGAAGCGGCGGGCCTTCAAATGCCTTCTGTTTTTTTTTATAAAAGGCTCTGTTAAAGGTAAATGTTGATATTTGAAACTTTTCCGAGATGTTAGTATAATCAATATAAGAACAAACATTCGGGAGGTGGAAAGTATGAGCAAAGCATTTAGCAACCTATTAAGATACATAGACAAACTACCACATACGCAAAAAGAACAAGTGTATCAATGGGTTAAACGCTATGTTCAGCCTTCTTCCTCTGTTGGTGGTCGGCTCATCAATGAAATGCGAGAAACCCGCTTTAAAGAGGGATTTGAATGCCCTCATTGTGCATCTGAACACGTTGTTAGGTTCGGAAAGTATAATGGTCGCCAACGCTACCGTTGTAAATGCTGTAATAAGACCTTTACTGAAACAACAAATACTGTATTGTATCGTACTCGAAAAGGAGACGAATGGATTACATTTGTTGACTGTATGTTTAAATGCTACTCCCTACGAAAATCGGCTGAAATCGTAGGGGTTACTTGGGTTACACTTTATTATTGGAGGCACAAATTGTTGAGTGCCTTAAAACAAATGGACTTTGAGCAATTTGAAGGTATCGTAGAGGTTTACGAGACCTATTTCCTATACTCTGAAAAAGGTAAGCGTGGAGGCAAGTCTAAACACAGGGGTATTAGCCACGGTGGTTCTTGTTTGTAGATAGTCGTTGTAACGAAAGCACAAAACACAATATAAAAGATTTTCTATTTTCGTCATTTGTATTTGAAATGACCGATACTTATGACAGTTTACGCTTATCTGTTTTCAACAATAAATAAATGAAAGGTAAATTAAATATGCCTATAATTAAACACGATATTTTTATTAATGCACCTATCAATGTTTGTTTTGACCTTGCGAGAAACGTAGATGTACACACAAAAACAACAAGTAAAACAAAGGAAAGAGCGATTGATGGTGTTACAGTTGGACTGATGGAAAATGGCGATACAGTCACTTGGGAAGCCACCCATCTTGGAGTAAAACAAAAATTAACTGCTAAGATAATAGAGATGGAAAAACCATATAAATTTAAAGATGTCATGGTAAAGGGAGCATTCCACTCATTTACACATACACACGAATTTATAGAAAGTGGCACAGGGACTATTATGAAAGATACCTTTTCTTATAAATCTCCTTTTGGAATTCTTGGAGTAATTGCTGATAGATTATTTTTAGAAAAATATATGAGAAATTTCATTGTAAATCGTGCAAAAGAGTTAAAAAGGATAGCTGAAAAAAAGTAATGGAACCACTTCATTATTTTTTTGAGAAAAATCAACATTAAAATTTAACAGAGCTTTATAAAAAAATAGCCATGTACCATTTGTTATCATATAATAAATGAAAAATATTATTATGAAAAAGTTGGGAGAGATCGCATGAGAGACGTTACCTTATTGAATATATTTGAACATCATATTGCCCAAAAATATTTGAACCGTTCTGGTCTTGCCCATGCGATTGCTGTAGCCTACCATGCCTTTCAATTAGGGAAGGAGCATCAACTGGATGTTGACATTGCTGCAAAAGCGGGGCTCCTCCATGACATGGGGCATTATACATGGTATAAAAATGGAAAATGGGATTATGACTTATACAAGCAAAATGACATTCACCCAATTAAAGGGGCTGAGAGGGCTCACAAGCTCCTGATTCGTCTTGGTGAAAATCCAATCAAAGCTAAGACGATAGCACTCGCCATTTTATTTCATACTGACTCCTTTCTACCATCAAACGATATTGTCCGGACACCATTACAACAAATTGTTAAATGGGCCGATGAAAAGGATGAGGAAGAAGGCGGCATGCACCATTACAGAACCATTGAATATGAACGTGCAAAACAAAGCATAATCCGCCTAGACGAATGGATCGACAAAAAAGGTGAATAAAGATAAGGCGGTGCAAATGCACCGCCTTTGTTTAATTAAATTACTTCCTAGTAAAGCCTTCTTCTTGCAAAAACGCCTCTGCTTCCTCATAGGTATCAAAGGTAGCATCAAGATTTAACCCAAAATAGATATTCCAGGATTCATTTTCTTCAACTAGAATCAGGACATTATTTTCACTATCCACCCAACGCTCCTCTTTTGAATTTCCAATAATAGCTTCTTCAGCAGCCGTTTTTTCGACTGATGATAGGGATTGAATCGATTGTTTTAACAATTTACGGAGTTGGTCTTCGGAGAAATCACGGATATTGACCATTCCTTTTTCATCCGTATCATAATTGTCCAGCTGTCCAGCATAAACAAATCCATTCCCATTTGGGTGTAAATGATAAACAATGTTTTTCTTATCAGAGATACTGCCTTCGAACTGAAAATTGACTCGTCCAAGTGAAACATTCTTTCGTTCCAACTCTGAAAATGATTCGATAATTGTTAATTTTTCATTATATGTAAGCATAGTTTCCTCCGTCTATTTAAGTAAATCCTCTTACATCATACAGATATTTTACCCAAACGTAAAATCTTTAAAAAAAGTGTTGCAGAGTTCATGTTTTTTTGAGAATATATTGAAAATATTGTGTAATGGTGTAAAATTACACTATAGAGGAAAATTTTGTATGATTGCCATTTTGGTATGATTGTGGGGAGATTTCATGGATTCGAATATGAGAGAAGAACAGAGGAAAATTTTTAGAAAAGAGTTATTCACTTTACGTGAAGAAGGGTACCTTTCTGAGGCAATTGTCGACACCGTAGCAAGGGCACATTCTCAATATCATATGGAATTATTAGAAATGGAGGCAAAACCCCCATCCACTGAAAATAATACGCCAATTAAAAAAGCTGCACCGCCAAAACCGCAAAAAGTGAAAAAAACGTTAACACCAGAAGAAATCCGTGAAAGGAATATTACCTGGTTATTAAACATTGGGGTAATCTTTTTATTAATAGGTGGATTGTTTGTTGCGACGAGCAATTGGGAATCATTGACAAGTTTCATGAAAAGTGGATCAATAGCAATTGTTGCCCTATTATTTTACGGTATTGCTTTTTTAACGAAGAAAATATTAAAAATTGAAAAGACGGCCTTTGCCTTCATTGTTCTTGGAAGTTTGTTTTTGCCAATTTTTATCCTATCGCTTGGATGGTTTGGGTTATTAGGACCATATTTATCAATATCAGGGGAGGGAAGTTATCTACTCGGAACGCTCGGGAGTTTGCTGCCAATTATTGTTTACTATTTATTTGCAAAGAACTTAGTTTCTAGATTATTTGTTTGGTTTACCTATGTCTCAATAAGCATAGGATCTGCCTTTCTCTTAGCCAGCTTCCATCTAAAAAATGATTTCTTTTACCTAGGTTTAATGGTTTTTAATGCTATTTTTATTTTTGTATATCATCAGTTAAAACAAAAGGATTCATTCAAATTATTTACGAATGAATTTATTTCGTACGTCCAAGTAAATCTTGTTCTTTGTACCTTATTTATGCTTTTTTTATACGATAATGAGGTCTTATACAGCTTCAACCTGCTGTTAACAGCGATTATTTATTTATCAATGATGTATGTGAGCGGTCGAAAAGAATATCATTTCATTTTTAGCGTCATGATCGTTTATGGTGCCTATCAGTTAATTGAGCATAGCTTCCTCGATAGTTTTGGGGAGATTGTATATGCTTTAATCGGATTTGGGATTGTATTCGTTCCAAAGGCTTTGGATGATAAATTCACATTAAATAAAGCCTTCCGATATACAAGTGCTGTTATCTCAGGTTTAGCGTTTATTTACATTAGCCTGGAGGGAATTCTCCTTCGTGCAGGCAATCCATCGATTGTGCTTATGCTTGCTTATTTTATCATTGCAGTTAACTTTATCTATTTATCCTCTCAGGGTTCTGGTCGATTATTTCCGTATTTAAGCGCAGTTTTTGCAGCTTCTGGCATTTATGAAACGATTGCATTAGTAAGCCAGCCTTTCGATAGGGTCAATTTTTCTCTTCAGTTGTCTTTATCAGGTTTTATCCTATATTTTGGGTTAGGCATTGCGCTACTTTCAAAGTACGTAAAGGTCATTCAGACTGCCTCCAGAGATGTCGGCTTATCGATAATGGTGCTGGCAATTTTGTCTGCAATTTCTTGGTTATTATGGTGGGAACTAGGCGTTATGTTATTACTATTGGTGGTTGCTGCCTTTCTACTGTATAAGAAGGAAACACGGATTTATCTTCAGGGGGCCGCTTTATGGAGTATTCCTAGTTTACTTGGTCTTTCCATCGTAGCTTTTGGAGAAGAAATTAATACAAATTTTTCTGTTTATCTTAATGAATATGGTTATGCAATAAATTTTGCGGCTGGGGCAATCATGGTTTTATTATTTAGTTTTGTATGGAAAAAAGTTGGGGAAAAGGAATTAGGTATTATATCGTTATACACCTCACAAGTACTCTATACATTTGCCATTTTCCATGCTTTGCTAAGTCCGATTAACCATTTATGGGTTCAGCCGCTTGTTTTGTTGGTTGGAATCGGTATGTATTTTTATTTATATAAAAAAGTTGGTACAAAGTGGGTCCCTTTTATTGTAAGTATCTCAGTACTGCTTACGTATTTTTCGGTTATTCAAGCTACTACGCTTAAATTTTCTTTAAGTTATACAATTAATTCACTAATTGCTTCAACAAGTGCAGTGGTTATGCTTCTAATCGCTTATCTCAGTCAGAAAAATGACTTGAATCTTTCCATTGCCTTTGCCTGGGTTGGACACAGCATTTATCCACTAGCGCTATTCTTCACATGGTTTGCATATCAGTCAGACTCGATTTATAGCTTTATCTTGGCAGTGTTTGTATATGCTTTTAGTACAAAGTTTACTAAGGTAGAATGGAAGATAAAAGTTTTTCTTTATGGGAGCTTTACGTCCTTCTACTTTATTGTTTCAACTGGGTTAGATCAATTAATCAATCGATATTTTGGAAACTATGAATTCCCAATCACTAGCGGTTTCATTCTTCTATTTGCATTTTTCGCTAAGGATGAATTTAAGAAACGGACAGCTTATTATTTCGTCCCATTTTCAACAATCGGAATTGTGTTTACATTAATTACCTATCCGTTTGATTTGCTGCCGTATCTTGTTACGCTTGCCTATATTGTTGGGACACTTTTTTATATGCATAAAATCAAATGGGATCTTCTAGGGGTCATCCCATTATTCTTAGCATTTATTGCAACGATTGAATACTCTTCTCTTAGTGAATTAGATGAACTTGATAAAATGCTTCTGTCTGGTGGCTTAGGGATTGTTCTGTTGATTATTGGCCAATTCGTTTATAAAAAGCTAGTTGAATATGGACCGAATATTCAGCAAACAAAATTCGATGGATTTACGCAAGTTTCAGTCATGTTTTTCGTTCTTATGTACAGTTTCGAGAATCAATACATCTGGTGTCAGGCACTGCCAGGATTGCTTATTTCAGCTTCCTTTTTGCTGCAAAGGAAAAGGGTGCCTGCAAGGTTCTCTGTCCTTTTGACAATACTTGGTGGAGCCTATTTGTTACAACCATACTATTCCATAATGGCTATGCTTCATATTCCGTCATTATGGGAACGTGAAGTGATTGTCCTTCCGTTTATAATTCTAATCATTTTCATTCGACGTTGTTTAAAGAGAAGATATTCTGATATAACGAAGGCTGTTCAATGGGGAGTCCTAATAATCGTATCCCTATTATTGATCCAAGATGGCTTAGCAAGCAACACGATTTATGACGCAATTATTTTAGGAACACTCTCATTGTTAGCGATGATGGCAGGTATGTTCCTGCAAATTAAATCCTATTTCTTTGTTGGGGCAGGTGTATTATTATTAAATGTCTTCCTGCAAACTAGACCATACTGGGGGAATATGCCATGGTGGTTCTATTTATTAATTGCTGGTCTTATCTTGATAACCGTAGCAAGCTTTAATGAATGGAATAAGCAAAAAGTAAATAAAGGTGAATCGACCTTTATCACCAGTTTCAAGGATAAAGTAATTGATAAAATGAAAAAGTGGGACTAACCGTGGAAAGACCGCCTGCAATTAATTCTCATTGAATAAAAACATAAAGTTTGTTATAATAGTAATAATTAAATAAATCATTTATTGTTTTTGGAGGAGCCTGTCACCAAGGGATATCTATGTCCCGTGGTTGACAGGCTTTTTTTGTTTTCTACCAAAAAGGGTCTGATTTTTATAAAGCAGACCCTTTAATTTTTTACAAGGAAAGGTGATTGGATGGAATTAATTTTTGAATTAGCGATTATTTTATTTGCATCTAAAATTGCTGGGGATATTTGCGTTAAATTGGGTCAGCCCTCGGTTCTAGGGAAGTTGTTAATAGGGGTCATTTTAGGTCCAGCTGTATTAGGCCTCGTTTCAGATACGAAAACATTGGCGGACCTAAGCCAAATTGGTGTCATCTTGTTAATGTTTATAGCAGGTATGGAGACTGATTTAAATGAATTTAAACGAACGTGGAAGGCATCAACCTTTGTTGGAATCAGTGGAATCATTGTTCCTTTAGTTTCAGGTTACTTAGCAGGAATTTTGATGAATATGACAACATTTGAAGCCTTATTTTTAGGATTATTACTTTCTGCAACAAGTGTAAGTATTTCCGTTCAAGCACTTAAAGAGTTAAATAAGATGAAATCTAAAGAAGGGACCGCGATTTTAGGGGCTGCCGTCATTGATGATGTTCTTGTGATTATCGCCCTGGCCTTTTTAATGAGTATGGCCGGTGGAGAAGTTAATTTAAGCATGATGATTATTAAAAAGGTCCTCTTTTTCTTGAGTGCTATTTTAGTAGCTTGGAAGGTGGTTCCATGGGTTTTAAAGAAATTTGCCCCATTAAAAGTCACAGAGCCGCTCGTCACGGGTGCATTGATCATTTGCTTCATGTTTGCCTATGTAGCCGAGATAACAGGTGTTGCGGCGATTATAGGGGCGTACATCGCTGGGGTAGCTATTAGTCAAACAGAATATAAATTTAAAATATTTGAGAAAGTGGAAACAATCAGCTATTCCATTTTTGTACCTATATTTTTTACCTCGATAGGGGTAGCAGTTAGCTTTGACGGAATATCGAAAAATTTCGGGCTAATTATCGGTTTTAGCATCCTAGCCATTTTAACCAAGTTAATCGGTGCTGCAATGGGAGCAAAAATAGCTCATTTTTCCTGGAAGAGTTCACTTGGAATTGGAGCTGCTATGGTTTCACGTGGAGAGGTTGCCTTAATTATTGCCTCGATTGGTATGGAGTCAAAATTAATCAGTCAGGAATTATTTGCTGTTTTAGTGGTAGTAGTACTAGTTACTACCATCGTTACACCCCCAATGATGAAGTATTTTTTCAGTGAAGGTAATAAACAAACAGAAATCAAAAAAACAGTATTTAGTAAAGTGGAAATTTAGTTAATAAAATCCAGCCAAATCATATTGGCTGGATTTTTGGGGTATTATGAAACTTATTTTAATGTTTTTTCATTCAATTGCTTCCCCACATTTTTATGCCAATGATTCCTTTTTATGAAAAATTAGTGAAATATATCATACTTTCACAATTTATCAACAAATAAGTACTAGTACTTTTCATATTTTTTTGATTGATTGAGAAAGTACCCCCATTATTTTGATGGAATAGTCGAATAATCTTTCAAACAAAAAACTTACTAAATTCAGGAGGTTAGAAATGGGAACCGTGATCATTGATATCGACAAATTACTAGAAGCAACGTCAAATCTAACATCTGAGAAAAGCAACAATAAAATGAAAAAGGTTGAAATTGACCTCTTACTTGAAAATACCCGTGATTGGTAAAAATAATATTATCAAGATAGTTTTCTAGAATGCCTTCCATTAAAAAGAAGGCATTTTTTGTTGTTTAAATAGAAAATGAAGGTTTTTAATAATGTCAAGATTTCCTATTAAATTATGCTGCTTTAAAGCGAAAAAATATTTTACGCATTTCTATTGCTTTTCGTGCAAAAAAATACTAGAATAATTTTTAATATATTAAATTTTATGAAAATTAGTATTTTATTATTTAAGGGGGATTTAGCTAGATGAAAAAAAAAGTTAAAGTATTGTCGATTGCCTTAGCAGGGATGATGTTGCTTGCAGGCTGCGGAAGTAAAGACAAAGCAGGGGGGGCTGAAAAAGAAGGAGCGGATAAGGAGTTCAAAGTTGGAATTACCCAGTTTGCCCCACACCCATCTCTAGACGCTGCGACAGAAGGCTTTAAAAAAGCCTTAAAGGATAAAGGGATTAAGGTAAGCTATGATGAACAAAATGCTCAGGCAGATATGAACAACACTCAAACAATTGCTAATAATTTTGTCGGTGACAAAGTGGATTTAATTTTTGCTAATGCCACTCCAAGTGCAACGGCAGCATTGAATGCAACAAAGGATATTCCGATTATCTTTACATCGGTGACAGATCCTGTGGGAGCAGGTTTGGTAGAGGCTTTTGATAAACCAGGGAAAAACATTACAGGTACAACCGATAACCATCCAGAAGCAACGAAAAAAACAATTAGCTTTATTACAGACGAAGTGAAAGCAAAAAATATTGGTGTGATCTATAACTCTGGTGAACAAAATTCAGTGGTTCAGGTGAAAGAAGTTAAGAAAATTGCTGAAGAGAAGGGTGCTAAACTTGTTGAAGTATCTGTTTCAACTACAGCAGAAGTGAAGCAGGCAGCTGAATCATTAGTTGGACGTGTTGATGCGATTTATGTTCCAACTGACAATACCGTAGTTACTGCTCTTGATACGGTTATTGCCGTTGCAAACAGCAAAAAAATTCCACTTTTCGTTGGTGAACTTGATTCCATGAAAAAAGGAGCCGTTGCTGCCAGCGGGTTCAGCTATTTCGATCTTGGCTATCAATCTGGTTTAATGGCTGCTGATATTTTAAGCGGGAAGAAGAAGGTATCTGAAATTCCAGTAGAACTTCCAAACAGCTTAAAGCTTGTCATTAATACCAAGGCTGCTGAAGCTCAAGGCTTAACAGTAAATGATGCTTGGAAAAGTTTAGGCGAGTTTTTCGAAGGTAAATAAAATTATATTTTTCATGAATGGAGCCTTCATTTGAAGGCTCCATCCATGAACCAAACATTAGCTTGAAATAGGTTATTGCATCTTAGAGCAGGCTTAATGATTTAAAGAAAGGATGATCTCAATGTTTACAGCCATATTTGGATCATTTGAAGCAGGTATTATCTATGCGATTATGGCACTTGGCGTCTATCTTTCCTTTCGTATTCTGGATTTTCCAGATTTAACGGTGGATGGGAGTTTTGTGACGGGGGCAGCAATTTCTGCTGTAATGATTGCGAATGGAACCGATCCATTTTTAGCAACAATCATGGCGTTATTCGCCGGTTTTGCAGCTGGATGTATGACAGGTCTTCTCCATACATTTGGAAAGATTAATAACTTGCTTTCCGGAATTTTAATGATGATTGCACTTTATTCAATAAATCTTCGAATCATGGGACGCTCAAATATCCCATTATTAAATACAGATACAGCTTTTACGAAAATTAGTGGATTTTTTGAAAAGACAGGAATTGATTCATTTTTCAATAACATTCTCTCCATGGTGGGGCTTGGCGACAGCTTGCCGGAAACATGGGGAATTCTTATTTTTATGATTATCGTAACATTTGTGATTAAATTCTTTACCGATCTATTTTTGAAAACCGAAATTGGGCTTGCCGTCAGGGCTACGGGAGATAATAAACGGATGATTCGCAGCCTTTCTGCTAATACCAACCTCCTTGTTGTGCTTGGCTTAGGTCTTTCAAATGCTCTTGTAGCTTTCTCAGGTGCTCTGATTGCCCAGCAAGGTGGATTTGCAGATGTGGGTATGGGGATTGGGATGATTGTGATTGGTCTAGCCTCCGTTATTATTGGTGAAGCCTTATTTGGTACAAAAACGATTGCTAGGACCACTCTCGCTGTTATTGGCGGATCGATTATTTATCGAATTGTTGTTACTTTAGCATTACGGGTAGATTTCTTGGACCCTGGTGATATGAAGCTGATTACTGCTCTCATTGTTATTCTTGCTCTTACGACTCCAAAGATTATTGAAAGTTCCAAAGAGAGAAAGCGGAAAGCCCGCAGAAGATCTGAAAGATCAAACATCATGCAGACTTCTGGCCATGCGAAGGGGGACAATCATGTTACAATTAAATCAGATTCATAAAATATTTAATGAAGGGACACCTGATGAAAAAATCGCCATTGATCATGTGAACCTAACCCTTCAGCCTGGTGATTTCGTAACGGTAATTGGCAGTAACGGGGCGGGGAAATCAACCTTAATGAATATCATTTCAGGTGTGTTAATCCCGGATATAGGGGAAGTACAGATAGGCGGAAAAAATGTCACAAATATGTCAGAGTTTAAACGGTCAAAAATGATCGGACGTGTTTTTCAGGATCCAATGGCCGGTACGGCTCCAAGTATGACGATTGAGGAAAATCTTGCCATGGCTTATTCTCGGAATAAAATGAGAACACTTCGACAAGGAGTTACAAAAAAGCGACGTGATTATTTTCGTGAGGTATTGGAATCCCTGCATCTGGGCCTCGAGAACCGCCTAAGTGCAAAGGTAGGCTTGTTATCCGGGGGAGAACGTCAAGCACTATCCCTGTTAATGGCTACCTTCACAGAGCCTTCCATCCTCCTTCTTGATGAACATACGGCAGCACTTGATCCATCAAGAGCGGAATTAATTACGAACTTAACGAGAGAAATTGTAGACAAATATAAACTGACCACATTAATGGTTACTCATAACATGCAGCAAGCCATTGACTTAGGCAATCGATTAATCATGATGGATAAGGGCCAAATTATTTTAGAGGTCAATGAGGAAAATAAGAAGCAATTAACAATTGAAGGTTTACTGATGGAGTTTAAAAGGATACGTGGGGTACAAATGTCAAGTGACCGTGCCATTCTTTCCTAATAGGAAAAAATTTTTTTTGAGTGTCTATTGTAGATTTGCTTTTATAAAAAGTATTTCCAATATCATTAAAGGAGAAACTGCCTGTTTTGGGTAAGTTTCTTTTTGTATTTTGGGAAATAATTCGAGGATATCTAAATTACTTTAGTACAAAAAAGCGTTATTGCTTTACCTCCCATCCTTGAAAGGACAAGATTCTTTCATTTAGAATTAATTCAGAATATTATTACTTTTAAACTAATGGGGGTTTCTAAATGAAAGAAAATAGAGTAAGGGCAGACCAATTAGTTGATGATTTTTTCCCCGTTCGAGATGTTGATTATATTGAAATTTACACAGGGAATGCCAAGCAAGCATGTCACTTTTTTTGCACTGCCTTTGGTTTTCACCCAGTAGCTTACGCTGGTCTTGAAACTGGTAATCGTGAAACCGCTTCCTATTGTTTAAAGCAACGGAATATTCGCCTCGTCCTAACAGGCTCCTATACCGAAGACAGTGAAGTTTCCCAATTTGTAAAAAAACACGGTGACGGTGTGAAGGACATAGCCCTGTTAGTCGATAATGTCGAGAAAGCTTTTGAGGAGGCAGTGAAAAGAGGAGCCATTGTGATTGCTGCCCCATCTGAAATCAAGGATGAAACAGGTGTGATTAAAAAAGCCGTTCTTGGTACATATGGGGATACCATCCATACGTTAATTGAACGGAAAAATTATCAAGGGGCATTTTTACCCGGGTATGTCGCATACTCGGCGCCACTTCCTATTAAAGATGCCGGGTTAATTGGGATCGATCATGTAGTGGGTAACGTGGAGAGGATGGAGGAGTGGGTCGAATATTACGCTAAGGTAATGGGCTTTAAGGAAATGAAACATTTCTCTGACAAGGACATCACGACGGAATACTCAGCTCTAATGTCAAAGGTTATGCATAACGGAGGGCGGATTAAATTCCCAATCAATGAACCGGCAGTCGGAAAACGTAAATCACAAATACAGGAATATCTAGAATTCTACAATGGTCCGGGTGTCCAGCATTTGGCGATATTAACGGAAGATATTGTATCAACCGTCGCTATTTTAAAGGAGAATGGGGTAGAATTCCTGAATACTCCACCAGCATATTATGAATCCTTAGGTGAACGCATCGGTAAAATTGATGAAGAAATTGAAAAGCTTCGAGAACTAAATATTTTAGTAGACCGTGATGATGAGGGGTATTTACTGCAAATTTTTACAAAACCAATTGTAGACCGTCCGACATTATTTGTTGAAATTATTCAACGAAAAGGGGCACGTGGTTTTGGTGAAGGAAACTTTAAAGCTTTATTTGAGTCAATTGAACGGGAGCAGGAAAGACGAGGAAATCTCTAATATAAAGAGCAAGGTTTTAAAGGACAAAAGTATAGAGCGGAGTAGGAAAAGGGAGAGGTAATTACTCCCTTTTTTTAAAAGTTAACCTGTAAGGGGTGAATATGTTATGGAGATCTCGCCGAAAACACTGGAATGGAGAGAGGCATATAAACTATTAGTTGGTTCGATCCTTCCCCGTCCAATTGCTTTTGTTTCGACCATAGATGGAAATGGGGTAGCTAATGCAGCACCATTTAGTTTTTTTACTGCGATTAGTGCGGACCCCATGCTTATCTGTTTTTCACCGATGAGAAGAGGAACGGATGGGGCTAAGAAAGATACACTTGTAAATATTGAAAGCACAGGTCAATTTGTCATTAATATTGTAAGTAATAGCATGGCTGAGCAAATGAATGACTGTGCGATCGAATTCAACCCGGATATCGACGAAATAGCAGAGGTGGGTTTAACGAAGGAACCAAGTTTAAAGGTGGGTGTACCGCGTATTAAGGAATCACTCGTTCATTTAGAATGTGAATTAGAGCAAGTATTACATTTTGGTAATAAGCCCGGTGCAGGGAGCCTTGTAATAGGAAAAGTAGTTCATGTCCATGTGACCGATGAACTATTTGATAAAGGGAGAATAGATACGGCCAAGCTGAACCCAATTGGACGGATGGCTGGGAACATCTTTACTGACCCGTTAGCTAAAATGTTTGAAATGGATCGAAAAAAGTAGAAAAGGTGAGTGTCGTGAAATTTGTAACTTTTGAAAAAAAGGATGGGACAATCCGAGCAGGCTGGTTACTTGACCAACACTATGCCGTTGATATGTATGAGGCATCAGGCGGGGTGCTGCCAAGTAATCTATTAGCTTTTCTTGAAAATAGTGACGCCCATCTGGAAACAGTGGCTAGTTTAATCCCATTTACAAAGGGACAAAAAGGCGTTTATCCATTGAGTCAACTTTGTTTAAAGGCACCACTACCTATTCCTAGGAGTTTTCGTGATTTTTATGCATTTGAGCAGCATGTGAAAACAGCGAGGGAGAATAGGGGCCTCGAGATGGTTCCAGAATGGTACGATATCCCTGTCTTTTACTTTTCCAATCATCTTGCAATTAAGGGACCAGGAGAGGAAATAATCCAGCCTGTAAATTGTAACTGGCTTGATTATGAGCTGGAGATCGCATGCATTATTGGCAAAGAAGGCAGAAATATTTCCGCAGATGAGGCAGATGAGTATATTTTTGGCTATTGTATTTTAAATGATTGGAGCGCAAGAGACCTACAAAGGAAGGAAATGAAGGTTGGACTGGGGCCCGCAAAAGGGAAGGATTTCTCGACATCGATTGGACCGTGGATTGTCACAAAAGACGAGTTAGAACCATTTAAATTAGGGAAGGGCTTCAATCTTTCGATGAAAGCCCGTGTTAATGGGGCTCTCCTTTCCAAGGGGAATATGAAAGACTTATATTATTCATTTGCTGAAATGATTGAGAGGGCTTCTGCTGGCGTGACTTTATACCCTGGAGAGATGATTGGTTCAGGTACAGTTGGTTCTGGATGTATTCTTGAGCTTGGAGAGAAGGTTCATCGCTGGCTAATACCAGGTGATCAAGTCGAACTAGAGATTGATTATCTTGGAGTGTTACAGAATGGGATAATCGCTGAAGAGAGGTGAGAAGATGTATTACCGTCAAATGGGTAAGATTCCGCACAAACGGCATACGATGTTTAAAAAGGAAGATGGGAGTCTTTATAGGGAGCAAGTTATGGGCACTCGTGGTTTCTCAGGAACACAATCGATTTTATATCATCAATATATGCCGACAGAAGTGGTGAGGGCAGAAGTGGTAGGAAATTACTTGCCCGTATATGAAGACCAACAGGAGCTCAAACATCGTCATTTTTTTACAAGTAAAGTACCAACCAAAGGAGATGCCCTGAAATCGCGGGAATATATCTTGGGAAATCAGGATTTATTAATTGGAACAGCCAATGTGACAATGCCGATGCCAAGTTTTTATCGGAACGGTGATGGAGATGAAATGCTTTTTATCCACTACGGCTCAGGAAAATTAGAAACGATGTTCGGGACTCTGTCATATCGGCCGGGCGATTATGTGATTATTCCGATTGGTACCATATACCGTGTCATACCGAATATAAATGAGGAGACAAAAATGCTTTTTATTGAATCCTTCAGCCAAATAACAACTCCTAGACGGTACCGAAATGAATATGGTCAACTTTTAGAGCATAGCCCATTTTGTGAAAGAGACCTTCGTGGACCGGAAGAATTGACGACATTTGATGAAAAGGGTGAATTTGAGGTTTTAACGAAATCAAGAGGGAAGTTATCCTCACATATCATTGGACATCATCCACTTGATGTAGTTGGCTGGGATGGGTATTTATATCCATGGGCCTTTAACATCGAGGATTTTGAACCAATCACAGGAAGAGTTCATCAGCCGCCTCCCGTCCATCAAACCTTTGAAGGTAATAATTTTGTCATTTGCTCATTCGTCCCGAGGCTGTATGATTATCATCCAGAATCGATTCCTGCTCCCTATTATCATAGTAACGTTAACAGTGACGAACTCCTTTATTATGTGGAAGGAAATTTTATGAGTCGTAAAGGAGTACAGGAGGGCTCGATCACGCTTCATCCAGGCGGGATCCCACATGGACCTCATCCTGGGAAAACGGAAGCGAGTATTGGAAAAAAGGAAACACTTGAACTGGCCGTTATGATCGATACCTTTCATCCACTAAAAATCGTAAAAACCGCACAAAAAATAGAAGATGCTAACTATATGTATTCTTGGTATGAAAAGAAGGATTAATGATTTTTCCAGAACAATCCAACGTATTTCTAGTTGGATTGTTTTTTCAATCTAAGGTAAAAAGTGGTATGGTAGTAATAAGAAAAAACTGTAAATGAATAGAGGTGAAATCATGGAACTGGAATCAATAGTAACTAAATTAAAAAGTCATACTCCTAAAATTCTTGGAAGTGAGAAATTTTCAAAATATGCTGTCATGGTACCACTCATAGAAAAAGAGGATGGGATTCACGTGTTGTTAGAGGTTCGTTCCCTAGAACTAAGGAGGCAGCCTGGAGAAATATGTTTTCCAGGGGGGAGAATTGACGCACAGGATATCGATGAAAAAGATGCAGCTATCCGAGAAACGGTTGAGGAATTAGGAATTAACAAAGAGCAACTTGCAGACATTAACCCACTAGATTATATGATTTCACCATTTGGAATGATTATCTATCCTTTTGTTGGATACATTAAACATCCGAATAGGATCGTTCCAAATCCATCGGAAGTCGGGGAGATTTTTACTGTACCACTATCTTTTTTTATAAATAATGAGCCAGAGATATATTATATTGAATTTAGGCCAGAACCTGAAGCGAATTTTCCCTTTGACCTAATTGCCGGCGGGGAGAATTATAATTGGCGGACTCGAGGGGTCGAGGAATATTTCTACCGGTATCAAGGAAAAGTAATTTGGGGATTAACCGCTAAGATTCTTTCCCATTTTATTGAACTTATTCGTTAGTATCTATAAGAGCATATCCTTGGTTATTTTAAGAAACAATGATTATAGTTATATTGCAGCTTGAAATTCAAGGATAAGGAGTTTTTTTTATGAAAATCGTAGCAATCGTTGGCAGTAATAGAAAGCAATCAATTAATAGAAAGCTGGTAGAATTACTGAAGGAACGTTATCTCGAAAAAGTTGAAATTGAGATATTACCGATCGAAGACCTTCCAATGTACAACCAGGATGATGAGTTAACACCAGCAGAAGTTGTGATCCAAATCAAAAAAATAGTGGCAGCAAGTGATGGTGTATTAATTGCCACTCCAGAATATAATCATGCCATTCCTGCATTTTTGAAAAATGCACTTGATTGGTTTTCGCGAGTGGATAAAGTAATGATGAAAAAACCAGTAATGATTGTTGGCGCCACACCAGGTGTTCTTGGAACGGTAAGAGCACAGGTTAATCTTAGACAAATATTAGCTGCTATGGGAGCATTAACGCTTCCTGGAAATGAAGTATTTATCAATGCTGTCCATGAAAAAGTGGATGAAGCCGGGAAATTAACACATGAACCTACACTTGGATTCCTAGATACTGTGATGAATAACTTTATCGATTGGGTAGAAAAAACAAAACATTTGTAAACGAACATCTAAAACAGTGGATTTCAAGCCGGAATTCACTGTTTTTTATCTTTTTGTCCACATGTAGAGGACAAATGTCTTTCTCTAAAAGAAAAAACTTGATTATTTTCTGAATATCGTTAAAATTAAAATTATATTTTTAGATATTAGGGAGATGTAGGGATGAAGGTCGTAAAGTTTGGCGGGTCCTCGTTAGCATCCGGAAAACAAATTGAGAAGGTATTTAAGATAGTTGTTTCAGATTCCGAGCGGAAGGTAGTTGTAGTATCTGCGCCAGGAAAAAGGTTTTCGGAAGATAACAAGGTAACTGATTTATTAATTGAATGTGGAGAGTTATGTTTGCAAAATAAAAATCCAAGGGAAAAGTTTGATGCAGTCATCGATAGATATTCCACTATCGCCGAAGAATTATCCCTACCTTTAGAAATTATTAACGAAATTCATGACGATTTAACAAAGAGGTTGAGTAGCGACAAAACAAAACCGGATCGTTTTCTGGATTTATTAAAAGCGAGCGGTGAGGATAATCACGCCAAATTGGTAGCGGCTTATTTCCAGGAGCAGGGGGTTGAGGCCTATTATGTTGACCCTAAAGAAGCCGGTCTCCTCGTCAGTGATGAGCCTGGCAATGCTCAAGCACTACCAGAAGCCTATAGTCAGTTATATTCGCTGCACGAGCGTTCTGGGATTTTAATTTTCCCTGGATTCTTTGGATATAGCAAACAAGGAGAGGTTTTTACCTTTTCGCGAAGTGGATCCGATATTACTGGATCAATCCTTGCAAATGCTCTGAAAGCCGACTTATATGAGAACTTTACGGATGTAGATGCTGTTTATTCCGTGAACCCTTCTATTGTAAAGGAGCCGAAGGAAATAAAGGAATTAACCTACCGGGAAATGCGCGAGCTTTCATATGCAGGATTTACTGTTTTACATGATGAAGCACTTGTTCCAGCATTCAGAGCGGGAATACCTGTTCAAATCAAAAATACCAACAATCCAAGTGCACCAGGAACAAGGATTGTTTATGAGCGCGACAATACGAATGGGCCTGTTATTGGAATTGCAAGTGATCAAGGTTTTTGTAGTATTTATGTAAGCAAATACTTAATGAATAGAGAGATAGGTTTTGGCCGCAAGCTTTTAAGTATCTTAGAGGACTTCGGACTATCCTATGAACATACGCCGTCTGGAATTGATGATGTTTCCGTTATCCTGCGTGAAAATCAAATGGATGCGGAAACGGAGAAGGCGATTAAAGAACGGATTGAAACTGAATTACACGCCGATCAAGTAAAATTTGAACATAGTCTAGCTCTCATTATGGTTGTCGGTGAGGGCATGCGCCACAATGTAGGAACAATGGCAAGAGCCTCCAAAGCATTGGCGAAAGCTCGTATTAATATCGAGATGATTAACCAAGGTTCATCTGAGGTCAGCATGATGTTTGGGGTTAAAGTAGTAGATGAAAAAAGAGCGGTTCAAGCTCTTTATGAGGAATTTTTTGTCGCAGTTACGGTTTAATTTTAAGTGTAGAAAAAGGTACGTCAAAAACGACGTACCTTTTTTAACTTAATCCTTGTTCGAATCCCAGCCCACATTGCAATAACCAGTCCGCCAATTGTATCAGCAATTAAATCCGTCATCGTATCTTTATTTCCGCCGCCTTGTAAGGTCATATCAAAAATTTGGTCAGAGCTAAATTCATAAATTTCCCATAATACTCCACCGAGTGCTGCGAAGGATAACGTAAATAAAAACACAAACCATGGCGATATTTTATCCCCCGCATTTCTATGGATCAATCGTTCATATAAAGCAATTCCAGAAAAAGCGAGAATGGCTCCACTGACCACATGCATAAAGGTGTCCCACCAACCGAGTCCATACCAGCCTAATATGGAACCGAGATATTGTGAACCGACTAAGAAAATTAAATAAGAAATGACAATAGGCAAATTGAATTGGAGCTTAGTAAATAAGGCCAATAATAACGGGACTGCTCCACAAACAATTCCTCCAATGGCAACTGTTCCTTTAAAGGTTACATCGTTTGAAAAGTAGTAGACGGCTAATGCTGCCATAAAAATGACATAGATTAAACTGAAAATGATGACAAGCTTTCGATTCATAAATTTCCTCCTCTCATACTTTAGGCTTTCGCACAAAGGCGTAAAGGGAGACTAGGAGTCCCCCCGCAAATCCACAGAGTAAGTCATACATTGTATCTTTATTTCCTCCTCTTTGCATGGTGTGAGTAAACGTTTGATCCCCCACAAACTCATAGATCTCCCAAAGTGCACTTGCTAGGACTGAGAGTGAAAGAACAAAAAGAAATAAAATCCATCTTGAAGCATCATTCCGCACATCTTTCGGAATGAATAATTTAAATAAAGTTATACCAACAAAAGCTACATATATACCCTTTAAAATATGAATGGTAGAGTCCCACCATTTATAATGAAGGTAAAAACTAGCGATCGATCCTAAAAATAATGTACAGAAAATAAACATATAATAACCTATTATAATTGGGAGGTTAAATGGATTCTTTTTCTTAAATATTAGTAGGAGTGGCAATCCACTCACAAGAATGCCGCCAAGTGCTACTTGCCATCTCGAGGAATCCCCTTTAATAAGGTAATAAACAAATAAGGCAGACATTAATAGAATAAAAACAACACTTAAAAGGATAATTACTTTCCGTTTCAAATACTTCACCCCATTAAACAAGATTCCTTACAATTATGTCCAATAAATACAAATGAAATCATGAAAGTTAAACTGAGTGGAAATGAAATATTTGTTCTCGCATATACACATGGAAAAGAGTATATTTGATAAGTAGCAATTACTATAATTATGTACAGACTCAGGTAAAGATATAGATGGCGGAGGAAGCTATGCAAAAGGCACAAATACCAACTTACGAGCGAATTGCGATAGATTTAGCAAATAGGATCTACGATGGGAAATTTAAGGTAGGGGAAAAGATACATGGCAGATCGACGTTAGCAAGTGAGTACAAGGTTTCTCCTGAAACTGTTAGAAGAGCGATTAAGATTCTAGAGGATGTTGAGATTGTCCAATCCACTAAAGGTAGTGGAATCGTCATATCTTCTCGGGAAAATGCCTATAAATATATTCAACGGTTTTCCAACATCGCAAGTATTAAAGATCTTGAAAAGCAAATGAACTCACTGATTTCTGAAAGAGACAAGCTCGATGAGCAGCTGTTTGACACGCTTAGAAAAATCATGGACTACTCTGGAAAGCTTCGTCACACGAACCCATTGGCGCCAATCGAGGTAGAAGTTATTCCAGGCTGTATTCATATAGGACAAACTATTTCGGAATTGAAGTTTTGGCAAAATACCGGGGGAACCGTGATCGGCATGAAACGGAAAGGTGAATTAATTATCTCACCGGGACCTTATGCGGTAATTCTTGAGGGGGATGTCCTGCTTATCATAGGTGCTGAAGAAACTCATGACCGGGTGCTTCACTTTATGGAAGAGTAAAAACGATATGGAATATACGAAAAAGCCGGTTTCGAAGACCGGCTTTTCCTTTTGTAATTATTCTAATAATCCTTCTGATTCCAAAAATTCTTTTGCGACTTTGGCAGGTGACTGTTTGAGACTGTCGACCTTATAGTTGAGTTCGCGCATTTTTTCATCCGTCAACTTACCAGATAAAGAATTAATAACTTTTCTTAATTCTGGATGTTCCTTTAATGTTTCTTCTTTTAACATTGGTACGGCATAGTAAGGAGGGAAGAAGTTTTTATCATCCTCTAATACCTTCAATTTAAACTCTTCAAGTAACCCGTCCGTCGAAAAGGCATCGATCACATCACTTTTATGGTTGTTTAATGCAGTATAGCGTAACCCGCCATCAATGGCTTTTACGTCTTTAAATTTCAAATTATACTTTTTGGAAAGTCCGATTAATCCGTCCTCGCGATTTGGAAATTCGATCGTCGGACCCATGGTTAATTCCGAGCTTACCTTTGCTAAATCAGAGATCGTCTTTAAACCATATTCTTTTGCGGTGTCTTGACGAATTGCTAAGGCATAGGTGTTATTAAATCCAAGCGGTTTTAACAATTCAAAACCATATTTTTGCTTGAATTCCTTCTGGACAATATCGTAGACGATGTCCGGATCACTCTGTGGCTTCTTCTTTAAGATATTAATTAATCCTGTCCCCGTATATTCAACATACATATCAATGTCCCCATTTTTAAGGGCACTGAAGGCAACCTGACTACCACCAAGATTTAGTTTTCTTTCTACTTGAATATCAGTCTTATTTTCTATTAAATCAGCGAGCATATTACCTAATATCATTTGTTCGCTGAAATTTTTTGAACCTATTACAATTTTATCCTTTGCGTTTACCTTTGAATAAGCAGTAAAAGTCCCGGCAATGATTAACAAAATACAAGCCAAACTAATCATTATTTTTTTAGTGGTTTTACCAGTCTTTTTTGCTGATCTTTGCTTGCTTGTATAAGAAAGTGAGGATTCGAGTTTTCCGACAATATAATCAATGAGAAGAGCAAGAATACAGGCTGGAATAGCTCCGGCCAAAATCATATAATTGTCAACTGTTTGCACACCAGAAAATACGAGATACCCAAGTCCGCCTGCACCGATGAAGGCTGCAATGGTCATTAATCCAACAGCGGTAACCGCTGAAATTCTGATACCCGCCATAATCATCGGGAAGGCTAGTGGTAACTGAACCTTTCTCATCGTTTGACTCTTGGTCAGACCGATACCTCTGGCGGCTTCCAGAATGTCCCCATCAATATTCGTTAAACCTGTGTATGTGTTTTTAACAATGGGAAGCAGTGAATATAGAACGACCATGATTATCGCTGGGGTACTGCCGATTCCAACGAATGGGATGAGAAATCCAAGTAATGCCAAACTCGGTACAGCTTGGATCACATTCGTAGTTCCAATAATAGGTTTTGCGAGCTTTGGTTCTCTTGAAATTAATATACCAAGTGGGATCCCAATTATAATTGCTACTAAAACAGAAATCACACTTAAGTAAAGATGCTGGCCAAGTAAACTTAAAACCTGCTCATAGTTTGTGGTTAAATAGTTCCAAAATCCACTCATTAAAAGGCCACCTCCAAATCAATTAGTTGGCTGCTTAATGCAGATAGAATACTGCTTCTCGTAATGAGACCAATTAATTGGTTATGACCATTCACAACAGGTACATAACCGATTTTATGTTCATTCATTGTAGCTAACACAGAAATTAAATTGGCATCCTGTGAAACGGAAAGAACATTTTGTTCCATAATCATTTCAATCGACGTCGTTCGATTTAACAACTGGATGCTTTTTAATGTCACTAAACCCTTAAGGACATTATGTTTGTCAGTAACTATTAGGCTGTCTACCTTATGGTCCTTCATAATCTCAATGGCCTGAAGTACGGTCCGCCTTGAGGTAATTTTTACCGGATTAGGTATCATAATATCCTCAGCCATTAATAATTCAGGATTATTCCAAACTCTTCTTTTTCCAATAAATTCTTCAACAAAGTCATTAGCAGGATTTTTAAGAATGTTTTCAGGCGTATCATATTGGAGAATATCACCGTCTTTTAGAATGCAAATCTTATCTGCTATTTTAATAGCTTCGTCCATATCGTGGGTGACGAAAATAATCGTCTTGTTTAATTCCTTCTGCATTTGGAAGAGTTCATCTTGAAGGGAACTTCTTGTGACTGGATCTAAGGCGCTAAATGGTTCATCCATTAAAATGATATCGGAGTTGGTTGAGAAGGCTCTTGCTACGCCAATTCTTTGCTGTTGTCCCCCGCTCAATTCCTTCGGAAAACGATGTAAGAACTCCTTAGGATCTAAGCCGACCAACTCTAGCAATTCACCTGTTTTTTTGGTAATCGAAGCGGGATCTTCACCCTTTAGCTTTGGAATCAATTCTAAATTTTCTTTAATGGACATATGTGGAAATAAACCAGTATTTTGAATGACATAGCCAATGTTTCTGCGGAGCTCAATCGGATTTATGGTTGAGATATCCGTCCCATTCACATAAATTTTTCCAGAAGTTGGCTGAATCAATTTATTAATCATTTTCAGTAAAGTGGTTTTCCCACAGCCACTCGGTCCAATAAAAACAACTAACTGTCCAGCATCAATATCTAATGAAAAAGGATTAATAATTGTTTTTGTCCGATACTTCTTAACAATGTTTTTAAATTCTATCAATTCCATTCCCCCCAATAATTAAGTTGTCTTGCGTCAATGCAACAACTTAATGGTAACATAAGAGTTGTTGGTTTGTCTAATTACCTAATCGGTTATTCTTTCCAAATCAATATCCTTTAAGTAGAATAAAGTGAAGAAAATATGTTTAAAAAGTGAGTAGGTGTTAGTTTGAAGACGATTTTAATTGTTGATGATGATGTGTTCATCCGCAATCTTGTTAAAGATTTGTTAATGAGAGAAGGATTTAAAGTAATTGCAGCAGAAAATGGGGTGACAGCACTTGAGGTATTAAATAATCAGTTTTGTGATTTAGCGATAGTGGATATTATGATGCCTGTCATGGACGGCTATCATTTAACCACTGAAATTCGGAAACAGTATGATATTCCAATCATCTTACTAACAGCCAAAAGTCAAATTGAAGACAAAGAAAAGGGATTTGAGTCAGGAACTGATGATTATTTAATTAAACCGTTTGAACCAAAAGAGTTGATTTTCAGGGTGAATGCATTATTAAGAAGATATGGAAAAACGGGTGAAGCCAATATTAAGATTGGGTCCTTGTACATAAACAAAAAAAGCTATGAGGTAAAAATCAATAACAAGACCTTCATGCTTCCATTAAAGGAATTTGAACTTTTAACCTTTCTATCTACACATCCAAACCAAGTATTTAGCCGTGGTCACCTTATTGGAAAAATTTGGGGCATTGATTTTGAAGGTGATGAAAGAACGGTTGACGTCCATATAAAACGATTGCGCGAAAGATTTTCGAATTTCACCGAGGAATTTGCCATCAAAACGATTAGAGGGGTAGGTTATTCCCTGGAGGTTCAATAAATAATGATTATGAAATCTTTGTATAGTAAATTCGCCTTCATTACGATTATGATCATGGTCGTCAGCGGGATTATTTCATTTTTTCTCTCCAATGCTTATTACCAAATCAAATTGAAACAGCAAAATGACGAGAAAATCATGAATTTTGCTAATGAAATAGCAGACTTTGCAAGTAAGCACCCTTTGATTAGTTTACAGGATTATCTTGACCATATCGGGGCGATCGGTTACAAAATTCTTTTGGTAAATAACGAAGGGGAAAAGGAGTATTTTGGCTCTTCCTTTCGTGAAAAGAATTTACCTGAAGGTATTCCTAAAAAAGTATTACATGGCGAGGTATACCACGGGATTCGTTCTTTTCCACATAAAACCTTTGTAACCGGCTTTTTTGCAAATGAATTAAAGAATACAGTCGGTATTGCTTTTGTGTATAAAAGTAAAAAATATGCCATGTTTATCAGGCCAGATATTAAGCTTATGTTTAACGAGATGCATATTCTTTTCGGATGGCTGCTAATCTTATCTATTTTATTAAGCATTCTATTTGTTCTAATTGGTACCAAATATTTAGTCAATCCGATTAGAAAGCTTAATAAGGCAACAAGAGAAATTGCAGAAGGCAATTTTTCAATTAAACTGGATATTGACCGAAGCGATGAGTTAGGAAATTTAGCGATTAGTTTTACTAAGATGTCCCAGAAATTAGCAAAAGTAGATACGTTACGAAAAGAACTAATGACTAATATTTCTCATGATATCCAATCACCACTAGCCAATATAAAAGGCTATCTCGCTTTATTGGAGAATAGTGAAAAAAGTGATCAAGAGAAACAACAATATCTTCGTATTGTTCAATCCGAAGTAAACCGACTTTCCAGTTTGACCAAACAATTGCTGCTTTTATCCACGATTGAAAGTAAAAAAGATTTAATGGAAGTTAGTCAGGTTAATATCGCAGGACAACTTAAAGCTGTTATTCATCAATATGAATGGAGTATTCTAGAAAAAGACATTATGTTAAGTTATTCTCTTCCGGATGCCATGGTTAAAGGGGATCGAGCTTTATTATATTCTGTTTGGGAAAATCTGTTGACAAATGCGATTAAGTATAATCGTGAAAACGGTACAATTGATATAAAATTGTCTGAATCGGAGTTAGAAGTTGTAATAGTTATTAAAGATTCTGGCGTCGGCTTAAATCATCAGGAAATTGAAAGGATATTTGACCGTTTTTACCGCGCGGATGCCTCTAGAGCACGTTCAGTTGAAGGGGCGGGGTTAGGTTTGTCCATCGTCAAGTCCATCGTTGATATGCATCAAGGGAAAATAGATTTAAATAGTGAAAAAGGGAAAGGAACTACTTTTACCGTCATCCTCCCTAAATTGTAAAATGAAGTTCATCATCCGTTCATATTCAAGCAGTATTCTGTTTATGAAATGAAAGGGAAGGTGAATTTTTTTATGTACTTTGTACCGATTAAGGAAATGACATTTTTTAAAGTGAGATATTTATTAATCAGCTTTATATTATTTTTTGTTGCGATTCTTGTCTTCGTCATCAGTGGGCTTGCGAATGGCTTGTCAATGAATAACGCTTCTTCGATCATTAATATGCCAGCAGACTCCTTTTATCTGCAAAAAAGTGCTGAGGGACGAATTGACCGGTCCCATTTAGCAATAGATATAGAGAAATTGACAGCAACAAGTGACCTTCAGCCAATTGGTGTTCAAATGGGAGCCATTTCTAAAGTTAACTCCGAGGTTAAACTAGATATTACATTTATGGCAATAAAACCAGGCAGCTTTTTAGAGCCGGATGGAAGGGACGGAAAGAGTTTAGAAACGGGCGGGGAAAATTCTGTCTTACTAGACCACTCGCTATCTGGAACAATTAAGATAGGAACGACCGTAAAAGATGCACGGAGCGGCATCATCTTAAAAGTTGCAGGATTTCTTGAAGATCAAACCTTTAGCCATACACCAGTTGCGCTTATTTCCCTTGATACATGGAAGGAAATCTCTGGCGGCTTAGATAAAACTGAATTTAACGGTATTGCAATAAATAAAGCTAATTCAAGTTTGAAAGAGGATGTTTCTAGGATAGCTAAAAATGGGGAATGGGTTGAAAAGGAACAGGTGGTTAAAGGTATTCCTGGGTATACAGCTGAACAAAATTCGCTGTACATGATGCTCTCGTTTTTAATTGTAATAGCAGTTTTTGTTTTAGCCGCATTCTTTTATATAATGACCATTCAAAAAACGGCCCAATTTGGCATCCTAAAAGCCATTGGTGCAAAATCAAGTCAATTGGTCAAATCGACAATCTTTCAGGTCATAATATTAACCATTGGTAGTATCGCAGGTGCAGTTGCCTTTACAAAGGGGTTTATGACGCTTCTTCCGGATGATATCCCGTTTATTTTTGATTTGGTACAAATAGCTAAATTCTCAGGAATATTATTCCTAGTATCGATTTTCGGTTCGTTATTATCTGTTTTTAATATAGTGAAGGCAGATCCAATACAAGCAATGGGGAGGTTAGAATAACCATGGTAATCGAACCCTTAGTTCTAGAACATGTGGAAAAATCATTTAAAGATGGCGATAAGGAAAATCACATCGTCAGAAACTTATCATTTCGTTTGAAAATGGGCGAGGTCGTTGCCGTTATTGGACCTTCCGGATCTGGGAAGTCAACGTTTTTATCAATTGCCGGTGCCTTACAGTCTCCTGATAATGGAAAGGTAATCGTAAATGGGACGAATATTGCCTCCTTCAGTGACACAGAAAAAGCAAATATAAGGTTGAATCAGCTAGGTTATATTTTTCAAACTTCAAATTTAGTGCCTTATTTGAAGGTGGAAGACCAGTTAAGCCTTGTGTTAAAAATGGCCAATCAATGGACAAAAGGAAGCAAAAGGAAAATAAATGAGATATTAATGGCAGTCGGCATGGAGCATCGTACCAAGTTTTATCCACACCAATTGTCAGGCGGGGAAAAACAAAGGGTGGCAATTGCCAGAGCATTTGTTAATGATCCTGAAATCATTTTAGCTGATGAACCAACAGCGAGTTTGGATTCCAGTCGAAGTATGGCTATTATTGAACTAATTTCAAAAATCGTAAAGGAACAAAATAAATCAGCCATTATTGTCACTCATGATGAACAGATTCTCCCGTTATGTGATCGGATTTATCGAATGAAGGATGGACAACTAGTTGAAGTTGAAAAAAGAGGTTAATAGAAGCAGCTAGCAATCTAAGTGATTGCTAGTTTTTTTAATGGAGCATCCAGAGTTGAAATTTGTAATAGTGATAACGAAACGTGATAAAATGAAGTTAGCAAATAATTTAAAAAAAGAAGAGAATTTATATTTTGATCTTTGTTCGAGACAAATTCAGTGCGAAGTTTTTCTTTTTCCTCGTGTTTGCTTTTCTTTTAATACATGTGCCATTGCTATGAAGATTGTGTTAATTGATATATTGCTAGGTTTTATCGGTTTAAATCTTATTTTTTGGGTAAGGAATCCTTACGGGTTGTTTTGGCTATGCTCATTTGCCGTTGCATTTCTTTTATTACTCATTAAAGGGAGTCAAAACTTTAGAGATAACCTATTGCTTTTAATTGCATCAATTTTATTGGTTGATTCAGTACAAAGTGCTTATGAAATATTATTCATTAGTATATTTCAGCCCCAATCAGCAGGGGATGCAGCAAATCTTGCGCGGATCACAGGTTTTATTCCAGCTCATATTTGGGGGATTTTCTTCTTTGTCCAATCACTATGGTTTTGCTATTATGGCTTAAAACGGGGATATTATAAACTGGCGAATTAAAACTTTTACGTACAAAATATAGGGAGAGACATAAGATATTACGATGGGTTTCGAAATGAATATAAAAGGGGAGTCATTGATTGAAAATTATTGATTTAATTAAAACTCGGCGCAACATAAAAAAATTCAAACCTGATGAAATTGACAAAAATTTACTTCACTCATGGCTAGAGGCTGCTGCAATGGCACCCAATCACCGCATGACAGAACCATGGGAAATTTATTTTATTGGAGCAGAGACAAGAGAAAAGTTAAATCATAAAACAAATTTTGGAAACGCACCGATAGTAATGATGATTTTATCCAAGCACGGGGCGACATCCATAGAAAAAGTGGAAAATGCGCTGGCAACTGCATGCTTTATCCAAAATTTTAATTTAGCTGCATGGGCAGAAGGAGTTGGGACCTTTTGGTCATCGATTGGCATTACGCCCAAAAACAGGGGGATTCTTGGTGTTCCAGATGGCTATGATATTATTGGCGTTCTGGGAGTAGGCTATCCTGATGTAATCCCAGAGCCAAAGCCACGTACACCGATTCAGAACAAATTCAGAAATTTACCATAACAGGAACAGGAAAGAGCCTTCCGTATGACGGTTGGCTCTTTTAAATATGCTAGATAGCCTGATTGTATTCTAATGTAAGATTATCAATGATTGTTTGAACGGGAAGAATATCTTTGATTTCTCCAACTCTAGCCCCTGCAAAAACAAGGCCATTTTCCGCATCGCCATTCATGGATACCAAAAGAGAATCCATGGTGCAAAAGCGGTAAGAACAATTCTTTAAACAATCAATGCATTTAGCGATTTTTAGCTTATCTGTTCCACTAATTAATTTTGCAAAATTATTATTAATGGCTCTTCCCTGAAGACCAACGGTTGTTTTTACTAAAACCAAATCTTCTTTACCTGAATCAACATATTTTTGTTTAAAAGCTAATGGGGCATCACATTCCTCGCTGGCTACAAAGCGTGTGCCCATTTGTACACCAGAGGCACCCATTGAAAGAGCTTTTGCAATATCGCCGCCAGTCATGATTCCTCCTGCCGCAATAACGGGGATGGAAACAGCTTCAACGATTTCTGGGAGGATATCAAACATTGGGCGGTCTGTTCCAAGATGTCCTCCTGCTTCAAAGCCTTCAACGACAACTGCTGCTGCTCCCAGTCGTTCGGAAATCCTGGCTAATTTAGCAGATGAGACTATAGAGATAACAGGAATTCCTGCTTCTCTTCCCCATGCGTACATATCTCGAGAGATTCCAGCGCCAGAGATAATAAAGTCAACTTTTTCTTCTAGAGCTGCTTTCATTTTTTCAGCAAAGTCATTCACCGCGAATAGAACATTTACACCAATGTATCCTGCATCTTTGATCAGACTTTTAGCTTTTCTTATATGTGTTCTCATTTCGTCAGTTGAAATCCCTGTTCCAGATATAATCCCAATCCCGCCTGCATTTGCGACAGCTGAAGCCAATTTGCTTAGAGAAATACCGACACCCATTCCGCCTTGCATGATTGGAACTTGAGGTCTCATATGGCCTATTTTAAGTTGTGGAAAGTTCAAATTATAACCCCGTTTCATTATTTGTATTAGAAACTTCCCATGCATCATACCATGTCATTTTTAATATGTCTGTGATTACTATCACCAGGTCATAGTGGTAGGTGGTATTATTTTCTATATGATAAAATAAAGATTAATGTTAAATCATAACTAGGTTAACCTGCATAAAAAATTTGCTGAAACCAAACGATACGTTATGAAGCAAAAAATGGATGGTGGTAGATAGGATGATTATTTTTACGGATATTGATCTTGATGGTCTTGGTTGTGGACTTATTGCGAAACTGGCATTTGCAGACAAGGCCAATATATTTTACTGTTCTTATCGAAATTTAAATCAAAGAGTGGAAGCAGTTATTAAAAACCCTGAGAATAATAATGTGGAAATCTACATTACTGATTTAGCTGTAAATGAGCAGGTCGAGAAAAAACTCGAGGAGCGGTTCCAAAAGGGAAAACCAGTTCAAATGATCGATCATCATGTGACTGCTTTGCATTTTAATCAATACAAATGGGGGAGTGTAATTCCTGAGTATGAGACGGGAAAAAAGACTTGTGCAACTTCTTTATTTTATGATTACGTAATTGAACACAAAATGATGGAACGAAATAAAGCACTTGAAGAATTTATAGAATTAGTACGTCAATATGACACATGGGAGTGGGATGAAAATAATAATTTAACAGCCAAACGATTAAATGATTTGTTCTATATTATGAGTCGTGAACTGTTTGAGGAGGAAATGTTAAAGAGGTTGACTGAAAATAATGAATCATTTGCATTGACCGATACGGAACATATGCTGCTTGATATCGAGGAACAAAAAATTCATCGTTACATCCATTCGAAAAGTAGACAACTGCTTCAAACTTTTATTGATGATTACTGTGTTGGAATTGTTCATGCCGAACAATATTTATCAGAGCTAGGAAATGAATTAAATAATTTATATCCGCATTTGGATATGATTGTCCTTCTAAATATGGGTGGAAAGAAGATGGGATTTCGAACCATTCATGATGAAATAAATGTAGCCGAATATGCAAAAAGGTACGGAGGAGGAGGGCATCCGAAAGCCTCTGGATCAGAAATGACAAGTGAAGCGTTTGAAAAGTTTGTAATAAATGTTTTTGAAACGATTCCACTTAAACCAGATGCAGATCGGAATGAATTTAATGTTAAGGATTCACAGGTTGGAACATCTTATCAGAACCCGTTAGGAGAAAGTTCATATATCATTCCATGTGGAGATGGCTCTTTTTCTATAATACATAATAAGAAGAAATTGGAGCAGTCTTTCTCTGAATTCGCGGATGCAGAACGGTATTTAAAAAGAAATTATTCTTCTTGGCTTCGAAGCGACCATGAATATCTTTATCACGTTTCAAAAGCGCTTCGGATCTCACAAGATGAATTAAGAGGGAATTATCAGGAAATCATCAGGAACCATCTTGTAGATATTACTTTATGAATTAGTAAAAGCCATTCCTTATCGAAAAAAGGAGTGGCCTTTTTTTGTTTTTTTAACATTTAATTTTAAGGGTTTATTAAGAGTGAAGTGGTAATATAATCGTAGGTATATGAGATTATTATTTCAAAATCGTAATAACCATGCAACAGAAAGTTAATTTATATACATATTCCTGTAATGTTCTTTTGTTATGATTGGTTAACGACTATGAGAATTGGTCGTGGGAATTAAATGGTGAGGGTTTGAAAAAAATATTAATATACCTTTTTGATTGAATTAACCTATGGGGTGATATGATGGCTTCAGCTTCAAAAAGGAGTAAATATTTTGATAATGCAAAATTCATTTTGATTTTTCTCGTCGTTTTTGGGCATCTCATAAGTCCATTAAAGGAACATGATGGGTTCCTTTTCACTTTATATACAGTTATTTTTCTATTCCATATGCCCGCTTTTATCCTCATCTCTGGATACTTTGCGAAAGGTTATAAAAAGAAAGGCTACTTTATAAAGTCTATCAAGAAGATATTACTTCCTTATTTTATTTTTCAGATGATCTATTCCATTTATTATTATTTAAATGGGCAGGAAAAAAATATAGAATTTGATTTTTTACATCCTCATTGGTCGCTTTGGTTTTTGATGAGTTTGTTTTTTTGGAATTTACTGCTATATCTCTTTGCAAGGTTAAGATGGAGGGGCTTTTTTATTGCCATTGTCTTGGGAATCGCGATTGGTTTTGTTGATCACGTTGGTAGTTTTTTAAGCCTATCAAGAACATTTGTATTTTTCCCCTATTTCCTCTTGGGGTTTTTACTAAATGGTGATCAGTTAAAGAAAGTAATTCGGGCCAGATATTCACTTCCAGTTGGTATAATAATCATTATCGGGACTTATATTTTCTTTGGGTTCAGTTTCCCTCAAGATGCGGTGCCATGGCTTCTGGGCGATACATCATATGCAAATATGGGGGAAAAAGAGTTGGCCGATGGGCTGTTGCGAGGACTTCAATATGGGCTGACATTAATAGTTGTATTTGGGTTTTTAGCATTAATACCTTCCAATCAATTTAAAGTAACGAAAATTGGTGAAAGAACTTTATATGTCTATTTGCTTCATGGATTTATTATTAAATCGCTCCAAGAGATTCTACCAAATAAAAGTATCATCTCCGTTTCAGGAAATTATCTTTTACTTTTCGTTCTTTCCTTTATGATCTGTATCGTTCTAGGAAGTTATTTAATTAAAAAATATACTCAACCACTTGTCGAATTTAAAGTTTAAATGAATACAGTGAGTAGTAATGAAAGCCGAACTAGTATGGACCAGTTCGGCTATTTTTTGTGTATTTAAATTAGAAAATTGTAACGAACTAAAACCCAAATAATGAGCTGACAATATTTTTCTTTTTTCTTTTTACTTTACTGTGATCAAATACAAGTGGTTCTTCCATTTGCGAGGTCATTTTTAGTTGGTTCATTTGTTTTTGAAGTTGTTCTACCTGCTGCGATAAATCTTTTACAAGATGTTGCAAATCCTCTAGTTCACGGCGATGCTGAAGGAGTTGATAGGTAGCAACCGAATCTGCTTTTGAATTTAGATTACTTTCCAATTCACTGACTTTTGAATATAACTTTTCTAATGCTTGATTGTCATTTACCGCTTTAACAGCACCTTTTCGAGGATTTTTTTTCTCTTTTAATGGGACTATTTCTTGGATTAGTGTTCCGTTTTGGAGCTGTTCGTGTATTTTTTTTAATAGTTCTATATCCTCGCTGCTAAAATGGTAATGACCACGCTCATTTCTTTCCATTGGAAGTTCAAGCTGTTTTACCCAGCGCTGAATAGTACTTGTAGATACTCCTAATAATTTTGCTACTTCACTTGTATTCATTTCGAATCCCTCCATTGATAAAATAAACCGCAATCTACGAGTGACGAAATTATTGTTTTTTGTCTTTAAAAGGGAGTCGTTCTAATCGAAGAAAACTTTCGTATTAAGTCCAGAATTTCCACCATTTCTTTTCTTTTGTTGCTGCGACATGTCTATAACTGTTAAGCATTTGTTGAAAGGCTAATTCTCTTTGCGAAATTTCATGTCGGTACTGATTACGCTCTTCAAGGAAAAATTCACGTTCTTTTGACATTGCCTCAGTTAGACTTGAGATTTCGTTATTGGTAACATCCACATAATGGGATAGTTCTTCAGAAGTTTCTGACAACTGCTTGGAAAGTGTATAAATTTCTTGCGAAGTCTCTACAGAGGCGTTAACAATGTTGTTGGATAGGTACTGTAATGAGTCAGCTGATAGTTCAGAGGCTTTTTCAAGAGTCTCTGATAACTCCTGAATCTCAGCTCTTGTGTTAGCAGATGATTTATATATCGAGTCAGATAATGATTTAACTGTGGTATAAGTTCCATTCCTTATTTCCTTTTTTACTTCATCTAGTACTTCTCTTCGAACAACCGTCCGAATTTCATCTTTTACGTCGCTTAAGAAATTTTGCTTGTACGTATCCATTGCCTCGAAAAACTGATGTGCATCTATAGCGTCTTGGATGGTTATCGGTTTGGCTGTGTCCGAAATGACCTCTAATGAGACTATAGGTGGTTCTTTCATATCTAGATTTTCAATGGCCTTGAGTGATACAGCGAGTGATTCTGAGACATCCTGATTTTCAGTGACCTTTTGGGAAACTGCGAATGATTCTGAGACATTCTGATTACCAATGGACGCTTGTGAAACTTCGGGGAATTGGGGAACATCCTCACTTTCAGGGTGAAGTTTTTTTTGCATCCATTTCCTGATTGTTTCCTTACTTAACTTTTTTTCATATAGTTGTTTAATTTCTATTAGCTGTTCAATCTCCCTTTCTGTACATATTCTGGCCCCTTGTTTTGAACGTGGAATTTCTAGTAAATCAACTAAATCTTTTTCCCATTGACGTATGGTGCCTGGTGTTGTATTTATTTTTTTGGCTACTTCTTTTAAGGTATAGGACTTCATATAAAAATCATTCCTTTCTATTTATCTCGGAAATAATTCATCGTTGTGTTAGTAATTCACCATTCGGTAGCACATTTTCCTGCTAGATGACAAAAGCTATCAAAACAAGACGGAAAGCATGAAATAACAACAATATTTTGCAAATTGAGCATCTATTACGAAAAAACGATTGAGCAGAATAGAAATGAGGTTTATTATATGGAGTGGAAATGATGTAGAAAGAAGGAACTCAACATGTGGATTGCAGCGGCCTTTGTAACTATGGTTTGTTTTGGGACAAATAATACTATTTTCAAGTGGAGTACGGAGAAGAAAGTGTCGAAAGTACATATTCAGTTCTTCTTCTATTTTGTAGCATTCCTATTAACTTTGGGATTTGCTTTTGTAAACGGGACAGTCCATTTGAATCTTATCACCATATTACTAGGAGCTTTTATTGGAATATTAAATGCAAACGGAAATATCCAAATGTCAAAGGCCTTTGAAAAGGGCCCTGCTAGTTTGACATCGCCATTAGTAGGAACAAATACAATATTTCCAATCGTATGTGCTGGCGTTCTTTTTCATGAACAAATCACAGTGATTCAGTGGGTAGGAATCATAATTATGCTTGGCTCAGCCATGGCCATACAGTATTCATCTGGTAATAATAGAGGAATAAATTATTTCCCTTGGATGATTCGCGTTGGGCTTGCAATATTTTCTTTTGGTTTACTAGGGGTTTTAATGAAAACTACATCCTATTTGCAAATAAATTCATTAGATATCCTCATTGCCATGTATGGCGGGGGGAGTTTCTATTTAGCTATTTGCAGTATCTTGAAAAAAGAAAAGTGGAAGAGGTCAGAAGCTAATGTGGGATCCATTGTGGGACTAATTAGCATTTTAGGATATAGCAGTTATTTCTATGCCCTTAATACTGGAACGGCAAGTATCGTGTTTCCAATTGTAAGTTTAAATTGTCTAGTAGTGGTTCTAGCTGGGTTTTTACTTTTTAAAGAAAAATTAAAAAGATATCAAGTGATCGGTGTATGTACTGCTCTACTTGGGATAATTTTCACAAAGATCTAAAGCGCAAAAAAGTGCAGATTGTTTCAAGTTAAATTGAAATTCTCTGCACTTTTTATATGGCATCATGATTTATTACCTATCTCAATTCATCAACCCAAGCTTTTTCAACCCATTATAAATTCCAGAATCAGTAACCTTGGTAGTTTTATGCTTTGCGTATTTAAAAAGGTCTGGATGGCCGTTCCCCATGACAAAGCTTTCGCCAGCGTTTTGAAGCATTTCCTTATCATTCATTCCATCTCCAAATGCAATCGAACTTTCCTTATTGATGCCTAGCCGCTTCAAAACTACGTGAACTCCATAGCCTTTGTTCACTTTGTCCCTGATTACATCATAGCAATGATGCATTCCCTCGACATTGACTTGGGATAAATGGATTCCCTCTTCTTTATTGTAAAGGATAGGGTCATCTTTTTTTAGATTGATTAGTGTCATCCCTAAGATCGAACTATTAACTGAAGGAGAATAAGGTTCATTTTTATGTAAGTGGAATTTGTGCATAAACTCCGTTGTGATCTCAGAATCTACATTGGTAAAAACGTTCTTATGATTCGTATACAGGACCACTTCATGCTGGTTATCCTTAGCGATCTCTAAGAAATTCATAACTGTAGACCTCTTCATAGGCTCCTGGAATATATCTTCACCTTTATAAATGGCATATGCACCGTTATAACCAATGAATGAGTGAATATTTAACTCTTTTGCGAGTTCATCTAATTCATGTAGTGGCCTTCCTGTAGCTAAGAAAACTTCCAAGCCCTGAGCCTGAACCTTTGAAATGGCCTTTTTTGTTGAATCTTCAATCGTACCATCTGGTTTCAGTAATGTTCCATCGATATCTAAAAATAAAACTTTATAATTGGTCATGAATAGCTCCTTTTGAAGAATGTTGTTTTTAGTTTACCACTTTTTGTTAAAGGAAGTCACATTAAATAGAATCGTTCAATCAATTAATAGCGACAGTAATTCCTTGAGGGGATATTAGTTTCATGGCGTTTTTGTAATTCGATTGGATTTTCAACAAACGGAAAATGCTGCGTCCGCAGTTTTTTAATGAAATGGTATTTTGGAGGAATAATAGGTGGTGATAAATATAAAACGAAAAAGTGAGGAATTTTATGAAAAAGATTTTATTACTATTCTTATCTCTTCTCATTTTAGGACTTCCCAAAAGCGTCTATGCTAAGCAAAAGATTCCTATATTAATTTATCATTCCATCGCTCAATTTAACGGTATTGGATCCAAGGAGTTATATGTAACTCCAGAAAATTTTGAGAAACAAATGGCATATTTAAGAGAACATGGTTATACCTTATTAACTTTCGAGCGTTGGAAGGATATTAAAACTGTTCAAAAGCCAATCTTTATCACCTTTGATGATGGTTACAAAAATAATCTTAATGCCTATTCGATTTTTCAAAAACTCACAACAGAAAGTTTTCATCCAGCCGGTACCTTTTTTGTGATTTCTGATTTCGTAGGAAGGGCAAACCGCTTATCTAAAGCAGATCTAAAATTGTTAGCGAATTCAGGATTAATATCTATTCAGTCACATACAGCTACACATCCAGATTTAACCAAAGAGGAAAACTTAAAATATGAACTAAAAGATTCTAAAGAAAAAATTCAGCAAATAACTGGGAAACCCGTTATTGCACTAGCTTATCCCTATGGTAATACAAATGAACATGTGGTGGCGGAAGCGAAAAAGTATTATCGGTATGGACTGACTACAACGCCAGGCCCATTTTCAATGACAGGCTTTAAGAACGAGCTTTACTATTTACCTCGAACGTATATAAAATATTCAACTACACTCGATGATTTCGAAAAAGCAGTGAAGATAGACTAATTTAAAAACTATTACTTTTAAAAGGCAAACGTTTGCACAGTTTTTTATTGATTTTATACGAGTTCTTTATCCCAATAAATCTGCCACGTATTAATAACCTAGAAAGTATTACCAGTGTGGATCCAATTACTCAGGTGATTAAGGAGAAAGACTCAAAAAAATAGCTATTGAAAAGACAATGTAAACTAGCCGAAACCTCTATGTAATCAAACCACGTTATAATAGTGTAAACATAATTCGAGACTGTATTAGGGCGGGTGTTTATATGGAAGAGACAATGGTAAAATCCTACTTGCAAAAATCACTAGATGAGTGGAAAGATGATATTTCACTTGTCTTAACTGAAATTGCAAATGAATATGATGAAGTGGCACAGGAATTAAAGGTTTATTCTTACAAATATGGGATTACCAAGCAAGTAATTCAATCGACAGTAAATGAGGAAATTATTGATAAAATTCGTGACATGTACCATAAACCATTTGAAGAAAGCTATAACCAACTGAAAGAATACATAAAAGACCTAGAGGAGAAAAGGCGAGTTTTTCAAATGTTTATTCAAAAAATTGAAGAAGTAACAAGGAAAGAATCTGCGAAAATTACTACATATTAGTAAGTAATTTCATCCCCCTATAACTCAAAAGCAGCCTTATCAATTGATGAGGCTGCTTTTTTATTTGAAAAAAAGCATATTCGTAAGAATTATGTAAGATTTTTGTCTGATGATGTAAACATGAAACAATTTAATTAAGTTGGAGAAATACCAGAGGAGCAGCCCTTATAGGAGGCTGCTCTTTTTAGATTTCGTTAAAGAAACCGTGCTAAAGATTCCTGCATATATTAATAACAGATTTATATTGTGAGGTGTGAAACAAATGATCACCGCTAATATTGGAAGTAAAACCTATCGGATCCCGGATAACCTTGAAGAATATTTTCAACCGTTTCGCTCACAAGTGATTGGGACGAACCAAGTGTTTGATTCCCCCTATGGGAAAAAGAAAATCATCTATGCGGACTGGACGGCAAGCGGACGACTTTATCGACCCATCGAACAGAAAATTTCTGAGGTATTCGGACCCTTTATGGCAAATACACATACAGAATCGAATATAACTAGTTTAATGATGACAGGGATATATAATCAATCCAGAAAAATTATTAAGGAACATGTTAACGCCGACGAGCATGATGCCCTAATCCTGGATGGATTTGGAATGACCTCTGTGATGAATAAGTTTCAGAGATTATTAGGAATTAGAGTTCATGAACAGTGGAAAGGGCGGCTGCAGATTTCCGAAAGTGAGCGACCAGTAATTTTTATTACGCATATGGAACATCACTCAAACCAGACATCCTGGCTCGAGACACTGGGGGATGTGGTTGTATTAAGTCCAGACGAGGATGGAGGTGTGGACAAAAACCGGCTTGTTCACCTGCTGCATCAATATAAGAATAGAAAAATGAAGATTGGTTCGTTTACAGCATGCTCCAATGTAACAGGGGTTCAAACCCCATACCATCAATTAGCAAAAATTATGCATCAACATGGTGGCATTTGTATAGTCGATTTTGCGGCTTCGGCTCCGTATGTGACCATTAATATGCATCCAATGGATCCTTTGGAAAAACTTGATGCCGTCTTTTTCTCTCCTCATAAGTTTTTAGGGGGACCGGGAACTAGTGGTGTTTTGGTCTTTGATACTAGATTATATGCTAATCATGTTCCAGACCATCCCGGGGGCGGGACTGTGACCTGGACGAATCCATGGGGCGAGCATCAATATCATACTAGCATCGAGCTGCGTGAAGATGGTGGGACACCAGGAATATTACAAGCCATTCGGACCGCCCTATGTTTGAATTTGAAGAATCAAATGGGTGTGGACAATATATTAACAAGAGAGAAGGAACAGTTAAGTATTTTATTACCTAGATTAGTAGAGATTCCCGGCCTTCATTTATTAGATGGTCATAAAAAAGATCGTCTGGGTATTGTTTCGTTTTTTATTGAGAATATCCACTATAATTTAATCGTCCGCTTGCTTAATGACCGGTATGGGATTCAAGTAAGAGGTGGATGCTCCTGTGCTGGGACCTACGGGCATTATCTTCTTCACATTGATAAACCTTCCTCTAAGCATATTTCTGAACAGATTAATCAGGGAGATCTGTCGGAGAAACCAGGGTGGGTTCGTTTCTCATTACATCCGATTATGACTAACGAAGAAATCCTATTGTTTGTAAATGCCATAAGAGATATCACCTTAAACATAAATGAATGGAAAAACGATTATCGATATGATAAGGCAAGTAATGATTACTTTTTTGTGAACCACGTAAGAGAGGATATGGCCCCACTATTTCGGTTTGAATAATGCTGATCCAGCTAGAAATGCAGGATATCAGTACCTATTCTAAATAAGGCAACCATAAACTTGTATGGGCATATGCTATCAGAAGAGAGGTGGGATCGTATGATTCATATAGTTAAGCCGGGTGAAACGCTGGGGATTATCTCTGCTAATTATCGCGTAAGTCTCCGTAGACTTCACGCAGCAAATCCTGGGGTCGGTCAATTACATGTAGGCCAAAAAATCCAAATTCCAGGTCTGCCAGAATCCACTACTATACCCTTTTCCATTCAAATCTCTGTCGGAAAACTAAGACTTACATTATATAACCATGGAAGGCTAGTAAAAATTTTTCCAATCGCGGTAGGGATGATGTTGACGAATACTCCAACAGGTGATTTTGTGATTGTAAATCGGCAGTATAATCCAGGGGGACCATTTGGAGTGTTATGGCTTTCACTTTCCAAACAAGGTTACGGGATTCACGGCACAAATGACCCAAGTTCGATTGGAAAAGCCGTTTCCCATGGCTGTGTGAGAATGTATAATCGGGATGTTTTGCAGCTGGCGGATATGGTACCAAATGGGACTAGAGTGATTATTCGTCCCTAAAAAAATCCCACCTTCTAAAGTAAGAAGGTGGGACTCATTTAATTACTTATAGATTACGATTGAGCCAACAGATTTGTCTTTGGATTGTCCGTTAACACGAACCTTAAGTCCATAATGAGGGATATCTCGACCTGCATCTGGTAAGAAGGTATTAAAAAACGAATTGCTGTCATTGAATAACGATACAGCAGTTTGACTTGGAGCAGTTAATGTCTGTACACCTGGATAATTTAGGTTTAATCCTGAAGTAGAATTTAAGCCGAAAGCTGCATCCGCAATTTGATAACGAGTGCTAGCTTCAGGAGTAGATCCATCAGTAACTAAAAGCCATCTCAAATCCTTTGATAGATGGGCATCTACTACACCTAGGAAACCATTTCCTGGGTGTACACCTGTCCAGTTATCAGTGTAGCTATCATCCACATACCAAACCACTAATCCGCCATCATAACTCATTAATGAGCTGCCGCGTTTAATGTTGCCTAGACCTTGGTCAACTCCTTGATGATTACGCCATTCTAATAAATAATAGTGATCACTATATTTTTTTCCATTTTCTTTAGTAAAGCCATTTAATGTAAATAGCGAAGTAGTATTTTCAGCACCGTCATCGATTATAGTTTGACCATCCGCGACAACTTTAATGTTATCGGCATAGAAGCCAGCAAAAGAACTGCCCCAGTCTGTTGCATATCGAATGCGAAGCTTAATGTTTTGACCTTTATATTCTGATAAGTCAAAGGTTTGTGGCTGCCATTTCCCATCAGTGCTTCCAGTAAGACCAGGCATTGAATCTTTAATTGTTGGATAACCTTCTGCAACAACATCCGAACGAGTATTTGTATTACCTAAAGACTTCCATTTAACGCCATTATCAGTAGATACTTGTACAAAGGCAAAGTCCCACTGTGGTTCAATATCATACCATGCATCAAATGTCAATGTAGCAGATGTTTTTCCGGTCAGATTAACATCAGTTACCATATTTGTATCCGATTCATCTGCTTGTCCACCCCAATATTCATAACTGCCTGATGGGACGTTAATTGGAGTTACTTTTGTAGGTAAGTTTACGCGAATTGCTTGGTTATTTTTGCCAAGCGGTGAGTTTGCTTGGTCTAGTAAGAACTGCGCACCTTTTGATGGTACTTTATCCCATTCTACAACAGTTGGATTAGTCCACTTTCCACCGAGTGTTGATTGGAAGTATTGCTTTGCCCAAGGAGAGAAGCCTGTTGGTTCTGAACCTGGGATTTTTCCTGCCCATGATCCAGCTGACATAATGGACCAATACCCAATCGGTTCGTCAGCACCGGAATAGATTGTATCATATTCATCAGGAAGCCCTAAATCATGTCCGTATTCGTGGGCAAATACACCAGTTGCACCATCTTCAGGCATGATCGTATAGTCGTAGAAACCAGGTAATCCTTTACCAAGACCGTCTGGATCATAGAATACTGCTGAACGGTGTGACCAAATGGAATTATCACCTTGAGCACCGCCGCCGGCTTCTTGTCCCATACCAGCATGAATAATCTGGAGATGATCAACTAAACCATCTGGTTCCCAGAAGTTGCCGTTTCCATTTAAATCATGCGGATCTTCTAAATCATAATCATTTAGCGGTACCCCAGCCGCTTTTGCAGCAGTTAATGTGTCTACTACTAATTTTGAGACGCCTTGTTCAGGATAATTATCATGCCCGCCGGCAGGATTATCTTTTCCATAATATTCAGCCGTTTGAGGCAGTTTTAACCAGCCATAAGCTTTACCTTCAATCGTGTATGTGCCACCAGATTGCTCCAAATAATATTCCTTTTGAGAGATTTGATCCTCTCCATTTGGACCTTTATATTGGCCCTTATCCCCAAAAATCATATCTTCATAGTGTTCAAGATTATAGTCCGTGTAATAGTTATCAGTATCCTTTGAAGTAAGTTTGTTATGTTCTAAATCAGAATACTCAACTGTTAAGGTTAATAGTTTCCCTTTTTTCTGGACTCCTGGTGATTTCCCCTCTTGGACTGGATCTGGATTGCCTTTCAACTGTCCATTTTTGTTGCCGTTTCCTTTTAGAAGGCCGTGATTAAAATCTTTAAATTTACGTTGCTTTTCTGATTCAGCAGCTTTTACTTTAGCGGCTAGAGGATCAGATTTTTTAACGGTATTTTTCCCTTTTAACTCTATATATTTGTGTAATGCCTTTTGTTTTTCAGCAGTAGATGCTCCCTTTGAGATAACACCACGTTTAATAAGGGCATCTAGTAATTTATCTTCATTCACTACCGATAGGTCTAGTGAACCATAAGAATGAGAGATTGTACTTGGACTCTTATGTAGCAATTCTCCAACATTTGTACTAGCATAGTTTCCCGGAAAACCGGCAAACAATGTACCAGCCATTATTGCGGTGGATAGACCTGTTTTTAATAGTTTCTTCATAAAACTCCCCCTAATTTTTTTGGCTTGCTAGTAAATAATATTTCGAAAATTGAAATAAAACAATAGGATTATTTCCTTAATTTTCTGTTAATTCAGATAAGTTGTGGTCCTTTTGAATTATTTTATCGACAGCGATTTTAATTTTTAAAAGGTTATATCATATATGAAAATAGCCGGTTGGACTAATCTATTATTTTAAAATTGGTGTATTCTATAAAAAAATAAGGCGTGAATTCGATGTGAATTCACGCCTGAAATGACTTAATGTGTTTGATTTATCTTAATTACTCCGCTTTGGCTGCTTGAATTTGTAAGTTGATTTTTACTTTGTCAGCAACAAGAACGCCGCCAGTTTCAAGTGCCGCATTCCAAACTAGGCCATACTCAGAACGATTGATCGTACCTTCTGCACTAAATCCAACCTTTTCATTTCCCCATGGATCTTTTCCTTGACCTTCGAAAGTAACTGCAAATGTTTCAGGTTTTGATACACCACGTAATGTTAAATCACCAGTAACATTGTATTCGCCGTCATCTGTTTTTTCAATTTTAGTAGAGCGGAAAGTCATAGTTGGGTGATTAGCTGCATCAAAGAAATCTGCAGAAACCAAGTGTCCATCACGGTCTTGATTTCGGGTGTCTACACTTGCAGTATCAACTGAAAATTCAATGCTTGCAGTTGTTAAATCGGTTGGATCTGCATCAATCGTTGCGTCAAACTTGTTGAAAGTACCTTTCACGTTTGCGATCATCATGTGACGAACAGAAAAATCTACACTGCTGTGTGATGCATCAAGAGCCCATTTAGTTTTTGTCATTTTATTTCTCCTCCAGTATGTTTATTTAATTGATTTATCTCGAAATAAAAATAACTTAATTCAAGACAAATTATATGTTGTGGGCAAACATATTGTCAATTAGATTTTATAAATTTTTTTTGAATTTTTTCCAATACTATCTATATAAGTATTTAGGATTGGACGAATTAAATAATTCAAAGAGAATATATTTAAGTTTACGGATCACAGGAAAAAGGATAGGAAGAAAATTGAGGATTACATAAACTTAGATAGGACAATAAAAAAAACGCCCCTGAAGGCGTTTGTTAATGGCATAGAAAAATCTCCTTGAAAATGTAGGAGGAGCATGATATGATGATATTTGGCATAAATATTTATTATTGTAATTACTTAAAAAGTATCTATTATAACATTAACACAATTTTATTCGATTGTCAACAAATGACCAAAACAATTATCTGGGGAGTGGTTTGATGAGCGATTTACAGAGCAAAGGCCTCAAAATGGAACAAAGAAGAGTGATCACGGTTGTAAATGAAATCGAAAAAAAGATAAATAAATTAAAGCTAAATGCTGGAAAGGTAAGTTCTGATGTTCTCGAAATACGTAAAGAATTTTGGGAAGATGTAACCGTCAATATGGATGAACCTGATGATATGATAGAAACAGCAGCGAGTATCAAACAACAGGCCGAACTGCTCTCAGAACGTGAGCGGACCCATAGACATTTGGATAAACATCTCAATACACTATCAAGGTTAAAGTATTCCCCATACTTTGGACGGATTGATTTTTTAGAAAACGGGGAAGAAGCAGAGGACCGGGTATACCTAGGAATTGCATCGTTAATGGATGAACAGGATGAAAATTTTTTGATTTATGACTGGCGTGCCCCTATATCTAGCCTTTATTATGATTATTCACCTGGTCCTGCCATATATAGTACCCCTGAAGGAATGATTGAAGGGGAAATGAACTTAAAACGTCAATTTATTATTAGGGCTTCAGAAATTAAAGGGATGTTTGATACAGGGGTAACTATCGGAGATGAAATGCTTCAGGAGGTTCTTGGAAACAACGCGAGTACGCAAATGAAAAGCATTGTTGCTACTATTCAAAGAGAGCAAAATGAAATTATTCGCAATGAGCGGGCGAAAATTATGATCGTTCAAGGTGTAGCAGGAAGTGGAAAAACTTCTGCTGCCCTGCAACGGGTTGCTTACTTGCTCTACCGTTATCGAGGGACATTGAATTCAGAAAATATTATGCTTTTTTCACCTAACCCTTTGTTTAATAGCTATGTAGCAACGGTTTTACCAGAGTTAGGTGAAGAAAATATGCAGCAATCCACCTTTCAGGAATATTTACATTCTCGATTAGGTAAAGAATTTAATGTGGAAGACGCCTTTACGCAAATGGAATATTTGTTAAGTGAAAATGATGATGAAAAGGAGTATAAACTTAGAGGTGAAGGAATTCGTTTTAAAGCAAGTCTTGAATATAAAAATATCATTGATCGATATGCGCATGGATTAACGAAAAGGGGTCTAATTTTTAGGGATTTAATATTTAGAGGAGATGTATTGATTTCTAAAAAGGAGATCCATGATTATTTTTATTCACTAGAAGAAAGCATTAGCATACCCAACCGCATGCAGCTTGTAAAGGAATGGCTTTTAAGAGATTTAAAGCGGAAGGTTAGACAAGAGCGTTCGAGAAGCTGGGTGGAGGAAGAAGTCCAATTTCTCGATAAAGAAGCCTTTATGGAGGCCTTCAAAAAACTTCAGGGAAAAAATCAATTTTCGGAAAATACATTTGATGATTTTGAGCAGGAGCAAAAACTCCTTGCTGAAATGGTCGTAAAAGAAAAATTCAGGCCATTATTTGCGAGAGTAAAAAGTTTGCGGTTTATTGATTCTCCAAAAATTTATCACCAACTTTTTAAGCAAGCTGAAAATATGGATGAACGCTTACCTGTTGATTGGGACCAAATTTGCAGGGAGACAGTGAAGAAATTGAAGGATATGGAAATTCCTTATGAAGATGCCACACCATATGTTTATCTCCAGGATTTAATTGAAGGTCGTAAGTCCAAATCTACTATTCGTCATATTTTTATTGATGAAGCACAGGATTACTCACCCTTCCAGTTTGCTTTTATACAAAAGCTATTTCCTTTTAGCAAAATGACTTTACTCGGTGATTTTAATCAAGCGATATTTTCTGGTGCCACTGGTGCGGAAACGGTTTTATCTGACCTAAATATCTCGGGCGAGACAATCGAATCGTTTGTCCTTACAAAAACCTATCGATCGACTAAAGAGATTGTTAATTTTACCAGTGCGTTGATTGAGGGTGGAGAAAATATTGAACCCTTTAACCGTACGGGCAGGAAGCCGTTAGTTACTGAAATAGAACCCGATGAAATTACGCGATCAATAATCGAAACAATTAAAGATTTTCAAAATGATGGCCATCGAACCATTGCTGTAATCTGCAGGACAGCCGATGAGAGCAAGAGGGCCTTTGAAGCGCTCAAGAACAAGGTATCGCTCCATCTCATTGAAAAAGGAACGATTTCGTATGAGAAAGGAATTCTCGTTATTCCCTCCTATCTTGCGAAAGGAATTGAATTTGATGCCGTTATTTTGTACGATTGTTCTCAATATAAAAAAGAAAGTGAACGCAAATTATTTTATACCGTCTGTACAAGGGCCATGCATGAACTTCACTTGATCGCAACATCTGGGATTAGCCCGCTAATGGAGGTTGCTCCTAAAGATACCTACACACTTGTAAAACCAAGTAAATGCTAATGAAAAAGAAGCTGTATGTCTCGATGACCTGAGCACACAGCTTCTTTAAGTTTAGGCTATGTAAAAAGTACTATGCATTTGCGCCAAATTCATAAACTAACTAGAAAAAATTAAAAAACAGCTGAATCTATTTCCGCTGTTTTTTGCTATATTATTTTTTCCATTGTTTTTGAACTTGTTCTAAAGCAAGTTGGAATATTTCATCATCGGATGTTTCCCGATTAGCAATGACATTCGTTAAATAGCTTTTTCCTTCGAAAGTTACTGTTACTTCTACTTGTACCATAATTGAATCTCCTTTTCTATGTTTAAATTATTAGTAAAAAGTGTAGTCATAAATTACACAACGATTCAGTGTATTAAGTTATTTAAATAATTATGACGATATTTTTTCGACAAATGTTACTAAAACTTTCAGTTTTGATATAATTGTTTTATAAAAACAATAGGGAGGTAAACAAATTCAATGCATTTTGAAGAGGTAACAAAAGCAACATTGTTTATTGCACTCGAAATGATAAACTCGAATCCAGAATGTAATATTTTTGAAAATGGCAAAGAGGCAAGAACACTAGCTGACATGGAAGAAGAATTCTTAAATCCTAATACTAACAGTGCATTTATAAAGCTTGATGACACCTATATTGGAATAATTGACTACTTATTAGAAAATCCGAAGGATCATTACCCCTGGCTTGGTCTTTTACTGCTTCATAGTGATTATCAAGGTTATGGTTTCGGTGCACAAGCTTTTGCAGTATATGAACATGAGATGCTTAAACGAGGAAAGAAGTGTGTTAGAATTGGTGTCTTAAAAGAAAATAAAAAGGCTCAACGCTTTTGGGAATCATTAGGATTTATCTATTATAGTACTTCAACAACACAAAATGGAACTGGTATTTTTTGTTATGAAAAACAAATTGGATAATAATCCAAAATGGATACCTTAAATTTCTTGATACATAAATTGCTCAGCAAATTGCTGAACTTGATCTTTATCGATTTTATTCTTTTTCAGGAACGATTCAGCGATGACCAGATTGGCTTGAATAGATATATTTCTTTTTAAATCACGAATGGATACATCTCCATTCAATAATTGGATAGCTTTTTCTCTAATGTCTTGATTCTTAGATGACTTGTATAAAAGGTAGGCAATACATGTGATCTTGTCCACATCAAACACTCCTCTTAAATCAAGTATAAACATTTTTTTACTAATTCGACGATAAGCAACGTTTTTCCTGCTATTATTCTGAAAATTTTAAAAAACTTAAGGGACATTGTACGGATAAGAGATTTATGGATTTATTCGTTCTATTAATCTGAAAATTCAAATAAGTTAGTAAAAAAGAATCTTCGCGGGGGCGGTAAAGAATGTTTGATTACGATGTAGAAACACGAGCAGGATTTGAGGTGATTTCATCTATTTCAAAAGAAGGTTATTCTATTTATGATGTTAATTATGAAAGCCTTTTCAATAGAAGGATGCCTGCCCTTCTTTTTATTCCTAACAAGGGAGGACCATTTCCTGCTGTCATTTATATGCACCCTAGTCAAGGAAATAGAAAAACTTTTTATCATGAAGCAAAATTGCTTGCAACAAAAGGTTATATTTCCCTCCTAATTGAAGCACCGTTTTTCGGTAGGAATAGTCAAACGGATGATCTTGATAGGAAAAAATTCACAAAAAAAATTGAAGCCTTAGCGGATATTCAAGAATACATTCATACTGTAATGGATATTAGGATGGGAGTCACACTACTTAGTAATCTTACGATTGTGGATGAAGCCCGGATTGCTTTTGTTGGCCACGGTTTTGGAGCGGCTTGTGGCGGGATAATTTCAGGAATTGATTCGCTCATTAAAACGTTTGTCTTAATATCAGGGTATGGGGAGGCTTCAGAGTGGCAACTGACTAGTGAACATCCAATCGCAGCCATCATTCGCAGCTTTTTACCGCCTGAAAGATTTGAATATTTTATTTCAAGTCTTAGAAAATTAGATGCCATCCACTATGTAAAAAATGCTGCGCCGGCATCAATACTCTTCCAATTTGCCAAAAATGACGAATTTATCGAACGTGGCCATGCTGCCACTTTTTATTCTGCTGCAAGCTCTCCCAAAAAAATCATCTGGTATGATACCGATCATCTATTTACCAATTGCAAAGCAGCCTTACTTGACCGTCAAGAATGGCTCTCTGACCATATTTGTGCTCAAAATAACACGTTTTCAAAAGAATCTACAAAAAACTAAAATAAATCTCTTTCATACCGGAAATTTTGTTGAAAATTGCTTATTTGATATGGTATTTTATATAATGTTGAAGGGATAAAAGAAATACGATGATCGTACGGTGGAATTTTACCTTTCGTCCCAAAAGGGATGGAAGGTTTTTTACTTTTTTACATAAGATTTAGGAGGAAAACCAATGAAACAGGCCTTAATCAAGGATTTGTACAGAAATACGGAAAGCTATATTGAACAAAAAGTCCAGTTATCTGGATGGATTCGCACGATTCGCGACTCTAAAACTTTTGGGTTCATTGAATTAAATGATGGCAGCTTTTTTAAAGGGGTGCAGATTGTATTTGATGAGCAATTAGAGAACTTTAAGGATATTGCAAAGTTACCAATTAGTTCATCTATTAGGATTGAAGGAGACTTTATTTATACTCCTCAAGCGAAGCAGCCCTTTGAAATTAAAGCAACTAATATCGTGATTGAAGGTTCGTCAAATGTAGATTATCCCTTACAAAAGAAAAAGCATTCGTTTGAATATTTGAGAACTATTTCCCATTTAAGACCAAGAACCAATACGTTTTCAGCTGTTTTTCGTGTGAGATCACTTGCTTCCTATGCATTGCATAAGTTCTTCCAAGATAAAGGTTTTGTCTATGTTCACTCACCAATTATTACCGGCAGTGATACAGAAGGTGCAGGAGAAATGTTCCGAGTGACAACACTAGATATGGACAATCCTCCAAAAAATGAAGAAGGCAAAACAGATTTAACCAAGGATTTCTTTAACAAGGAAACTAATTTGACTGTTAGCGGACAGCTTTCGGCTGAGGCGTTTGCCTTGGCTTTCCGTAATGTCTATACCTTCGGCCCAACGTTTAGAGCAGAGAACTCTAACACTGCACGACATGCAGCGGAATTTTGGATGGTAGAACCGGAACTTGCCTTTGCTGAGCTTCCAGATATCATGGACTTGGCTGAAGAAATGGTGAAATTTGTGATAGGCTATGTCCTTGAACAAGCCCCTGAAGAAATGAATTTCTTTAACAGCTTTATCGAAAAGGGGTTATTGGATCGTCTAAATAATGCCTACACAGCAGACTTTGGCCGTGTGACATATACCGAAGCCATTGATATATTAAGGGAGTCCGGAGAAACTTTTGCCTATCCGGTAGAGTGGGGGCTTGACCTGCAAACGGAGCATGAACGTTATTTAAGTGAAACAGTATTCAAACGCCCAGTATTTGTAACAGACTATCCAAAAGAAATTAAAGCCTTCTATATGAGATTAAATGAAGACAACCAAACAGTAGCGGCAACTGATTTACTTGTCCCAGGAATTGGTGAATTGATTGGCGGCAGCCAGCGTGAAGAACGCGAAGAAATTTTGGCTGGGAAAATTAATGAGCTTGGTATGAATGAAGAAGATTATTGGTGGTACCTTGAATTAAGAAAATATGGTGGTACGAAACATTCTGGTTATGGTATTGGTTTTGAGCGTTTAATTATGTACTTAACTGGAATGACTAATATTAGAGATGTCATTCCATTTCCGAGAACAACTGGAAATGCTGAGTTTTAAAACAAATTTAAAAAGGAGAAAGCTGATTCACAGAATCGGCCTTCTCCTTTTTATTTATTAAAGAACCTTTAATTCCTCTTCAAAAAAGAATGTTTCTGGATGTTCCTTAACGATATAAGAATATCTTTTCATGTTTTTAACATATTGTGATTTTAAAATTGTGACGACCTCGCCAGTTTCTTTAATGTTAACTGACTGTCCGTTTTTGTACAGATTGTTTGAGCTTTTCATGTTTCACACTCCTTTACCTATTCCTAATTAAGTATAACATAAGCCAAGATGGAAAGGGGGAAACCCTTCTTCCTTTCAATTACGAACTTAATGTGTTATGCTTTTAAAAAAGTGAGGTGTCATTTTGACAAATTATAAAGCGAAAAAAAGTAACCTCAAAGATTTATTATCAAAAAACGGCATGGACCTGGAAAGTTTGGAACGGAATACAAGTATTCCTCAAACTCAGCTCAACGACTACTTGTCCAAAAAAGTGATGAACCTAAATACTGCGATGACAATTTCAAGAGAATTAAATTGCTCTATTGAAGACTTATACATTTGGTCATCTGAGGAAAAGAAAGCGTAATACTTAAAAACAGGCTCTTCAATTGAGTCTGTTTTTTTATTGGATTAAAAAAGCACGCGGAAATTTTCGCGTGCTTTTTTCTAAACAAACTAATTTCTTAAATCACACTTTTCTAAAGGTATAACCTTAGTTTTCTTTGTGAATTTATATCCTAGCCATACAATAAGGAATAATGGCAGTCCGATATATGAAACAAAAACACCATTCCAATCGATTTGGTCACCCGTGAATGCTGAATAATTTTGTCCTAAGACAACAAACCCACAAACGGCAAACGCGAAGAGCGGACCAAAAGGGAAGAATTTTGATTTATATGGTAACAAGCTAAGGTCCTTACCTTGGGCGACAAATGCTTTACGGAATCGATAATGACATACTGCAATCCCGAGCCATGCGATAAAGCCGGACATACCAGAAGCGTTTAACAACCATACATAAACCGTTCCATCCCCAAAGAAGGAAGCAAGAAATGCGAGTGTTCCCACTAAGGTTGTTGCAATTAAGGCATTGACTGGAACACCTTTTTTGTTTAATTTACCAAGGAATTTCGGTGCTTTGCCTTGACGGGCCAAATCCCAAAGCATCCGAGTGGATGCATACATTCCTGAATTTCCTGCCGATAATACAGCAGTAAGAATAACAGCATTCATGATTGAAGCGGCGAAAGCGATGCCTGCCTTTTGAAAAACCAGCGTAAATGGACTAACGGTTATATCCCCATTTGCTAAATTCCCGTTTGTATATGGAATAAGCAGTCCGATTACTAGTATAGCCAATACATAGAATAATAAAATACGCCAGAAAACTTGTTTCACTGCACGAGGAATAGCTTTCTTTGGATCCTCCGTTTCACCAGCAGCAACACCTAAAAGCTCTGTTCCTTGGAAGGAGAAGCCTGCAGCCATAAAGATTCCCAGCATGGACATAAAGCCGCCGTGGAATGGAGCATCACCAACAGTGAAGTTTTTGAAGCCGATTGCTTCATTACCCATGATGCCGAAGATCATTAAAGTACCAGTAACGACAAAAATAATAACTGTAACCACTTTAATTAAGGAAAACCAATATTCTGCTTCTCCGAATCCTTTAACAGAAAGATAGTTTAATAGAAACATGATGACTAAAAAGATGCCGCTCCAAATGAATGAAGGCGTATGTGGAAACCAGAATTTCATAATCATAGTTACAGCAGCTAATTCGGCAGCAATCGTAATCGCCCAGTTATACCAATAGTTCCAGCCTAGAGCAAAACCAAGGGAAGGATCGACAAATTTGGTTGCATACGTACTAAAGCTTCCGGCAACTGGCATATATGCACCCATTTCTGCTAAGCCCTGCATCAAAAAGTAAACCATAATACCAATTACAAGGTAGGAAAGAATTGCCCCGCCGGGTCCCGCACTATGGATAGCGGCGCCGCTAGCTAGAAAAAGTCCAGTGCCAATCGTCCCGCCAAGGGAAATCATTGTGAGGTGACGGGATTTTAAACTTCGTTTTAATTCAGTTGGATCCTGTTGTATTGTTAAGTCACTAGTATATTCACTCTCTTTTAATACTCTTGCTGTTTGCATTGTCTTGACTCCTCTTTTTCTAATTTTTTCGAGAAGGAGTTTGGAATAAAAAAATGCCATCGAAGAAGTATCGATGGCATTGTAAATACCCCGCATCATACCTTCCGAAAGATAGCTCAACACGCTTAGCTGGTAGGTTTAAGCGTGACAGTTCTGTTCCTATTTGGAGACAGCCCCAGCATGCTTTTTCAGAGATGAAAGCACACTTCGGCAGCTTTTCCTTTCAAACGGAGTCAGAGATGTCTCTCTCATCTCGTCCGCTTTACTGATAAAAACCGCGACCTCTACCTCATCGGTTTTGATGAGGATTTATCATATATAGTTAATATATTACTAAAGTATAAATATTATTTTAGAATTGTCAATAATATATTATTCCAGAAATAAGAAGTCTTTATTCAATCAATTAGAATAGACAGATAATTGAGTTTCTTTTTAATAAATTATTTAATTTACTTTAAAAGAGAGAATAGGTATTATTTTTAATTAGAATTAATTGCCTGTTTTTCATAGGAGGATTTTTACCATGCAGATTGTTGGAATGATTTCGGGATCGCTAATTGTTGTGGTTGCCTTTAACCTTTTCTTAATCCCTCATGAAGTGTTAAGCAGTGGATTGAGCGGAATTTCTATGATTTTAGGGATGATCTCGCCTGTTAATACAGGGGTGGCAAATTTCCTGCTGAATTTTCCGTTATTGATTATTGGTTATAAAATGTTAGGTAAAAGATTTATCGTGAATTCCATCTTTTCTGTAATAATGATCTCAATCGGCCTTTATTTAATTCCCGTTCATGCCATTGCCGATGATAGGATTCTCTCTTCTATTTTCGGAGGTGCTTTAACCGGGTTAGGTGTAGGAATAGTTTTTCGCTGTTCTGGATCGACCGGTGGATTTGATATTATTGGCATGATTGTGGCGAGAAAAAGGGATTTTCCGATTGGTGTTTTACTTTCAGGCATGAATGCAGTCGTCATCTTGATCAGTGGATTTTTATTTGATTGGGATTCTGCTCTTTATACCTTGGTTTCCATTTTTGTTACAGGTAAAGTGGTGGATGCAATTTATACAGATCATGCTAAATTAACTTTAATGATCATTACAGATAAGGGCGAAGAAATGAGAGGTCATTTGCTTACAAACTTGTACCGAGGACTGACGATTATGGATGGTGTTGGCGGCTACTCAAATCATCAAAGAAACGTAATGATAACGGTAATTTCTAGGTACGAACTTAATGAAGTTAAAAACTTAATTTCAGAAGTTGATCCATCAGCATTTGTCAATATTACCGAAACAATTGAAGTCATGGGGCTGTTTCATCGGCCAAGTCCATAAAAACAAAAAAGGTTTGCTTCTATACAATAGAGCAAGCCTTTTTTGTGTAAGATAGTTATCGAGCATCACAGGGATTTCCCACGTTTTTTTACCCATTTCATTAGCACATGAATAACCTCATCTAGTTCTTTACCAGTTGGAGTCAATTCATATTCCACTTTTTTTGGTGAGGTAGTAATGACGTTTTTGACAATCAATCCCTCATTTTCTAAATCACGTAAGCGTTCGGTTAAGAGACGATCAGATATTCCTGGAATAGATGATATTATTTCATGGTACCGCTTCGGTCCTTCCATAAGCGTATAAATAACAGAACCCATCCAACGTTTGCCAATAAATTCGATTGCCTTATGAAAGTTAGTACATATATGTTTAATTTCCTCTGCAGAATGAGTCATACAATCTTGGTGGTTAAGTTCACTCATATAAAATCCCTCTTTTTTACTATTCTAACTGTATAATAACATATTTGAATTACTTGACGATATGTACTTACTAATAGTAAGATGAATCAGAACTTACTTTTAGTAAGTTAAAAATTCACAGGGGGAAATCTCTCATGCAAACCACATTAAAAAAAAGTTTATCTGAAGTGATAAAAGAACGTCACTCTGTCAGAAAATATGATTCAACATACAATATTTCTCAAGAAGAAATTAAAGATATGCTAAAAGAAGCGACACAAGCACCATCCTCTAGTAATCTTCAACCATGGCGTTTTATTGTAATTCAAGATCAGGAGGCGAAAAAGGAACTAAGAGCAATTGCCAACAATCAAGAGCAAGTAGAAACAGCGTCTGCCGTTATTGCAGTATTAGGCGATAAGGAAATGTATAAAAGTGTGGAAACAGTCTATCGAAGTGCATACGAGGCTGGTTTGATGGACGAAGCTAATATGAATCGATTAATAGAAGGTACAAATAAAACATACCCATTTGCTCCAGAAGAAGTCTTGAAAAATATTGCCTCATTTGATGCTGGTTTAGTGTCGATGCAGGTGATGTTAATTGCAAAAGACAGAGGGTATGACACCGTTCCAATGGGTGGCTTTGATAAGGATAAATTCGCAAAAATGTTTAATGTCTCCGATCGTCTTTTCCCAATTGTGTTGATTTCCCTAGGGAAGGCGGCAGCACCTGCTTTCAATACAACACGTTTACCATTGGAGGATGTATTAATAGATTATAGATAAAAAAGTAGGCGCATGATAATTTTTCATGCGCCTACTTAGTTTATTAGTTATTAATATACTTTTCAAACACATAGCCGAAATCTTTTACAATATATTGTTTTTTGCTATCTTCTAACCACTGAAAGGCTGCTTGATTAAGCATTTTGAATTGAACAACCAAGTTGCTGTCTGCACTTGTCACACGACCGAGAGTAGTGGAAGCGACATCAAGGCTTTGTTTAGCAAACTGAAGCGAAATTTCATTTTCATGTGAGATTTCTGAAATTTTGATTAAGGCTTTATATAAATCCTTAACTTCTTCAATATGTTTCTTATGAACGTCGATGGAGAAAGGAACTGAGCCGATTTTAAATTTTATTTCTACATCAAGGTCAACGGTTCCGGCCGTTTCGAGTTTTACGTCTGAAATTCTATTCGTTGCATAACTATAGCGATGGAGCATTCGCTTTTTGCTGGTTGCACTTGTCCCATCTAAATGGATAAGGGCGTTGTTTGTAAAACAGTATTCATCAGACTTTGATTTGATGAGAAAATAAATTTTCTCATTGTCTTCATGCATGACATAATCATCTGCGTCCACCTTATCGTAATTTTCCGGCTTAATGACAGAACCCACATCACTTAATCCCAAAATATCCGCTGCTACTTTTCCAAACATTGGTATCAACCTCACTTTTATAAAATCATTCCATCCATTTTTACGAATGGGGGACAATAAAGTTTCATCCTTACCCCAAAAACTTTATGCTTTAAAAAATGGTAGTATGCACCTGATTTCTAAAAACATATTAACAAAACAAGTAATAAAAATAGGGAAACTACTTGATGGTTTCCCTCTCAGATTGTCGAGAAAGGGTATTTTTCTCGGCAATTTTTTATTCTCAGCATTTAATTATTCATTGTACCTGCTAATGGGCCTGTTGATTTCCGCTCTAGGCACTTCGCTTTCCGCGGAAATCAACAGGGAGGTAATCAACCTAAAGAATTGCAATACACTTTTTCTAGCCTTGCTAATTGTGTTGGAATCTTTTTCATATTTTGGCAGGCTGCCGTAAGGCGAGCCTGTTCGCTTGCTTTCTTCAATCCCCGTAACCGGCAATATTATCATCACTATAATAAGGACGTACCTTTTCAAAAAGGAATGAAAGATCAATATATTTATCGATAAAACGAAGAAGGTGATTGTCAGGAACCAATTCATCAATAGAAACAAATTCATATTCACTTTGGGTAGATACCTTGGTTTAAAAATAGATTTCACCACTTAATTTTTTATTGTTTGGTTGTGTTAAGAGCAGTGTATTATTGATTTTTACAGCTCTGTTGATTTGCGCGGAAGGCACGCAGACTCCTGCGGGAGTACGGGGCAGGGGAGACCCCGCAGGCCGCTTCAGCGCCGAGGAGGCTCCCCGGCACGCCCGCGGAAAGCGAAGTGCCTGGAGCGCAAATCAACAAACATGTTGCAAAGCCTATATATTAATAATATTATAATAAATTAACGCGGTGAATGGTTAAAGTTATTGTAGAAAATAAGAGGCTGTCGAAAGTTTCTCGATAGCCTGAGAGGGAAACTACTTGATGATTTCCCTCCTTTCATGGAAAATACACTATGTACATATTAAATATAGATACAGAAGGGATAGAGGAACCATGCGGCCCTTAATTTTAGGCATCCTTGCGGCTTTCTTTTTTGCATTTACATTTATCCTTAACCGATCAATGGACCAGGCTGGGGGTAGTTGGATTTGGAGTGCATCATTAAGGTATTTCTTTATGGTTCCATTTCTTTTCACAATTGTGATGGGAAGAAAAAATCTTAAACCATTACTTGTGGAAATGAAAAAACGACCTGGCGGTTGGTTTATATGGAGCACGGTTGGATTTGGCTTATTTTACGGTCCGATTTGTTTTTCGGCTGCCTATGCCCCAGGCTGGCTCATTGCAGCCACATGGCAGGTCACAATCATCTCAGGTTCCTTGCTGGCCCCACTTTTTTACGAAATGGTTATGACTGAAAAAGGACCAATCCAGAAAAAGGGGAGAATTCCTTTTAAAGGTTTAGGGATGTCATTAATCATCCTCCTAGGAATTATTCTGATGCAATTGGAACAGGCAAATCACATATCGATTGCTGCCATAGCCTTAGGCGTCCTTCCGGTACTAATCGCTTCATTTGCCTATCCGCTTGGAAACAGAAAAATGATGGATATTTGCGGAGGGCGTATTGATGTCTTTCAACGGGTATTAGGGATGACAATAGCGAGTCTGCCATTGTGGGTTGTTTTATCTGTTTATGGTTTATTTACTGTTGGTCCACCAAGTAAAGGACAAATAGTCCAATCTGGCCTTGTTGCGGTAACCTCAGGAGTAATTGCAACCATTCTATTTTTTAAAGCAACGGATCTTGTTAGAGGAAATATGCAAAAGCTTGCTGCTGTGGAGGCCACGCAATCAATAGAGGTCTTATTTGCAGTAATAGGAGAATTGTTAATTTTGAATACTGTTTTCCCGACTGAATTATCCTGGTTTGGTATGGTATTGGTTATGGTCGGAATGATATTGCACAGCTTTTTTTCACATAAAAGTAACCCGAAAAATCATCGCAGTGAAAGTCATAAAAAAACTGTGCCTAGAAATGTTTGATCCTTATCAATTTAGATTGATAAGGATTTTTTTTCGTAGTTCATGACCTTTTTTAACCGTTTAAATAGGGACTAAGCTTGTCAATTGTTTCTTGTACCTTTACTGAATTTCTCTTGTACATTGCTTTTGATTTATCACAATCTGTCTCAAGAGAAAAGATCTCTAAATCAGCCTGAACTTTTTTTAGTGTAGCCAGGAGTAATGGACGTTGAGCGGGTGCTGGCACTTGAATTTTATCATCATATAGATCGACCGTTAGCTCTCCATAGGAATCGACTTGTCCTATGAAGACATTATCAAGAGTCACATCTAGTTTTTCTAACTCTGTATAAAGCCAGCCTCTGCCTTTTCCGGAACATCTTAATGATTCATCGATGATATTCCCGTCCATAATGACTGTTTGTGGTTCTTTTTCTTTCGCCATTTTCATTTGTAAATCTTTAGGTGTCAAAGGACGGTTTTCTGTTTTTAAAAGTGTGCTTAAATTTCCACGCGGTTCCAACACAGCAAATTCTACGTCTGCAATCCTAAAAATATCCTTTTGTCGAAGTAACGCAGAAAGTTCGTCAATCGAATATTTTTCTTTTTTTAGATTATTTTCTAGGACCTTCCCATCTTTAATGACCACGGTTCCTTTACCTTCAGCAAAATCACGAAAAGCTTTACTCTTTAGAGAGACAAAGTCAACGAGGAAAGTTACCAAGAAGAAAATGAGGACGGCTAACATTCCATGCCATACATTTGCTTCTAGTCCAGTAACTACTTCACCGGCAATACTTCCAATGGTAATTCCTGCAACATATTCAAAGAAAGAGAGCTCAGAGATTTGTTTCTTTCCAAGTACTTTTGTTGTAATAAATAAAAGTCCCAAAAAAATTAATGAACGAGTTATGATAAAAATCCAATCTGGCATTAGTTTCTCTCCTCAAAATTTTATGAACCCATATATTGGGGTTCATGTCGTTCAAGTTCCAAAACACGGTATTGTAGATCCTTCTTTACCTCTTCAATCGTTAGTGTAGCTTCATGAAAAATAGCTTGAGCGTCTTTATCGAGTGAATTTAAGGCGAAGGAAGACAATTGTGCTTCGATCCCCTTAATGGTAGAGAGACATTGCTTGACATTAGAAGCGATTGTCACAAATTTAACTTCCTTTCATAAGAAAATTAAAAAATGAAAAAGGGGTTGGCAGAATCGCCAACCTAAAACTGCTTTTATTGATTGTATTGTGGTTCTTCGTTCAAAATTTCTTGAAGACGTGGTTCTAAGCTATCTAGAACCGATTGAGTTTGTTGGGCTGCTTGTTGATAAAGCTGCTTTGCATTTTGGTTATCAGTTGCTAATGCGAATCCTTCAAAACTTGCCTGTGCACTTTTTAGTCCAGCTAATGCTTGTTTTACCTGAGTTCCTACTGTCATTACATAATCCTTCTTTCCTGATATAAAATGAAATTACAAAAATAGTATGTGGATTATTCGGGTGGATATGTATTTAATGTTTTTTTGCTTAATTCTAAATTTCCCTGAAACATTATCTGGAAAATCCCATTAGACAAGAATATTTTCTAGAACTAGCGGGTGCAACGCATTTGTTTTATCAATAAAAATAAATCCATCATATCGCAGCCCCATTTTCGATGGGACGTAATTACCATATTGTTCGTATTCCGGCCGGTAAACCACACCAATTGCTCTATGCCCAATCGTTGTTGTAAATTCATGACGGTTCTGTTCATTAAATATCAAATATTTATTTACAGCCCCTGTCTTATGCATAAGTGATTCCCAGCTTCCGGGTTGGGCGGGAGGTACCTCCGTTTTTTGAAAGTCAACTCCCCATTCGGTGGAGGCAATTACCGTACCGCTATACGTACCAAACCCTACAATAAAAACATTTTCGGCCCCGTTTTCTTCTCTAATTAGTTGTCCGACATTCACCATTCCTTCATCCTTCATATCAGTTGCTCGAGCATCACCTACATGTGTATTATGCTCCCATATGATTACCTTTGCATCATCACCATAAAATCTTCGTACTGAGTTGAGTGCTTCGACCATATGCCTGTCTCGAACATTCCATGACTTAGAATCACTAGTGACCATTGTCCGATAATATTCCTCTGCATTTGCAGTAACAATGGCATTTACCTCCATATTCAAGCTGTTTTCCTGGTCGTCATCGAATTTCCATTTGTTTTTCCGGATGGATGCTAGAAGTTCAAGTGCTTCCTTTGTACAATTCTCAGAGAGGTATCCGGCTGAAACAGCATAGGATTCATGATTGCGATTAAAGGGCTCAAAGCAAGAAAATGCTTTTTTTGCCTCCTTAAGGCTGGGAGAATTGGTCCTTTCTAAATAATGAATAATTTCATCCATACTTTCCCAAAGACTATACACATCCAAGCCATAAAAACCAACTTTTTGGGCTCTTTTGTTATGGTGATTATACTCTTTTAACCATTCAATGAGCCCAATGATTTCTTGGTTTGCCCACATCCAGGTTGGCCATCTATTAAAATCCTCGAGCACATCTCTAATGTCTTGTGATGATTGATTAAATCCTTTAATGTAACGATTGATGCTTTGGCAGGAAGGCCAATCACCTTCAACTGCAATCAATGAAAACCCTTTTTCCTTGATTAGTCTTTTTGTTAACTCTGCACGAAGTGTATAAAACTCTGAAGTGCCATGAGAGGATTCACCCAGTAGGACAAATCTTTTATCACCAATAGCGGCTATTAATGGGTCAAGATCATCAATTGTTTCAAAAGGTTTTGCGTAGGTATTAATGGCTTTAATCATAGGTTAGAGCATTCCTTTCCATAAGGACTCTGTTTTCTATAATATCCCCTATATCTCATTAACCTAAATACCCAATAATTCACATTTTTGACACAATTAGTCAGTAAATTCAAAAAATTATGTGTTATAATTTTGAATTAATTACTTCTACGGAACAAACACACATCGGGGATAGGTAAAGGTTTCCATTTAGATTGATAAGATTGCTAAAAGGGAATTTCATTTTAATTATCTATCAGCTGATGTCATGGTTGGGTCCCCTAAGGTGTTAATAAAATTAAGGAGTTACTTCACTAGTTGAGGTAGCTTCTTTTTTCATTCGAGGAGTATAGAAATAAAGAAGCATTTTATTATAAATAGTACTGATTATTCGTTATAATAAGGGTAGGAAATTATTTTTGAAAGGGGCCAGATAATGTCAGGAATACAAGAATTAAATTTAATTCAACAACAGGAAGAGATTATGGCGAAAATTCAGCACCGGAGATTAACAAAGAGAAAGATCCTGCAACGCATTTTATTAATCACTCTTGGTGCCGCCCTGATGGCAGTGGGCTTAGAAATTTTCCTCGTTCCCAACAATGTAATTGACGGTGGAATCACTGGGATTTCTATTATGCTTTCGTATGTTACAGGTTGGAAATTAGGGATATTCCTCTTTATTCTTAATATACCTTTTTTCTTTATTGGTTATAAACAAATAGGAAAAACCTTCGCATTATCAACACTTTATGGGATTCTCATCCTTTCTATTGGAACTACTCTACTCCATCCAGTCCCAGCTTTTACACAGGATATTCTCCTTGCGACAGTTTTTGGAGGAATTGTGCTAGGTATAGGCGTAGGCATAGTGATTCGCTATGGAGGGTCATTGGACGGTACCGAAATTTTAGCGATTCTTTTTAATAAAAAGCTTCCTTTTTCCGTCGGAGAAATTATTATGTTCTTTAATCTTTTTATCCTCGGGTGTGCCGGTTTTGTGTTTACGTGGGACCGTGCAATGTATTCACTTATTGCCTATTTTGTTGCTTACAAAACGATTGATATTACCATTACTGGCCTTGATGAATCTAAATCTGTTTGGATCATTAGTGACAATGCTAAGCAAATTGGTGATGCTATCATGAATCGTCTTGGTCGAGGTGTCACATATATCAATGGTGAGGGCGCATATTCAGGTGATGATAAAAAAGTCATCTTTTGCGTTATCAATCGTCTTGAAGAAGCAAAATTGAAGGAAATTGTTACTGAAAATGATGACAGTGCCTTTCTAGCTGTTGCGGATATCGCTGAGGTACGTGGTGGCAGATTTAAGAAAAAAGACATCCATTAGAAGCTGGGAAACATTGGCTTCTTTTTTGCGGAACTTTGACTTTATAGTAGAAATTAGACGTAAATTGGCAATTTGTCGTTATGGGGCTAAAATGCGGTAAAATCACGATTAGTTTAGTGTGTTTCTTGTATTTTCATGTCAGATAATGCTGAAATTCCCGAGTTGATGAATGGTGCTTTTGTCGTACCTTGCGCTTACCTCGGAAATAATTTTGCGAAAAATGAATTATTTCCAAAAAAGATGGCAGGATATTTCCCTTTTCCTGCCATCTTTTTTATAAAGTAAATCTCAGAATAAAAGCTCAAACACTTCATTTAGCTCGTGAGCCCTTTTTTCATCTTGCTCTTCTTTTGCATAGTTAATTTCTTTCGGCAGCATTCTATTTAAAAATGCAATTTCTTTTTGGTTCAAATCTCGAACAAAGGATCCTTCGGAGGCATAGCGACCTTCCGATAGTTTGCGGTAAATATGTCTGCCTTCGGAATGGTCATCAGTGTAATTTGACAAAGTTTCTCTTAAGTAGCCCAAAGTTTTATCCAAGGTTTTCACCTATCCTTTCACCACATATTTTTTAACGAGATTCCTTTAATATACATGCGAAAGTTAGGAAATAGCTGGCCAGAAAAAAGCCTCTGATAAACACACTTAAGAGAGAGGCTTGTAATAAACAATTAAGATTTCGAACAAGTGATAATTCGATAGCTTAATATATCCTGGTATTTTAAGACAATATTTCCATGTTCATTTAATATTTGGAAAAGTTCAGGTTCAAAATTTTTGGAAAAATTGAACTCTGCTGTATTGTTCCCATGACTGATAGCAGTGTTTTCGATTTTTAGGACAATATCTTGGAAGCCTGTTTTCTCTAATAACTTTCTCCAATCATCCTCCATTAATAATGAATCTAAAGCATAAAATTTCATGATTTCAGCTTCTTCATCCTGACTCAGCTTTGTGTTTATCGTCATTTCGTTTGCAATAAAACGTCCACCTTTTTTTAAGACTCGATAAAATTCTCTTAGTGCGGTCGGTTTATTAACAAAAGCTAATACGGATTCAGATAAAATAAAGTCAAAGCTATTGTCTTTAAAGGGAATTTTCTCAACAGATCCTGGGATTAACTGAATGGGTAAAGTTAATGATTGAAAGCGCATTCTTGCTTTATCTATCATGATTGGATTGATTTCAAGTCCTACTACCATTGCCTTATATTGCTGATATAAATATGCCGCGGTTTGTCCAGTGCCGCAGCCTGCATCTAAAATGCTGGATTTGTTTGTAATGTTTTCACCAGACAGTATGTTTTTTGTTAATGGGATACCACCTGGATGGGCCCCACCCACGCCAAATTTGGCCAAAAAGTCAATATAGGTTAAACCTCCCATAAATAAAGACACCACCTCAATGATCTTTTAGCATTTTATGATAACTAGTGGAGAGAGGTTCTTTCTAAATAGTGATCCGGAATAACAATTAACAATAGAAATATTATGTAAACAAATAATTGACCATTTAAACATTTATCACTCAAAAACTTACCAGCAAATAACAAATTATGTTCAGTTTCCTTCTAATATTTTAAGCGATTACGCGCAAATTAATGAAATGGAAGGGGTAGATTCCTTTCCATTTTAATATGAAGGAGTGCTTTGGATGAATAAAGTAAAAGTTCAGCCGTTTTTCAATATGTTTGGAAGAAAACGAAAAAGTAGAGGAGCTATGTGGGCATCTCTATTAGGCATTGGTATAAGTGCTGCTGTTTTTGGAGTGACAAAGGGAAAACGTAAGGACCTTGCACTTCCTTTTCAGAATATGGTAAAGAACTTTACGCCAAAAACAAATCTTAATTTAATGGATAATCAAGCGATAACAGAATTTTCGGAAGAACTATTAATGAGTGCATTAAATAAAGATAATAAACGTTAAAAAAAAGTCCGCATTGCGGACTTTCAGGCTGTCGAGAAATTTTCGACAGCCTCTTATTTTCTACAATAACTTTAACCATTCACT
>NZ_JBPXRO010000013.1:0-155130 GCF_051842875.1 Neobacillus sp. C211
ATGAGGGCAATTGTCCCCGGTCCAGTGTGAGTGCTTATCGTAGGACCCGTGTAATCAATCGAAATATCTTTATACCCGGTTAATTCAGTAATTGCCTTTTTCAGTTTAGAGGATAATTCGTATGCTTCCGCATGAACAATGCCAGCACCATATATCGTTTTTCCTTGGACATCCTCCGCAAATTGCTTGGCCATATATTTAACCACCTGTGTATGGCTGCGAACCTTGGCGACGGGATTGTATTCCGCGCCTTCAAGCGAGGCAATCGGCTTGATATTTAATAATGAACCTATAAAGGCTTTTCCCTTACCAATCCGTCCACCCTTCACCATATTCTCAAGGGTATCTATCATAATATACAATTTTGTATGTTCGCGCACCCTATCAAGCCGGTTAAGGATTTCGTCCATTCTCTTACCCTGCAAGGCCATTTCCGCTGCTTCCTTTACCTGGAACTGGAGGGCTATCGAGATAAACAGCGAGTCAATGACTGTAACTTTCGTTTTCGTCATTTGGGCTGCACTCTCAGCGGATCGAACTGTCCCGCTCATTTTGCCTGTCATATGGATTGATAATACCTCATAGCCTTCTTCTCCAAGCCGATCGTAAACTTCAAGAAAAGTACCCGCAGAAGGTTGGGAACTTTTCGGTAATTCCTCAGATTTTTTCATTACTGTTATGTATTCAGCTGCATCAATTTCTACTCTGTCTAAGTAAGATTCACCATTTATTGTTACGGACAAGGGCACAACCACAATACCCAGTTTTTCGGCGATTTCTAGCGGCATGTCCATTGTTGAATCTGTTACAATTTTAATTTTGCTCATAACTATCACTTCCCTAACAGTACTGCTATGTATTATACAGTTAACTACTATTGAAAGGAATAACATCCATCACTTTTCATGTTTTAAAAAAAAGGTCTGTTAAACTTGGCTGTTGATTTCTGCTCCAGGTGCGTGCGGTTCGCGGGTACTAACCCGCCTCCTCGGCGCTTGCGCCTGCGGGGTCTCCCCTGCCCCGTCCTCCCGCAGAAGTCATCGCGCCTTACGCGCCAATCAACATAGTGCCAAAATCAACAATGACATAGCCAAAATAGAAGAGCACCGCTAGGGGATACCCTGCGGTGCTCGAATGGCATTATGCATTAAGCGTTATTCTTTAATTCTCCAACTTTAAACAATTGTTCATAATCTGGCCACTTCATGACCTTTTTCAAATAATCTTTAAAGGAGTAGCATTTTTTTAAGTTTATTTCGTCGTAAAGCGACGTAACAAACTTCTGTAAACGGACTTGGATCATAAATTTATAAGTGCTATCTTCCTCCAATACAGGAATGTCCATGACTTTAACCTTCTGTCCAACAACATTTTTGAACTCTAGGCTTTTGAATAACAAAATATCAATCCTCTTTTTCACCCGTTTGAGTATATTATACACTCTTTGGACGACGAATTGTGTCTAATTATGAATAGATTAAAAAATATTTATGAATTAATAATATGTCGGTACTTAAAAAACATAAAAAACAGAATCTTTCAGCTAGAAGTTAAAAATAATCGTATTTCAACAAAAAAGACCCTAAGGGAGTTTTATCTCTTAAGGTCTTTTGTATTCATTTATGCTTCGACTACCTCATCTTCTTTGTCTTCTTCCTGCAGCTTTTTCAAGCGTTTGCGGTAGACAAACTTCGATAAATTAATACTGATTTCATAAAGGAGCAAGAGTGGCAAGGTTACCACAAAATCAGACATAAAGTCTGGTGGTGTAATAACGATTGCAATAATAATCAAAACGAAATACGCATATTTACGAATTTTTGCTAAAACAAACGGATTAATGATGCCAAGTGAAGTCAAAAACATAACTACGACTGGAAGCTCAAACAGTACCCCGAATGGCAAGGTCATATTCATGATAAAGCTAAAATATCTTTCGGCAGTGAAGTTTGTGACAAACATATCTTTTCCCATATTCACCAAAAAGTCTAGAACCATCGGAAAGATAATAAAATAACCGAAGGCAAGACCAATGATAAACAAGAAAAATAAAGCCGGAACATAGGAAATCGTTATTCTTCTTTCTATCGGTCTTAGTGCTGGTCTAACAAATAGCCAAATTTGCAAAGCGAGAACTGGAATAGTACCCGCCACAGCTACAACAGTTGCCAGCATGAAATAAATCCACATTATATCACTTGGTCCGAGAACCATCAGTTTTGTATTTCCAACAAACCATTTATAGATATCGTCTACATAAATAAAACCGGCGATAAAAAAGACTACAAATGCAAGTGCAGATACAATAATTCTTTTGCGTAGTTCTTCTAAATGATCAACTAAATTTAATTCTTTATCATCCATGTACTTCCCCTGCCAATTTCAAAAGGTTAAAGATGTGCACGTATATATCGCTCATAGAGTTGACTCTAAACGAAATAGTGCCATTGTTTTAATAAGATGAACAATTTTCATGCATTTTTATAGGTTAAACCTAGAGAAGAAAAAAGTGTAAGACTTAAAATCTCACACCCTATTTAATCAAATTTTTCTTTTCTTCATCAATATCTTTCATAACATCGTCTGTTAGTTCACGGGTTGACTTTTTAAATTCTTTTAATGTTTGTCCGAAGGCGCGGCCAATTTCCGGAAGTTTCTTAGGTCCAAAAATAATCAATGCAAGTGTTAAAATCAAAATCAATCCTGGTATACCGATATTAGAAAACATGGATTTTCATCCCCTTTAATTGTTGTATTATATCTACTATGATTATAGTATCGAAAATTCGTTTTGAGTTAGTTATATGCAATAATTCATAGTAAATTCACAATATCTAGAAAAAGTAAAACAATAGTGATTTATAGCATTTTCGTATCATATTATTAATTACTAATGACAATTTAACAATTACAACTAACGAAGTCAATGATTAAATGCGTTTAAGGAATTATTAAAATATTTTGATAACTTTCTTTTATTTGAATATAATTGGATCATTAGGAACATATATTTTTCAAAATGACAAATAATAAGGATAGGATGTGATGAGGATGGAATTTTCACTTTGCAGTTATGATGGGGCTCTTCCTGTGGAGGTAACACTTGATGATGATAATGGAAGATACACCATTCGTAAAAGCGATCGTAGTGGGGAATATTTTAATAGCCCACTGGAACTAATAAGCTGGGTTAAAACACATTTCAACGAAAGAGAATTTTGCCATCCACATGAATTTAGGGGTATGCTTGCTAAATTAGCAGATTACGAATTAAATGGATCCTATTTCTAATATCATACAAAAGAAAGCACCAGCGATGCGCTGATGCTTATTTTTATGAGTCCAAACCTGATCAATCCGCGCTACGATTTTTTTTCATATATTTTGAATTCATAATCGTACGGATTCTTCTCATCCATTAAGCCCTTTTCACTAGACACTAGTTCCCATTTGCTACGATCAAATTCAGGAAAAAACGTATCCCCCGCAAATTCTTCATGAATAAGCGTGATGTATAGACGATCCGCAAACTCAAATGTCTCGTTAAATATTTCAGCTCCACCAATTACGAAAATTTCTTCGCTTTGCTTTTTGCTGTTCTTTACAAAATCCTCAATGGAATAAAAAACCGTACAATCTTCACTCTGATAATTAAGCTGGCGGGTGATCACAATATTTTCTCTGCCAGGAAGGACACGACCAATGGATTCATGCGTTTTTCTTCCCATCGCAATTGGGTGGCCCATCGTCACCCTCTTAAAGAATTTTAAATCCTCCGGCAAATGCCATGGCAGTTGATTATCTTTCCCTATTACTCGATTTTCGTCCATCGCGACAATAAAAGAAATCATACACTCACTACTCCTTTAATGTGAGGGTGTGGATCATATCCCTCTAGTGTAAAGTCTTCATACTCAAAAGAGTAGATATCCTTGACTTGTGGATTAATTTTAAGAGTCGGCAATGCTCTCAGCTCTCTCGCCATTTGCAACTTTACTTGTTCGAGATGGTTTTGATAGATATGAACATCACCAAAGGTATGGACAAATTCACCTGGCTCCAAACCGCACACTTGGGCAATCATCATTGTTAGCAGTGCATAGGATGCGATATTAAATGGGACGCCAAGAAATACATCGGCTGAGCGTTGGTAAAGCTGGCAGGACAGCTTCCCATCTGCCACATAAAATTGGAACATACAGTGGCACGGCGGTAACGCCATATTATCTACTTCTGCAACATTCCAGGCATTGACAAGTAGTCTTCTTGAGTTGGGATTCGTTTTAATCTGGTTGATAAGCTCTGTAATTTGGTCAACGGTTTTTCCATCTGCACCTGTCCAAGAACGCCATTGGTGACCATAGACAGGACCTAATTCCCCATTTTCGTCTGCCCATTCATTCCAAATGCGGACCCCGTTTTCCTGTAGATACCGAACATTCGTATCCCCATTTAAAAACCAAAGCAGTTCATAGATAATCGATTTTAAATGTAATTTTTTAGTCGTCACGAGTGGAAATCCTTCTGCCAAATCAAATCTCATTTGATAACCGAAGGTGCTAATTGTACCCGTACCAGTTCGGTCGCCCTTTATGTTTCCATTTTCAAGTACATGCTTACATAATTCTAAATATTGCTTCACCGTGGACACTCCCTTATCTGCACATATTTATCTATTTTAACAATCAAGGGTAAATTAGTGAAGCGATAGCTGTTTCAAAAATTCAAATGTTTTTGGTGCTTTCTTCCGTAATAGTTCTTTTGTATCATCATTTAAATAGTACATTGCGAAGGTCTCTGCAAAATATTCTTCCGGATATAAAAAATAGCTGTTTCCCGGAAATAATTGTTCATGTTCCTTTTCCCATATGCTCATAAAGTCCTTGGAACCACTAATCTCCCCATACACATAGCGATCGATCGAATGGGCCAACTCATGTAATTCTAGATTTACAGAACTATGACCCTTTCCTGATTCACTGGAACCAATCTTAACAAGGACCACCTTCGATCCTCCAATCCCTGGGACATCATCCCAGGTTACGTTAGATGTATAACCCCGCGGAACCTGCCCAGCTAATTGCCTTGCAGTGGGATTATCCGTCAGCTTTCCATTAAAAAGTTTCAGGTTAATTCCCTGATTGTTTATTTTTTTCAAAAGGGAGAAAGGTAAAGAATTGATTCTGGAAATCATAGCAGCCGCTTCTTGTTGATCAAAGTGCTCCTTTGGTAATACAATTATTTGATCTAAAAGTGCTACTGACCGATCATCTTTAAGAGATTGGTAGATTAGCGAATTTCTAGGATAATCTCCAAGCAAAATACCATCATAAGAAGCTTGTGATGTAGTTATGGATGATAGAAACAAACCAGCGATTAGTAGAGTAATTACCGATTTACGCAAATTATCATCCCCTAATAATTCAATATATTAAATGAATTATAACATAGGACTTAGTTAGTTAATTTGAATTTACAAGCCAAAAGTGGGGAATAAAGGAAAAAAGCTGCCGAATACGGCAGCTTCACAATTTTAATAAATTTAAACTTCTAATCCATAATTTCGGCAAAGGGAAGCTAATCCACCTGCAAAACCACTGCCAATCGCGTTAAATTTCCAATCACCGTTATGGCGGTAAAGTTCACAAATAACAACCGCTGTTTCGACCGAAAAATCCTCGCCAAGGTCAAATCTTAAGACCTCATTATTAGTATCATCGTCAACCAACCGAACAAAGGCATTAGAAACTTGGCCGAAATTCTGGAATCTTGCGTCCGCATCATGAATAGTCACAGTAATCGCAATTCGATGCACATGCGTGGGAACTTTACTAAAGTCAATCTTGATTTGCTCGTCGTCGCCGTCGCCTTCTCCGGTTCGATTATCACCCGTATGTTCAACAGAGCCTGAAGAGTGAATCAAATTATTGTAAAAAATAAAGTCGGAATCTTGGATAACTCTGCCATTCGCATCTGTTAAAAATGCGGATGCATCCAAGTCAAAGTCATTTCCACCATGATAACGATTCGTATCCCAGCCGAGTCCAACAATTACCTTGGTTAGCCCAGGGTTCGTTTTTGTTAAATCAATTCTTTGTCCCTTTGCTAAGTTTATCCCCAAACGTATCACCTCTATTTGAACTTTATTTAATTACCTAACTAAAGGAACGAACAACATCACTAAGGCTGGCAGCATTTGTACCACTGCCGATTGCCGCAAACTTCCAGTCATTGCCGTGACGATAAATTTCTCCTGTCACAAGGCATGTTAGCCCGCTATAATTATCTGATAAATTATAATGAATCAATTCCTGATTGTTTCCAGGATTCACGACTCGGATAAAAGCATTTTTCATCATCCCAAAGTGCTGCTTTCTCTTCACACAGTCATAGATATTAACAACGAAAACAAGTTTCTGAATATTGGACGGTACTCTGCTTAAATCAATCATTACCTGCTCGTCATCACCGTCTCCGTCGCCTGTTAAATTATCGCCTGAGTGTTGTACACTGCCGTCATTGCTCTTTAAGTTTCCAAAGTAAACAACGTCCTTATTGTTTTGCAGCTTGTCGTTTGCACCAAGCATAATAACAGAAGCATCACAGTCTATATTAGCTGCACCACCGCCGCTGAATAAACCGCCGAATAAGCCGCCGCCACCGCTGCCTTGTACTGGATCCCAGCCCAAACCTACCATGATTTTAGATAATCCTGGATTACTCTTCGTTAAATCAACACGTTGCCCTTTTTGTAAATTAATAGCCAATTCAATCACCCCAATAAGAAATTTAGTAAATCAAAAACTATTTATTAACTAAGATTGTTTCAACTGTTTAAAGTTATTTTGCAGTTGTTCTAAACGTTTCGTGCCTTCAATCCGCATCCGTTTATTTTCATCTTCGATAGCCCTTGTTTCCTGCATGCCTTTGATGATAATATTCCAAGATTCTTCAATCGTCTCGATTTTTATACTTGGACCTCCGGCAAGCCTAGCAATATCCGTGCTTTGCTGGGAAATGTTTTGCGCATTTTTCAGAAGCATTTCATTTGTCCTGCGGTCAAGTTCACTCATTGAATCAGCAACCAGCTTTTGTCTTTTCGCCGCCATCGCTTGAATCAGACCATTTTTAAAAATCGGGATGGTCGTCACAAATGCCGAATTGATTTTTCCAATCAGTTTCGTATTTCCTCTTTGCAAAAGACGAATCTGCGGAGCAGTCTGCAGTGAGACCATTTTGGCCATTTCTAGATCATAGATGCGTTGTTCTAATAACTCAATGACATTTTTAAGCGAGTCCAATTGCATGGAGGCAAGTTGATCACCTGCTCCGGCTCGGGATTCAAGCTGGGGAAGTTGATTATTTTTTAGTTCCTCAACTTTTATCTCACCCGCAACAATATACTTTTCAAGCGTTAAATAGTATTGATAGTTTTGCTCATACATTTGCTCGAGCATATTTGTTGCATCAACCATTTCATGCTGATATTTCGATATTTCTATGTATACCTTGTCAATCTCGGAGCCCATGGTTTGGTATTTGCCGAATAGCTTTTCGACCACTTTTTCACCCTTTTTAAAAAGCTTACCAAAAAATCCACCTGAAGTTTTTTGAAAGTCCTTAGCATCAAACTTATCCATAATCCGGCCCAGTTGTTTAAGCAGTTCACCAGAATCCTCCACTTTTGAAGTCTTCATATTGTTTAATATCTGATCCGAAAAACGGGAAATTTGGACGGCTGGTTCCTTCCCAAACTCTAAAACTTGGATTTGGTCACGCTCATCAATCGTGCGGGCTAAATTTTGAATTTCTGGTTCTTTCCGAAGTGCAAGTTTAATGTCAGAGACTTTTGTTTCTGTTAGGATGTCATCCGTACCTGCTGGCTTTAAACCGCTTGATGGATTCGGCGTAAGAGTCACTTATTAATCTCCCCTTAAATTTTTTAAGATTCCTTGAAAAAGCCCTTTTTTAAAAATAGACGGTTCTTTAAATTCTAAATCAAAAACAACGTCTTCAAGCCAATGCTTATCAAATAAACGTTCGTCCAAGAAATTTTCAATATCATTATGACCAGGAGGATTATACAGGATGATATCAATACCAAATTGATTTAATAGCAAGATAAGTGCTGCATCTGACCTTGAGAGTATACCTGCTAATTCATTATTGTAGATGATTAATTTAGGTATATGTTGCGAGTAGTCAAATCTTTCGATTAACTGAATGATGGGTTTTGGCATAAACAAGGCCTGCGTAAATAAATACATTTTTACGTCTTCTATACTTTCCTTTGGGAAGGGCTTTAAACCTGGTTTTTCACAGATTCTCCTAACGGCATTAGCGATTCCTTTTTGTAATCCTGAAGATAAAAAGGAATATGGCCAGTAATGTGCTTGCATCATAGTAGCCGGATTAATTAAGCCATCCTTATCAAGGGCATTTCGATAATGAAAGCGAAAATCACTTGTGCTTGTCATCGTGATTGGCAAACGGCGAATCAGTAAACTATGGTCTAATTCATTGAGTGATTGCAGACGGTCCCAGTACTCTTTGCGATTTTTACTAACACCCTGTACTTTAGCAAAGATAGAAGGTATTTTGACTTGTCCGTTCCCCACCTCAAAATCTGGTCTGACCATCGCCATTTCTTTCCCAAGAATAAATAGTTCATCATAGGTCGTTTTTAATGTAATCGAGGACGGAGTATAATCTCTTAATTGCCATGGTTTATAAAGACCTGAACCCTCTTGGTTTAAAATCGTTTCAATTTCTTTTGAGGCTCTATATGCAACCGTTGCCTTACGACTGCGCTTTTCCTTCGGGAACGGTTCCGCAGGCAGCTTATTTTGAAATTGATGCGAGAAGATTGGGTCCTCCATCATACCTTCTAAAATATCCTTACCTTCTGGATGGAAAATAACAATATCACAGGCAAGCCTGCTTAAATAATATAAAAAATATTGGTGGCTTTTCTTAAAGTCGCCGTACCACAAAAATCTAGGCATTTCGATTTGTGGATCAGCCATCTCCAAAACGGGCTGTAAATGATTGATGGACCATTTAACAATGTCAACAAGCACCCGCCTAAGCTCGTGGTTCTTTAGCCCGTCCCCTTCAAGTTTTGCGTACAACTCCAGTGTTGCGATCATCGCTTCTCTTATCTTCCTATGGATTACCGGTACCTTTGATTTCAACAATAACTGTTCCCCATCTAGAAAAGCCGTAAATCGGTTGATGGACAGCTTTTGTTCACGATTAATATTTATGACTTTTTGAATGGATTGAAAGTGAGTGTTGTTAATTGTTTTATCTAGTGATTCCTCACTTAGCAAATGAAGTCTCCATTCCTCATTATTAACATAATCAAAAAGCTGGTTATAATAGGTATCCGTATCGATTGGTATCCCAAGGAACTTTCCAAGTACTTGCCCAATGTGAATTTTTCCATTTTCTAATGAATAATTTGGCCGTTCAGGTAGCGGTTTTTTCAGCAAGGCGTGCCAATTTTCATTTGAAAGGGATACTGGATGGGCGATTAGCTGATTTAATGATGGATGCATTCATAATCCCTTCCTCAAAAAAGAAAGCTATTTTTCTAGCGCTAGAAAATTATGTAAGGTTTCCATAACATCATATCATAGTTATTTAATTGGTTCATTTGTTTATACGAATGTCATAAAAAAATGTTTCGTCTTTTTCACCATTTCCTCATTTTTCACCTTTTTCCTTGTCCTTACATACTATTTGAGTACTGACGTTAAAGTAGGTGACTCGAATGAGATTTTTATATAAGCGGCCTAGGATAGAACACATTCAGGAAGAATTAAATACCGTGATGGAAGTGATGGTTTCCGATGTTTTTATTTACCTAGATTTATTTGTGTTTAGCTTAATCTTTACGATGCTGCTTTCTTCAACATTGCATTCACTAGCCATGTCGATTCTATTCTTTATTGGATGCTATAGTTTATTTTCTTGCGTATACTTACTTGTTTTTAACCGAAAAGTGAAATAAATTAAACTATAAGTTGTTGCAGCTGTAAAAATTGTTGGGTAATCTCCTCCCCTGCACTAACACCATAATTTTTTGTAAGTGTAAAATTACTAGTGCCTGACACCCTAGCAAGCTCACCATGGGCTGGGACAAATCGATATTGGCAGTTTTCCAGAAAGTCCCAATCTAGTACGGAGTCCCCCGCACCCGCAATGACTTCCATACCTTCTCGCTTAGAGATAAATTCAAGTGCATCCCCTTTGCTGATCGCAAGAGGGATAAAGTAGAGCTTTCTCCCCTGTATGGAGATCCTCCAACCATATGATACAGCCAAATCATTAATCGCTTTTCGATCTGAAGCAGGTGGAAGACTGTTTAAGATGAAATAGAAAAATAAATTCTCCGCCTGCTTTATTTGTCCATCAAAATGAAAGCCTTCTCTTTTTAAAATCGCAAGCAACTCATTTTGGGGAACCGATTCCGCGTTCATACGCTGAAAAATATAGGTCGACCAATCTTTCATTATTTCACCTTTATTAAGAATATTGGCCCCATTTGAAGTAATTGCATATTTTAGCTGTATCTCCTCCTTAAAAATGTAGAAACGGTTAAATTGCTCTGTTGTCCTCGTTGTAACCGGAACAAAAAGACTAGTTAGTGAGAGCTCTTTTAAAGCAAAAAAGGATCGTTCTGTCATATAGGCAACCCAATTATTATCTTTTTTTTCAACGGGTTTTAAGACTGTTTTATCTAGTTCTCCTAGTTCTTCAATAGCCCGTTTCGAATAAACCAATGTACGATCAAGGTCAGATGCAAAGATCATTTTTTAATCCCCTTAACCGACTTAATTAAGCCGCAGCATAAATACTTTAAATTTGGATATGGTACCACCTCTACACCCTTTTCTTCGGCAAGCATGAGAATATGTTTGACAAATGGACTTGACGGATCGCGCATTAGTATCTTCCATGGAACCCTGCGAAGCAGAACTCTTGTTGTTTCTCCGACTCCTGGTTTGATATAATGGGTACTTTCAATTTCAAACTCAGATTGAATTCGCTTGACGTCCTCCATCCCCAAGAATCCAGTTTCTATTTTCTTATTTTCCTTATGTGTAGCCATCTCCGCCGCTTTGCTTGTAATGTTTACAAATTCATTGCTAATCAAATCAATATATTCATTGGAAACATCAACAGGAATCAATTCCTCGTAATACTTAGCTCCATGGAATTCATCCTTCCCGATATATTGATCATTTAAAACCGTCCTGCTCACCAACCCAGATACAGTTGAGTTTAGACATGCACTAGGAATTAAAAAATCCTCACGGGTTCCGAACAAAGTGGTACAATAACCTGGATCTGCGATGACTGCTAATGTGTCGTCAAGGTTTATCCCATATTTTTGTTGATAATCATGACAGGCTTTAGTCAATTCAAGCGAAATTGCCCCTTTACCTGTCCACCCATCAACAAATTGAATATCAGCCTCTGGATGTTGGCTAAGTATATATTGAAGTGCATTTTCGTCAATCCCTCTGTCGCGGATAATTGAAACACTGTAATGCGGCAATAATACATGGTAATGCATATGGATATACCTTTTTATTAATATCCCCACAGGCGTTCCTGCACGAGCCAGAGAAACAAGTACGGCCCTATCACCCTTAGATTGATAGATTTGTTCAGCCACAACACCAATACATAGGGCAACTTTTTGTTTGTATTCCTGTAAGGTTTCCCAAAATAAATCCACATACGCCTTTGGCGGCTGGTACTCAATTGGCAGTGATTCGCTGTAGTGAACACCTGATTGAACCATCAATTCCCGATTTTCAGTCGAATCCTCTAGCTTTATATCACTTAAATCCTTTAATAGAAATTGAACATCCTCCGCATTATAGCTTCCGATCTTTGCCGGTTTATTGATTGTGGTTTTCAACTTGTTCACCTCGATATTCAGAAAAAAAGACAAGTCTTATCATCTTTATTTGTAATTTATTTAGTTCTTTCAGTAATGGTTGAAGATTCTCTAACTTTACTGTTCTTTCAAAAAAGATAAATATTTCATCGTAGAATCCTGGTGGAATATTGTAAAAAAAGTGAGTAATATCTTGGTCTTCAGGATTAGGAAAAGACGCACCATACCTCGCTCCGTATCCTACTTTGTCTTCGATAAAAATCGGGCTTCGAGTTGTTGATTGATAATAAACACCTTTACCCATTTCGGCAGCTAGTTTCATCGGAAGATACATAAACTCTCCAGTGCCTAGGCAAAGCGTCCTTTTTCCAATCCTTTTTTTGTTTAAAACGGCCGCAGCTGCAGAGGTTTTCTGTTGAAGACTCCTATTTTCCGTACTGCTTAGGCCGAATCGACCTGTCTCTTTAATAAATGCTGCCTTATTCATCGGGTTATTGGCTGAATAGAGGGTCATGGTAAAAAAAGGTGATAGGTCTATTTGTTCGACAGAGGACTCCACGCGCTTGTTCGATTCCTCTTTTATTGACCAATTATTCATTTCATTATGCTGTTTAACCTGTACTGTACCAGCCAAAAGGCTTACCACATTGATTTTTATCCCCAGGTCCTGTTCAAGACGGATAAAACCATTTCGATTTTCTTCTGAACGCCAATCCAAAATGGAAACAACGGTATAAACATGTCTTGGGAATTTAGCATGGATCGATTGGATAATATTTAAAGCGGTTTTACCCGTTGTTAGTTCATCATCAACGAGGATGATCTCTCGTTCATTTTGTATCATTTCTAACGGAATAAAACAACGATGTGATGTCGCATGGGAATGCTCTTCTTCAAAGGTAATTTTTGGTTTCACCTGTTCGAGTTCTTCTCGAGTGGTATGAAAGTATTCAGCCGAGTTAAAGCAATCAAAAAAAGCATGCCCAAGTGATGTGGCGGTTTCAGCAAATCCTATCACTACAGGACGAATATTGTCAGGGATAAAGGCCTTACTCTGATATAATTCTCCATTTTTAAAGGAGGTTAATAGACTCTCAGTTTCTAAACATTTTATCTCCTTTACCGTTTCAAGGAATCTCGCACCAAGAAGTGCTCCAGTTTGGAGTCCTTTATTGGGATCAATTGGTAAGTGTTTACCAAGCACTTTACTTACAAACAAAAACGACCGTTTCTTATTTATTCTAGCTGCCATTGTAAATAATTCTTCTAGTGTTAAATCATACGGATTTTCAGAAACTTCTATCTCTGTTTCAATGGAGTCTAGGATATTATACATATACTTCTTTTTTGATAAGGTCAATGGTTGTGAATTCTTCATGTAACACCCCGTACAGCTGTGATTTTAAGATGGTTTTCTTTGCCCAATAATAATGAGGTTTTATTTCATTCATTTTATTAGCAAAATTACTTTTCAAAACGCCAATATCCCCATTTGCCGCATTTATGATATTGCTAGCATCAATGAATTCCTCGTAGGAAACAACATTTAGGGCTTGCACTACTTTGATATGTGAAGGATGAATAATCGTTTTTCCTGTTATTCCGTTTGCAATATCCATTAAGATTTCCTGGATTAAACCATCCATATGTTCATTGATTAATTTTGCTCTCCATTTCAACCCTTCATCCCCGTACCGTTCTCGGAACGGTGTTTGCCTAAGCTGTGGCTTTAACATTCTCTTTTTCTCAGAAAAATACTCCCAAACTGGACCCGATACAACGTAGGAACTATCAAAGCGTTGAAAGACATTGATAATATCTGAAATGCAATCTCTTAAGACAGCGATATCATAAACGGTAGTATCCGCACTGCGGCGAATTCCATATAATCCACAAAAATCAGTAGCCCCAATCCGAACATTAAGAATAATGTCCTTGTAGCGATCAAGAAGATTCTTTATACTCATTAATTCTTCCATTCTCGTTTCTTTTTGAATGACCTTTGCTGTCTCCAAGATCGGCATAGCATAAAATGGGTGCTCCTTTGTATGTAATCGGTTTACTTCCATTAATAATTCTTCTCCAATTTCAGCACTGAATTTTGGAAGCACGACCCCAGTAAGCAGACTTATTGCATCCCCTAATTGTTCGGTAACCCGATTTAACTGCTCTAGGTTTCGGATTCGGATAAACATAAGCGGTAGATCTGTATAGCTCAAAAAGCCTTTATTTAATTCAAAAAATAACTTTAATAATTCACTGATAAGCATTGCTTCAGCATCAGTTACCTCGTTATCACCAACAGCATCTTCTAAGTCGATGACAAGGGAGGTTAAACCTTCATGCTTCTTAGAGAGGATTTCTTGATGAATATTAGGGCGTGTGGCAGGCATATAAAGCGTGGCGCCTAAACCATAGGACAGTATTTCACGGTGAGAATATTTTGTAAAAGCCTGCGGTTTTTGGAAGAAGAATCCTTTAATTTCATTTTCGTAAAAGTATGTAAAAAATTCCATAACCACTTTCTCCTCTTTAAAGGTAAAAAATAGAGGAGACGGACTCTCGTCAGCTCCCCTTTTTAGTCAACAATTTTTAGTTTTCTTTGCTAGTTTCCTTTTTCTTATTCATGAAGTGAACAATAAAGGTAGCTCCAAATGTTACGGCTAGAATAATAAAGAAATGTAATGATTCAATATGGATGTTGAATAACGGTAAGGTTAGTGCCATCTTAATAGAAATGATTAGGATTAAGATATAAGCGGTGGTTTCAAGTTCAGGAATCCTGTCGATTAGTGTAAGAAAAACTCCGGCAACGCCACGCATCATTAACACACCAAGGATCCCACCTACAAATAAAATCCATACCTGATTGCTGACCCCAAATGCCGCAAGAACGCTGTCTACTGAGAATGCAATATCCATTAATTCAACGGCAGCTACCGTTCCCCAAAAGGTGCCAAATAAGCGTATTAGCAAGCCGCCTTGGTTAATCCCTGCAGCTTCCTCATCATCGTGACCAGTATCACCTTTACGCTTATCGATGAAATACTTAATCGCTAACCAAGCAAGATACGCGGCACCAAGGGCTTTAATGACCCAAAACTTGATTAAGTATACTCCGATTCCAATCGCAATAAATCGGAATATATATGCTCCTAATAAACCATAGAACAAGGCTCTCTTACGCTTTTTAGGTTCCAAATGTTTAACCATAACGGCTAAAACAAGCGCATTATCAGCAGAAAGTAATCCTTCTAAAATAATAAGTGTCCCAATAAGTCCCCAGCTGACTGGATCGGCTAATATTTTACCCCACATATTCAAATCAAAAAATTGCGCATAGGTGTCCAAGATATGATTCAAAACTGACATTAAAGTAATTCCTCCTAGAATAGACAAGCGGAAGCGCCTTGTTCAGGGCAAGCATAAGACTCCGTCATGAAGGTTGTACTTTACCTTCATGACGGATTGGCTGTAGACCATAGAGCCCCTAGGCGCAGCAGCTAGACATATTGTTAACAAAGCTTTTGTAAAAAGACCCATTATTGATTGGGTCTCTTCATTTTGAAATATTAACCTATCGATAGTCCAAAGTCAGTTGCAAGTGCAGCTAATCCGCCTTGATACCCACTGCCGATGGCACTAAATTTCCATTCACCATTGTGGCGATACAATTCACCAACAACAATTGCTGTTTCAATCGAGAAGTCCTCACCTAAATCATAGCGGATCAATTCTTCACCGTTTGCCTCATTGTAAATGCGGGCATAGGCATTTGAAACCTGTCCAAAGTTTTGATTTCTGCTTTCTGCATCATGAATTGTAATGGTAAACGCAATCCGCTGAATATTGGCTGGAATAGTTGTAAGGCTTACTTTAATGCCTTCATCATCACCATCACCAGCACCTGTGCGATTATCTCCAGTATGTACCACAGCTCCATTTGCTCCTTGTGGATTATTATAGAAAATAAAGTCACTTTCATTCGTAACTTTTCCATTTTCCCCCAATAGGAAAACTGATGAATCTAAATCAAAGTCATTTCCACCATCATATTTGTTTGTGTCCCATCCTAATCCAACCACAACATTTGTTAAACCAGGATTGGTTTTTGTTAAATCAACTTTTTGACCTTTTGATAAACTTACTGCCATTTTTCATTCCTCCAATTTAGGTAATAGTCTATTTACGAGTTTGTCATAAAAAGGTTTCATTTATTATAATAAAATTTTTTCCTGCCAATAAGCAAATTCACATTAACTCATCCATTTAGGTGGTGTATTTTTAGCCCAAAAAATAGACCCTAACTCATGATGGCTCTGGAAATTATCATGGTAGGTGTGGTAATGAAAATTAAACCAGTAACCTGCTTGCGGTGGATTATCTCGTCTTACATGAAAACGAAGTATATCTTTACCGATAGCGCGATTGTTAATATTAAAGATTTTTTCAGAAAGGCCGGCACCAGGATGTTCGGTTATGGTGAGATTTTTCAAATCTTCTTCAGGAAATTGGACAGCAATTTCTTCAAGTGCAGTTTCGATATTTGGTAAAATAATTTCCCGAAATTCATTTTCGATGACTGGTTTAATCCTTGGACCAAATTTTTGATATGACTGGAATTCTGCTTGTTTTATTAATTCTTCAATAAACTTTTCTTTGTCAAAATCTGATTCTTCAATAAACGTGTTTGTTTGTCCAAAGTGACTTTCGGTCGATGGCGCTTCAAAGGCATCACGATCGGCAAGATTCTCTCCATTTACCGTATTGATTAATTGTGTGGGGGTAACAAGTCCAAAAGTTAAAACAGATACTAATACAAATAACGTTTTACGAAGCCAATTGTTCATTTTTCATTTCACCTTATTCTTAGCAAGATTATGTATAATCTATTTTTTCTAAAATTAGTTATTATACAAAATATTATACTTCTTTTTTCTTATAAATGGAAAAAAACAGTTTAAAAATCACAATTTAATCATAGAAAAAGGATGTCGGTTGACATCCTAATTAGCAGTGGGCTTCAAATGCCCCAAGTAAATTATGCATAACTGTTTCCATCGGCATTCCTTCAATATCATGTCTAGGAATGAAATGAACGACTTTTTTATCTTTTAATAATGCCATAGATGGTGATGAGGGTTCAATACCTTCGAAATACTCACGCATTTTCGCTGTGGCTTCTTTATCCTGTCCAGCAAAAACTGTTACTAGGTGGTTTGGCTTTTTTTCGCTATTTAGCACCGCTTGCGTTGCAGCAGGACGAGCCAATCCAGCAGCACATCCGCACACAGAATTTACGACAACCAGCGTTGTTCCGTTGACATTTTCCAAAAATTGTTCTACATCTTGTGCAGTAGGTAGCTCTTCGAAGCCAGCTCTTGTTAATTCTTCGCGCATCGGTAAAACCATTTGTTTCATATATTCATCATAAGCATTTGACATTTTAAATCACTCCGTTTCGGTTCATCCACTTTAGAATACCTAATCTATTAGCTATTTGCAATTTTATTCGGTCGCTTTCCTTGATTCAGTCATTTGCTTCCAAACAGAACCTTTAGCTTCTTTACCGCCTTCAATTCTTTCAATCGCCATTTTTATTTGCAAACTGACTTCAAATTCCGAATCATTTTCGGCAGCTTTTAACGCTGGAAGGGCCTTTTCATCGCCTGCTTCATATAAAAACATAGCTGCCCGCCAGCGAACTAACTTGCTCTTATCCTGCAATGCTTCCATCATCTCGTCGGCCGCTTCTGGAAACCCTAAATCTGATAGACAATCTCCCGCGGTTCTTCGAACGGTCACAGTTTTATCTTTCAATGCCTGATATAAAAGCGGAAGTACCTCTTTCTCTTTGATCATGCCTAGGTACACTGTTGCAAGCCTTCGAATCGAAGCCTTTTCATCAGATAATGCTTTTTCAAGTACGGGTAAATCCTCTAGTTCCGGATCATCCATTTGCTCGAGGAGTTGATAGCGAATCTGCCAATCGGGATTCTGCAAATCCTCCAATGTTACCTTTTTGCGAGAAAGATTAATTTTTGGTTCTGAAGTAGATTCTGCTGATTGAGCATTTGTAACTAATTCTTCTAATCGTTCCAGTGGATACGCGGCAATGAGCTCATCGACTACCTCCTTGCCAATTTGGTCAAAATCTCCATAGCGAACGCCCTGATTTTGCCACTTTCGCAATAAGATATAGTTATCTTCAGGAAGCTGTGCCCTTTCTCTTGCCTTTAAAAAGTGTTCCGCCAATCCAAACCGTCTTTCAGTAGCGCCATCGGTAAGCTTTACTTGGAGTGGAATATCCTTAAACATTTGGATTTCAACCTTAATTTCACCAAAATGTTCATCTATTTTTGCTGTGTTTGCAGTTTCATTCGCTTTTTCTCCAAATGCCTGGCGAACTTGAGGTAATAATTCCTTCCAATCATATCTTGCATTCCGCTCGACAGCAAGAAAGTCTGCGACATGGTACACGCCTTTGATGCCTTCGATTTGAAGGATGGATTGGATAACGGCTGGCGCATCTGTTGCTGTTTCTTTTTTATAATTATGGCTTTTCCCCATAGGAAGTTCTTCATCTAAATTAATTTTCATTGTATTCGGACTTGGCGTTGGTTCAATCGCCTTAATTTTCAAAAAGATCACCTAATTCTTATGATTTCTTTATCCAGTTTATCATATTGGATAAGTTTCAATCACCGGATATGCTTGAAGAAAAAGAGTACGCTCCTGGACGCACTCTTATTCCTTTTCAGCCAGCTCTGCCAGATATGACCAGCGTTCGATTAAGTACTCAAGCTTTTCGTTTAATTCGTTTTCCTGCTTCATCAAATCCTGTGCTTTCGTAAAATCACTGCCTGTTTTTGCCATTTCAACACCTATTTCTTCAATGCGGGTCTCTGTTTTCGCAATATCCTCGTCAATTGATTCCCATTCTTTTTTCTCTAGATAAGTCATTTTTTTCTTTTTTTCTTTCTCAACCGGTTTAGTTGGCTTGGCCGAAACTGCGACTGTTTTTTGTGCTTCAAGCGCTGATTCCTTCTCAAGATACTCTGTATAATTCCCAAAGAATGAATCTATTGTACCTTCCCCTTGTAGGACGAGAAGCTGTTCAGCCACCTTATCTAAGAAATAGCGGTCATGAGAAACAGTGATTACCACTCCCGGGAAATCTTCCAAATAATCTTCAAGTACCGTCAGTGTCTGGGTATCGAGATCATTGGTTGGTTCGTCCAACAATAACACATTTGGTGCAGTCATCAATATTTTTAACAAATATAAACGTCGTTTTTCTCCGCCCGATAGCTTTCGAATTGGGGTACCGTGCGAAAATGGAGGAAATAGAAAGCGTTCAAGCATTTGAGCAGCAGAGATCGTTTTCCCATCCGATGTTTCGACAATCTCGGCCGTCTCTTTAATGTATTCAATCATCCGCTTATTTTCATCCATATCTTCACTTTCCTGTGTATAATAGGCGATTTTTACCGTTTGCCCCATGATAAACTCACCCTCATCAAGGGGGATATGTTTTGCGAGGATATTTAATAAGGTTGATTTCCCGGTTCCGTTTTTCCCGATAATGCCAATCCGATCCCCCGGCTTCACAAGTAAATCAAAATGATTTAAAATCGTTTTTGCTCCGTATCGCTTGGAAGCATCCTTCAGTTCAAATACCTGCTTGCCAAGCCGACTGCCATTTAACGAGATATCCATCTTTTCAGAAGATGACTTCCCACTTGAAACCTTTTCATCGAGCTCATCAAAACGTTGAATCCTCGCCTTTTGTTTTGTAGACCTGGCTTTTGCACCACGCCTAATCCATTCGAGCTCCCTGCGGAACAGATTCTTACTTTTTTCAAAGGTAGCTGCCTCATTTTCTTCACGAATCGCTTTTGCTTCTAAAAAGGCGGCATAGTTCCCTTTATAACTGTATAATTGACCACTATCGAGCTCAAACATCCGATTCGCAACCCGATCTAAAAAGTAGCGATCATGTGTGACAAGCAAGATCGAGCCATTGTATCTACTTAAATAATCCTCTAACCATTTTACCGAATCAAAATCAAGATGGTTCGTAGGTTCGTCTAAAATAAGTAAATCCGGCTCGGCGATTAATACTTGAGCCAATGCGACGCGCTTTTTCTGTCCGCCCGAAAGTTCACTGATTCTTTTTGTAAATTCCTCAATCCCTAATTTCATTAAAATCGACTTTGCATTGGTACTAGCATCCCAAGCATTTAAAGCATCCATTTGCTTTTGTAATTCAAAAAGGTCTTCTTGGACTTTCGTGTCATTTGGAGAAAGATTCAGTTCTAATAAAGTTTTTTCATAAGCACGCATTAGTTTTAGGATGGGAGCATCGCCATGGAAGACTTGTTCAAGGACCGTTTTGTCACCGTCTAACTCCGGCTGTTGGTCTAAAAATGTAATGGAATAGTCTTTACTTGTGATGATTTTTCCTTCGTCAGGAGTATCTAGTCCTGCAATAATTTTTAATAATGATGATTTACCGGTCCCGTTGATCCCGATTAATCCCACACGCTCTTTTTCTTTAATCGTGAACGAGATATTGTTAAAGAGCTGTTTTTCCCCATACGTTTTCGAAACATTTTCTCCTGTGAGCATTTTCATTCTTGTCCATCCCATTCTTGGTAAAATTGTTCTAAAAAGGTTTCCATCATTTGTTGACGGCTTTCTGCCATTTCTCGGGCAGACTCTGTATTTAGTAAATCTTTTAATTTAAGCAACTTTTCATAAAAGTGGTGAATACTTGTTGATTTACCTTTTCGATACTCTTCTAAGCTCATTTCGTTTCGAACCTTAATGCCGGGGTTATAAATTGGTTGTCCTTTTTTACCGCCATAGGCAAACGCCCTCGCAATCCCGATGGCTCCAATCGCATCTAATCGGTCTGCATCCTGGACGATTTTGGCTTCAATCGTTGAGAGCTCACTGTTTATGCCGCCTTTATAGGAAATCGTTGCGATAATTTGTTTTATATGTTTTTTTTCATTATCTGTTAGCGGAATTGTTTGCAAAAAAGTTTCCAGTTTTTCTTCACCTTTTTCGATACTTTCATTCAACTTTTCATCAGGGATGTCATGGAGTAATGCAGCCATTTCAATAATGAACGCCTCTCCTGTCTTTTCTTCCCAGCAAATATGTAACGCATTCCGTCGAACGCGGTCGACATGGAACCAATCATGGCCTGTCGCATCTTCAGCTAATTCATTACGGACAAATTCTTCTGTTAGCACAATTATCGGATTCTTCATTGCTTGAAAGCACCTACCTTTATCCTTGCTATTTTAACATGAAAAACAAACAAAAAATAACCCCGAATGTTCGGGATTATTTTTTGTTAGCTTGGCGTCCGCTTTTTTTCTGACTTTGCGACTTGCTATTACCAATTTGAAACTCGCTTCCAAGTTCAATATCATTTCGTTTGTCTTGCTTTTCAATTTGTTCTCTTGTTTGGTTCGGATTTTGTCTCCCTTGCTTACTAATGACGCATCTCCCTCTCATCTAAGATTTAATGCAATTTTAGTATGCTCAGTTTGGGAGTAAGTTATTTCAACTCATTATGCCAGCTGATGCCAAGGGTATTTTCACCTGCATGCACGCCGATTACCGCGCCTAATGGACAACAGTTGATTTCTAGTTGAGGAAATTCCTTTCTTAATTCATCCTTCCAATTAGCTGCGTGACCCTCGTGCAATCCATATAAAATATATACCTCTTTAAAATGATGCTGCTCGTAGGATGACCTTAAGTAATCCAATATTTTTTCCTTTGCCTTTTTCTCACTTCTTGCTTTTTCTTTCACACTCAGCGCACCATCTTCGATCGAAATAATTGGTTTAACGTTAAGCATACTGCCGAGAAAGAATTTCAAGCCTGACATTCTGCCGCTTCGGTGGAGCTGTTCTAAACTGCCAACAAGAACATAGGTCTCGTTGGTTTTCTTAATTCTTTCGAGTTGACTGATTACTGATTCAAGACTAGCACCTGCTTCAAGCAGCCTTATTCCTTCTTTAAGTAAAGCCGTCATTGGATAGGTTAGGATATTGGAATCAAAGGTGGTTACCGGAATCTCAACAAGCATTGCAGCTTGCTCACTCGAGGATACCGTGCCACTTAATTTTCCTGATAAAAGAACGGCGACAACTTGGTCGTAATCCTTAGTCAGTTGTTCGTATAATGTTTGAAAGGCTCCAATGGAAGGCTGTGATGTTTTAGGTGGATTTTTAAGTTGCTTTAATCTCTCGAATAATTGAGCAGGGGTTAAGTCAATCCCATCAGAAAATTCCTCACCATCAAGTAAAATCGTTAGTGGAATGGTATATAAATCTGGATGATTTTTTAATTCTTCGTCTAAATAGGCTGTACTATCTGTGACCCAAGCCGTTTTGACCAACGTCATCTCCCCTTTTTTATAAAAAAATGAACAGATATGTAAATTAATCGTACATAAAAATTTGAATATTGTAAATATTTTAAAGACCTAATTAAAACCAGCTTTGGATGAAAAGCTGGTTTCGCTTCATATTACTAAAATTCCCTGTTCAGTTGCTTAAGAGTTGTCATGATAAACTCAGTCATTTCAACCAAATCATCCACTTGGTCTTCCCGAATCAATCGATCAAAATCAACATTAATCACATGAGTCTGCTTTCGTACAATTTCAAGTGGTCGATACTGAACAATTTGAGTTAACTTTCTCGTGGACCCCCATACGTTTAGTAGGATGTTTTCAACCGCATGAAAGTCTATTTCCATGTCTTTATGTTCAATTAAAAATTGAAGCCTTAAATGACACCCTGCCTTCTGTTCTGATTGTATGGCCGGTAAAAGCTCTGCTGCTAGATTAACCAGGTTTGATGTCATTTCAATATTCGCTATTATACTGCTTTTAGGTAAACGGAAAGATACATCAAATTTCCGAGACATCTTAGCCATGTTGATTAGATCGTTTCGGTCCGTAATAACAATCTCACCGATAATATCTAAATCATAAAGTGCACCTTCAATCACCACTTTCATGTTATCAAAGGCTGTCGGATCAAACATATCCCATCTACTCTCCTCTTAAGAAAAGCGCAAGCGCCCCCGCTCGGCCGCTTGCGCTAGACAGTTATCTAGGTTCAAATTTTGCTACTTTCTTTTTTGATTTAGAAAAGCCCAACTGCATTCCCGTTTTCATCCACATCCATATTTAAGGCAGCAGGTTTTTTCGGCAGCCCTGGCATGGTCATAACATCTCCAGTTAACGCAACGATAAATCCAGCCCCAATCGAAGGTTTAAACTCCCTGACCGTCACGCTGAAATCCGTTGGTCTACCTAACTTTACAGGATCATCAGACAAGGAATATTGAGATTTCGCCATACAAACAGCTAAATTAGACCAGCCGAATTTTTCAAAATCAATCAATTGTTTTTTAGCCTTTGAAGAAAATTCTACATCTTTTCCACCGTAAACCTTTTGGACAATTGTTCTAACTTTCTGTTCAATCGGATCAGATAGGTCGTATAAAGGCTTAAAATTGGTTTCATTCTTGTCAATGACAGCCAAAAGTGTTTCAGCTAGTTCGATGCCTCCTGCTCCGCCTTTTTCCCACACTTCGGTTAAGGCAACAGGAACATTCTCTCTTTCACACCATTCAAGTAATGTTTTTACTTCAAGTTCTGTATCAGTGATGAATTTGTTAACAGCAACAACTACTGGTAATCCAAAGCTATTGATTGTCTCAATGTGTTTTTTTAGATTTGCAAAACCAAGTGTTAGTGATGGAATATTCTCTTTAGCTAACTCACTTTTTGCTACTCCCCCATGCATTTTTAAGGCACGAATAGTCGCAACAATAACAACTGCTTCTGGTTGAATCCTTGCACTTCTTGATTTAATATGTAAAAACTTTTCTGCACCTAAATCTGCTCCAAAGCCAGCTTCAGTGATAACATAATCCGCTAACTGAGCCGCAGCTTTAGTTGCTATGACGCTATTACACCCATGGGCAATATTTGCAAACGGACCGCCGTGAATAAGAGCAGGCGTATGTTCAATTGTCTGAACAAGATTTGGTTTGACCGCATCTTTTAACAATAAAGTTAATGCGCCTTCCACACCTAAGTCACCGACCGTTACCGGCTCCTTATGATAATTATAGGCAACAACCATCCTTGATAATCGTAGTTTTAAATCCTTTAGATCTGTTGCTAAACATAAAACCGCCATAATTTCCGATGCGACCGTAATGTCAAAGCCATCTTCCCTTGGAACACCTTGAAGGGGTCCACCAAGACCGATAATAACTTTTCTTAGTGCACGGTCATTTAAATCCAGGGACCGTTTCCAGACTATTCTCCGTTGATCTATGTTAAGTTCATTTCCTTGTTGAAGATGATTATCGATTAATGCGGCGAGGGCATTATTTGCAGTCGTAATCGCATGTAAATCTCCAGTAAAATGTAAGTTGATGTCTTCCATTGGCAGGACTTGCGAGTATCCACCGCCAGTCGCCCCACCCTTAATACCCATAGTTGGGCCTAGTGAAGGCTCTCTAATTGCGATCATTGTCTTTTTACCTATCCGATTAAAAGCATCTGCCAGTCCAACTGTCACAGTCGATTTACCTTCGCCTGCTGGTGTTGGATTAATGGAAGTGACAAGAATAATTTTTCCGCTATTCTTCGTTTTGAGTTTAGCAAGAGCTTCATTTGAGATTTTAGCTTTGAATTTACCAAAAAGTTCTAGATCATCCTCTTCCAAACCAATTTTTTCGGCGATTTCAACAATTGGCTTCATCTTTGATTCTTGTGCAATATCAATGTCTGATTTCACTTCTGTCTTTAATACCACCTTTATCCCTCGCATTCAGCATTTAGAATTGGACTTACGGTTTCATTGTATCAAATTAGCGCTTTCAATCCGATTATTAATTATGACAAATTAATTAATACTTTTCTGAATTTACAATAATGTTTATAATATAAATATCAAATATTTCAAATATTCATTGACTCCTTATCGTAGGTAGTTATATAAATGGATGTAGTATTTAGAAATACGCCTAATTAACCTGAAGAAAGGGGCTGATCACTTGCCAATTAACATTCCAAAACTCCTTCCAGCGAGGGAAATTCTCGAACACGAAAATATTTTCATTATGGATAATGAACGTGCTATTGCTCAGGACATCAGACCATTAAATATCCTCATTCTGAATTTAATGCCTGAAAAAGAAAAAGCAGAAACACAGCTTTTAAGACTATTAGGAAACTCGCCTTTACAAGTAAATGTCAATTTTCTAAAAACCAACTCTTATGAATCCACCCATACGAGTAAACAGCATCTCGAACAGTTTTACACCACCTTTTCCCAAGTGAAAAACCTAAAATTTGATGGGATGATTATTACTGGGGCCCCTGTAGAGCTATTAGAATTTGATCAAGTTAAATATTGGTCGGAATTAACTGAGATTATGGACTGGGCCAATCAAAATGTCACTTCGACGTTACATATTTGCTGGGGTGCGCAGGCTGCTCTTAACTATCATTATCGGATTGGTAAATTTGAGTTACAGCGAAAATGCTCAGGTATTTATCCTCACCGGATTTTCGAACCAAATGACACTTTGCTGCGTGGGTTTGACGACCAGTTTTATGCTCCCCATTCTCGCTATACTGATGTATCGATTGAAGCAATTAAAAAGAATCCAGAATTAAAATTATTAGCCGCCTCTGAAGATGCAGGTGCCTTATTAATTGCCTCTCGGGATAGAAAGCATGTCATGATTACCGGACATTTGGAATATGAATCAGATTCACTGGCCCAAGAGTATGAAAGAGACTTGAACAAAGGCCTTGAAATCCATATACCGGAGAACTATTTTCCAAATAATGATCCAACCCAGCCGCCAATTAATCGCTGGCGTTCTCATGGTCATTTATTCTTTTCAAACTGGCTTAATTATTATGTATACCAGGAAACCCCTTTTTTTTGGGGTTAACACAAAGTATCGGGTAAATTCCGATGCTTTTTTTATATGATTGTTTGTTTATTATTTAAAAAAATAGAAAGAATATAGAAAAAAGCAAGGTATTGCTTTTAATAATAATTTTAGAGGAGACTTTTCATGGAATCAATTGTGGCACTTCACCGTAATTACTTTGGGGAAATTATCAATTTTGTCACTTCCGAGGGACGAATCATTTCTTACCGAAAGGCAATATTAGAGGCAGAAAATGGCCTAATTCAAGGGGTTCAGGCTATTGAGGAAGAGCATGGCAGAATGTCTTTAATCCCAGAGAGCGACCAATCTTTTGATCAATTCCCAGATTTGTATTAAAAGCACCTAGCAATTACTGCTAGGTGCTTCTTTATTAATCACTTTCATTCTGTTTTTGTATTTCATTTAATGCCTTTATACGCTTTTGGTCTTCTTCAAAAAACTGAACCAGGTCACCAATTCGATCAATTGAATCCCAGCTTAAATGGTGTTCAATCCCTTCGACATCGTTATATATATTTTCATTTTTTACACCGATGATTTTGAGGAATTGTTCAAGTAAATCATGTCTGAAGACCAGGCGCTTGCCAATCTTTTTCCCCTTGGCTGTTAACACAAGTCCTCTATATTTTTCGTAGACTAAATATTCATCTTTATCAAGTTTTTGCACCATTTTCGTTACTGAGGAGGGATGTACTGACAGCGCTTCGGCAATATCTGAGACTCGAGCGTATCCTTTTTCTTCAATCAATATATATATTTGTTCAATATAATCTTCCATACTTGGTGTTGGCATCCCATACCCTCCAAAAAATTACTCAACTAAAAGTTTACTATAGAAAAAAAATAGTGACAAGGCACTTTATCACTTATATAAAATAACAATTCTTTATTTTGCTGTCGTTTCTTCGAATAAAAATTTTACCCTTTTTTCAGTTTGGTCTATAACAAGCCGGGCATTAAAGTTTTTTTCTTTATTGGTAAAACCTTCAATCAGCTCGGTTTTTCCTTCTGATAATAACAGTTTAATGTTCTTCTGGGTAATATTTTTACCTAATATCTTCTTTGAAATGGTGAAATCACAATGATTTTTTTGGTAATTTGAACAACCGTAAAAGCTGCCCTTATCGACGACTGAACCATCACATTTGTTACAAGGACCCAGCTTGGTAAAAGCCTGCTTCCTCCCTTTTTGCTTCCCAGGTGCAAAATTTTCGCGAATCTCCTCTGAGAACGACCAGTTAGTAGCTTGACCAATACTTGACGAAATTAAGTGAATGACCATCTTTTTTGTTTGCTCCATAAATTGCTTTGGTGCAGCAGACCCCTCAGATATTTCCTTTAGTTTCTGCTCCCACTTTGCGGTCATTTCAGGTGAAGCTAAAATTTCTTTCCCAATGGCCTCAATTAGGATTTTGGCTTTAGCTGTAGCATAAACTAAATTCTTAGTAACCTCAATATATAGACGGTCCTTTAGCATTGTAATGATGCCTGCTCTGGTTGCTTCTGTTCCAAGGCCCTCGGTCTTTGTCAGAATTTTTTCGAGTTCTTTATCATCTATATGCTTACCGGCCGTTTTCATTAACGTAATCAATTGACCTTCAGTATAGCGTTTTGGCGGCTGAGTTTTGCTTTCTTTGACTTCCACTTTATCCGTCCGCCCCTGCTCACCTTCTGCTAACTTTGGTAGTGCTGGTTCATCATCGGTATCTTTTGGATTCAGGACTTTACGCCAGCCTTCTTCAATTTGAACCTTTCCTTTCGAGATAAACGCTGCCCTTCCATCCACCAATGTTGTCACAGTAGTATATTCAGCAATAGCCTTATTGTAGTGTGCGGCGATCAAACTTGTAACAACTAAATCGTAGATTTTTTTCTCATCTGGAGTGAGCCGCTCAACATTAGGGATTTGTTCCGTCGGAATAATCGCATAGTGGTCTGTGACCTTCTTTTCATTCACATAGCGTTTGTTTTCTGAAATCGAAGCAAATGGTAACGGGAAGAAGCTTTCGTAATCTTTAATATGACTTAATTTGTTTAAGACTTCCGGGAAAGTATTCGCTTCTTCTTTTGTAACGTACCGTGAATCTGAACGAGGGTATGAGACATTTCCCTTTTGATAGAGCTTTTGCATAACATCGAGAGTTTTCTTCGGTGAGAATTTAAAGCGTTTATTTGCCTCGGCTTGGAGGGCGGAAAGATTATACAAGAGTGGAGGAAAGAACTCTTTCCTTTCTGAAAGAACCTCGCTGACTTCGGCAGGTTTATCCCTGCAAAAAGCCGCAACTTTTTCGGCTAGCTCTTTTGTATTCACTCGGGTTTCTCCATCGTTCTGCCATTTTCCAGTATATTTTTTTCCATTCATTAAAAAATGTGCGAGAACTTCCCAAAAGGGTTCAGACTTAAAGTTCTCTATTTCTATTTCTCTTTTAACAATAAGTGCTAAGGTTGGTGTTTGTACTCTACCAACTGAAAAGACATCGGAAAATCCTTGTTTTTGTAAAAGTAAGCTATACAAACGTGAAGCATTCATACCAACCACCCAGTCAGCACAAGCCCTTGTGTAGGCTTCAAAAAATAAGCTCCGTGTTTCTTGCTCGTCCAACAGCTTTTTAAAACCCTCTCTAATGCTATTAGCTGTTAACGACGAGATCCACAGCCTTTTCATGGGTTTGTGACATTTTGTTAACCTGAGGATATTGCGGATAATTAGTTCACCTTCGCGCCCCGCGTCACCCGCATGAATAATTTCAGTTACATTAGAATCAGACACTAACTTTTTTATGACTGCAAATTGTTTTGCCTTATCTTTCGTTACTTCGTATTCAAACTGTTCAGGGATAATTGGTAAATTATCTAACGACCATTTTTTCCAGCCTTGCTGATATTTTTCGGGAGAGACTAATTGGCATACATGACCAATTGCCCAAGTCACATAGGCTCCCTTAGGAAAAATATCATTTGGATAAATTTCGATAAAACCATTTTGTTTTTTATGTTTAAAGATTGATGCTAAGGTTGACCCTTGATCCGGCTTTTCGGCAATAATTAATTTCATTATGATTGCTCCCTTTTTACAAAGCATCCCGAAATCCATTTTACCCATTAAATCCATTGTTCGTAAAGATTAAATAATCACCACATCAACTAATTTCCTTTCCAATTTTATGATAGAGGATGATCGAGAATATATAATCGACTGTATCATTCTTCACTTTTCAGTAATTGTAGATTCATTCAATTTCTAAGTACAGTGGTAATAATGATAATAATTAGTTTTAGAATTCCTCTCAAAGTTCTTACTATTAAAATAGCAGACTGCGTCACGAAATCTCCTTAGTATTTTGTCTGTTATTTGACAAATAGACTAAATAATAAAAAAGAGTGATCAAATGATCACCCTTAATGCTTGCTATTGTTAACTCAACGGCTTTATTGAAGGAAGATCCTGACTAAACCAATTATCCTCGGGGATAATATTCGAAACTGTTAAAATTAAGGATGGAATTCTCTCCACATTGAACACAATTGCACCAATTTTCTTTGTAAATATGATAAAGGCATTTCCATGTGAATAATTATCTAGATCTAATCCCATATGGAGTAGTGCAAATAAAATGGTCTGCTTTTCATCAGAATCAATATAAACTTGGGGTGAAAATCTTAATATCCATTCATCGCCTTCAATGGAAAATCGGTACATCCTATCCCCGCCTCTGTAAATAAATTGATTAATTTAAGATATGATGCAGAGGTATTTTTCATGATAGGGATACGGACAAAATTAGACACTTAAATATTTTCATAGAAACTACCATAATTTCAATAAAAGAGACAAGTCATTCCTTGACTGTAAATTTTCATTATTGTATATTTAAAGCATCATGTAACTATATATGCATAGCAAGTGGCTGCGTGATAATATTTATCTTTGGCACCAATAAGGGTGGCTTGAAAGGCTTAGGAGGAAGAAGTAAATGCAAAACGGTAAAGTAAAATGGTTCAACAATGAAAAAGGTTTTGGTTTTATTGAAGTAGAAGGCGGCGACGATGTATTCGTACACTTCAGCGCTATCACTGGCGAAGGCTTCAAATCTTTAGAAGAAGGCCAAGAAGTTTCTTTTGAAATCGTTGAAGGAAACCGTGGACCACAAGCAGCTAACGTTGTAAAACTATAATCTAAAATAATCAATCAAGGGCTGACGTTTTCGTCAGCCTTTTTTATATGCGCTAACAGGACATAGGTGAATTTTCAACTCAGTTTCTTCCCATACTCCTGAAGTTGTTCTCCCACTGTACACTTTGAAATGCAAAACCGGTGTGCTGCTCTCCGCCCACCTTCTTTTTTCAAATGCTGGTGTAAAAAGCAGCCTTCACAGTATTGAACCATTAAGGATTCTACATGAACTAATAATTGCCTTTTGTTTAAGTCCTTCACAAGAGTTTCACACCCATTTCCTAAAGAATCAATGTTTTTGCAAAAATTTCTTTTCCTTCTAATGCTTGGGTCGCCAATTTATCAGCTTCTTTGTTATCTTTTCTAGCAATGGACGTATATTTAGGGACTAAACCAAGCGTTCTAATTTTTTCCTCTATTCTGTCAAGCCAGCTATTAAGCGTATCTTCATAACAAGGCCAATCCCCTTCCAGCTGTTTTAAAACCACTTGGGAGTCACCTTTAAATTCACAAGATAAATGATGAACTCCTAAATCCTCTAAAATATTTAGTGCATAATAAAAAGCAGCATACTCTGCTTCATTATTTGTTTCCAATTCATCAATCCGTTCATTGGCTCGGATACGGTATTTCTTCTTCCCCTGCTTAAAAAAGATTACAGCCCCAAGACCTGCTTGATTTGTTTCCTTTTGAAACCCTCCATCAAAGTAAACAGTTATTTCATGAGGATCATCTTCAATTTCGGTCATCAACTTTTTCATTTCCTTTAAGATCCATGATGTTCCCTTTTCATCATAAAAAAACAAATCAGATACCTTTCCAGTCATTTCAAGCTCTTCACCAATTTGTATAGCCGTTTCACCTGATACCATTTCAGAGGAAAACTGTACCTTTTCATTACTTTTAATTTTATACATCCACTCTAACCTATAGTTCAATGTCCTCAACCTTTCTAAAAAGAATTCAAGGGCTTTTTAAATAACATATTCCATGACACTATATCGACTACATCATTCTAACCTATTCTGATATATATTCTTATCATACCCACTTCTTCATAGTAGTTATAAGAATAAATATTTTCTGACTTAAAAGAAATATGTTAAACTTTCAATATTACGTTTATGGAGGAAACAGAATTGATTGAGGTTTATATTGACGGGGCTAGTGCCGGAAATCCTGGACCAAGTGGGGCCGGGATATTTATTAAAGGAAACGGTATTACAGAAAAATATTCGATTCCATTAGGAAAAATGACGAATCATGAAGCAGAATATCATGCATTTATTAAGGCATTGGAAATATGTTTAGAAAAGGGATTTGAAAATTCAGTCGTGTCATTTCGGACCGACTCTCAATTAGTTAACAATGCGATAGAAAAAGAATTTGTAAAAAACAAACTATACTTACCATTATTTGAACAGGCATTACACTTATCAAAGAAGTTTCAATTATTTTTTATGAAATGGATCCCAAGTTCTGAAAATAAAGCGGCGGATGAACTAGCAAGGCAGGCAATAAGAAAAAATATTCCCGAGGAGCAATGATACATCATGAAAAAACCTATATTTGCAGATTTAAGTTTGCTCCTTGTAACGATCATCTGGGGCAGCACTTTTGTGTTAGTCCAAAATGCGATTGATTTTCTTGAACCATTTTCCTTTAATAGCATTCGCTTTCTTGCGGCAGCGATTATATTGATTTTCTGCCTTGTAATATTTGAAAAAAAACAGTTAAAACAATTGAATTTAAAGCTGCTTTTATCAGGTGTATTTATCGGATTTTGGCTTTTCCTTGGTTATGCTACCCAAACAATCGGCCTTTTATATACAACTTCTTCCAAAGCTGGCTTTATTACCGGGTTAAATGTTGTCCTTGTTCCAATATTTTCAATGATGTTATTAAAGCAGTTTCCGAACAGGAATGCTGTCTTGGGCGTGTTAATTGCGACCATTGGCTTATTCCTACTGACGATGACGGATGTTACTTCATTAAATAGAGGTGATGGTTTCGTTTTCATTTGCGCCATCAGTTTCGCACTACAGATCATCTATACAGGTAAGTTTAGTAATAAATATCCAACCTTGCTGTTAACAGTCATTCAAATTTCAACAGTTGCTCTTTTATCGATTTTATCCTCTTTCTTTTTTGAAGATTGGAAAAAGTCATTTAATCTACATATATTACTCAAGCAAGATGTTCTAGTTGCCCTTGTAATCACAAGCATATTTGCAACAGCACTGGCATTTTTGATTCAAACAAATTTTCAAAAATACACTTCTGCAACACGAGTTGCGTTAATTTTTGCAATGGAGCCGGTATTTGCCGCGATTACAGGTTTTTATTGGGCAAATGAACGACTTTCCTATAGTGCCTTAGTTGGATGCTGCCTCATTTTTGCAGGAATGATTTTTGCTGAGATGCCAACAAACAAAATCCCTTTACTTAGAAAAAACAAGCCCTTTGAGGATAGGGTCTCATAAAAAACTCCCTTTCAGAGAAGGGAGTTTTTTCCTAATTATATCGCTAACAGTTCCTTTTCTTTAACGAACCTAATGGCATCTTTCCTTGAGTTGATCCTGTTCGAAATTAATGTTTCCAGTAACGATACATAAAAACTGCCATCAAAACTTTTTTGCGCTTTTAATGTCAGTTCAATGGCTGTAATACTCATCTCATCAGAAGCATTTGTGTAGTGTTTCCCAAAAAATATAAAGCCAATTGCATCCTCTTGGAATTGAAATCCTTTTCCTTCCAAGTGGTGCAAATAATCTTCGACTGTTCCCAATAACTTTGCCATCCCTCTCCCAACAAACTGTGAACATCCCTTAGAATCTTAACTTAAATTTTGATAATTTTCTATTCTTTTTTGTACATAAGTGACCTATGACTCCCACCAAAACACCTAGAACTGCCCCTCCAACAACTTCTTCGGGCTCATGGCCTAACATTTCTTTTAGCTTTTTTGGAGAGTCCTGTTTAAATTCAACACTTTCCTCTTTATGAATTTTTTCAATTAATTCATTCATTGAATTCACCTTTAATGTTAGCTCCCCTGTTTGCCTTCTTACCCCTTGCGCATCATACATGACAATTAAGCCGTAGATGAGGGAAAGGGCAAAATCAAAGGTTGGCAGTCCACGCTGCATTGCAATGTATGTTGTTAATGTAGAAACCCCAGCTGAATGTGAGCTAGGCATCCCACCGGTACCAAAAAACAACTCTGGACGCCATTCTTTCTTATTATAATAATGTATAGGAATTTTCATCCCTTGTGCTAGTCCCATGCTGAAAAGTGCTAAATAAACACCCTTGTTCATCATATCACCCCTGCTAATATTGTTCGAAAGCCCGTGTTTTATTATTCCACATGGAAATACTAAAAAAGTGGGAGGTGAACGTAGATGGGTAAAAATGGTCAAACTAATCGAGGTGTCAAAGCTCCAGGGGTTAATCCTCAAGGATATGGTCAAGATGCGGAGTTCGCTGAAGAACCAAAAAGTAAACTAGAAAATGCAGCAAAGAAAAAAAACACTAAATAGACGCAAACATAAAAACTGGCTGTCCCTTGTCGAGACAGCTAGTTTCTATTTAAAGCTTTTGCCTATTCGCAAGATAGATGCAATAAGGAATAAGCCGCCTGGCCACTTCAAATTCCCTATGCTTACAACCTGGCCTCCAATTGACTTCAAATAACCATAGCCTTTGGAGTTGATCCATTCCAACATCAATACCCAGTTCATCAAAGGAATGTGCGTATAATGTGTCGAAATGAGCAGAAAATGTTAATGCAAATTGCTCTAGAACTGTTTTTATTCGATCTGACTCTTCCCCAAATTCATCTAAAAGAAAAGTTTCTAAGTCACCGCGGTACCCTCCGCTGCTAATATTGCTAATCAATTGGGCGTTACCGCTGATCCGTGGATAAATTAAGGTAATTTCCCAAAAACCACATCCATTTTTTTGAACATGCAAGCGAAAATCATAGGTTAATCCGGCTTTTGTTTTACATTCAATAAAAGGCTGAAGCAAATATTTTTGCTCAAGGACCAGCCCTTCAATTAGAACCTCCATTTCTTTTTGGTTAAGTACGCTAACTTTCTGACCCTCGGTTAATTTGAACAGTTGCTTTTCATTAAGTTTTTCGATAAATAATATTTTTTTACCTTGATTACCGGTTACTGGTTTAATTACAACTCGAGAATGAGCCTGGAAAAAAGAGATAAATTTTTGTGAATGATTTAATTTTGTGGAAGGAATCAAATAACTGGAGAATTCTTTCGCATTAAAGATTTTTTTGTACACTTTGAACTTATTTCCAACAGGATAACTTGTAAAAATAGCATATTGCTTTAATTTTTTCAAAATGGCAGATTGTCTTTTCGTTTTAGGGTTGCAGCTGTTAATGATGACTGTTGGAAAGTCGATAACTTTTTGTGTCCATTCACCATGTTGATACACCCAGCCATTAATTTTCAAATGATTAAAATCAACATTGTTGTAAGAAAAATAAAAAAAGGGGATTCCCTCCATTTTTGCGACAGCAGCAAAGGGATAAGCTTTTTTAACTTCTAGCGGATTTTTTCGATAGTGAAGCATCCCAATCGACTTCAAAATCATCACATCCTTAAAATGGCTCTAAGTAAAACTTGATTTCTTTCGAAGCTATTAATGCAATCTCCTTGGCCTGTTCAGGTGTATCAGCGCTGGCAATCACATAGGCATAGCGATCACCGAGTGAATACGGCTTTGTTAAGATCGCCCCTTTTCTTGGTTTCACATAAACTTCCTTTACACCATCATAATTTAAGGCTTTAGTTTTTCCTGTTACTTTTATGAGTCGGCCCCTTGAATTAACAGTAAGAAATTTTGCATAAACATGCGACTTTTTCGTTGCTTTTAAGACGGGATCTAGCCCTAAGAAGAGTTTAAGTGTTTCTTTAATTAAATTGATTCCAGTACCCTCTTCAATAATTTTATTCATTGCTCCGCCCGACATTCTTGGATTTATTTCTATTAACTTCCACTTCCCTTCAATAAGCCTCATTTCTAAATGACAAGTTCCATTTTCTAATTCAAGTGCTTGAATAATACTTGCAACTGCAACTTCTAATTCCTCTAAAGTCTCATTTTCTAGTACGGCCGGATAACAATACCCGGTAATAATAAAGCGATCACCATTTAAGACCTCTTGTTCAATTACTGCCACCATAGCAATCAGCCCATCCTTAACGATGACTTCGATTAGATATTGCGTTCCAATCAAATATTCTTCAATTAGTACCGGAATAGAAGGGAATTTTTTATTTAAGTACTCCAAACCTTCTTTTAACTCTGAGCAGGTTTCAACCAATAATACATCCTTTGACCCATTTGATACAGGAGACTTTAATATTAGTGGTAAATGACATTGATTTTCCGCAACAAATTTTTGAATAGACTGTTCTCTTTGAAAAATTGTAAACTTTGGTGTAACAGGCAGTGTTTTAAGGTGTTCACGAAAACGAGTTTTCTCCTCCATGATTGCCAAAGCATCCGCGGACATTTGAAAAAGTCCTAATTTTTTCGAGATTCGCGCCGCAAAAGAGACAAATGGATCAATGAAACTAATAACAGCACAGATTTGTTTTCTATCTTCTTCAAAGTTATTAATTATTGAAAAAATCATCTCCTTATCCATTAAATTTTCGACATATACCATTTGATGAACTTCAGGGAATTCTTTCTCTTGCTTTATAAATTCTCTTCTGTTCGTTAACAAAACAGTATAATAACCCATAGTTGTTGAAATACTCAGAGCTTCTCGGCTCGTTCCTGATTTGTTACTTCCAATAAAGACAATTGTTTGCATACCAACCTACTTCCTCTTTGTTTTTTATTGGCTATTTCTTTTAGTCAACAAATATTTCCCATAGCATATTGGGGTAATGTAGGTTTCTCGCCATGTTTCGAACATTAAAGCATGACGAAATGCTAACCTTAGATCTCGCGCATTACATTCAATAAACATTGGAAAACCATCTGCTGTAATCCCGACATCAAGCCCAAGATCTGCTAGGTTATCAATTTGATTGCCCATCTGTTTGGCAACCATTAGTGATACCTGTTCCACGTCAGCTACGACCTGTTTTTCATCAAGGTATGGAAGGTTTCTAAGGATATCTTCAAGAGAAATGCAGATACCACCTCTAGCAACATTTGTAACAAAGCTGCCTGTTTTTGCTACTTTCCCCACCATCCCTGTCACTTGCCATTCTCCATCCTCATTTCGTTGGACGGTTACCCGAAGGTCAAATGGATTATTATTATATTCTGCAAGTTGAATTCTCTCTTGAATTATATACAGCCCGCTTGTGAGCAAAGATCCTATCTTCAAAGGTAATTGGTCCGAAGAATACATTTCTTCCAGCCACATGTCTTGTTGGGGATAGGATAACAACCACTCTGTATCGTTAAGGCGTGTTGCTCTCATGTTACGTTTTCCAAATGTTCCACTGTTTGGTTTTATGATTAACTCCCTATGTTTCCCCATCATTTTGACCATATTACCAAGATTGAATCGAACCGTTTCTGGGAGGTGTGGTCTAATCTCTTCACTTTCCATTAATAACTTATGAGCTTTGTGTTTCCCATATTGATTCCATTCATTAAAAATGATTAAGCCTTCAGCTAGTAGCATTTTTATCTGTTTCTTGGCATCCTTCGTCCAATGATACCCTCTGTTATGAATCACAAATGGTTTAGGTATAGTGTACTTCTGATACTCACCGTTGATATTCATCACAAAACCCGTTGTCTCTGGTTCACCAGGCTGTAAATCCTCCAAACGAAGATAAACAGGAATCAGATTATTTATTTTGCCCCCTTCCTCATAGAAAGCCAAGACTTTTGGTTGATTACCGCGGTCAAGTTCTCTATATAATTGCGAGCTGATTATAATTCCAATAAATTGCTGTTCCAAGCTATTTTCCCCGCCTTATTAATAGGGTTTACTTTCAGGTTAAATAAATAAACTTCTTTCGTACTATTAAATGCAAAAGTTGTATATTTGGAGAGATAAAAACCCGAATTATTTTGAAACATTCATTAAAAACGTGAATACACTAACTTACATTAATCTAAGAGGTGTTTTGCTTTATGAGAACTAAACCAAAGGTAGCCATTATTACCCCTGGTTCCTTCCCTATTCCATCCTCTCGTGCAAGTTCAGTTGAAACAGTGGTAGAAATGCAAACAAACATTCTTCAAAACGATGTTGATTTCACGATATTTGGGAAAAAGGCTAAAGGAATGGCTACTACTGAAAACCAAGGAAATATTTCTTTTATCCGGTTTCCTTATCAAAATTGGACAAGGTACCTCACAAAGGTCATTCCTAAGTTATCAAGAATCAATCCTGATATCATCCAAATTGAAAATCGCCCTAAATATATTCCCATCATTCGGAACAAGTTTCAAAAAGCTCAAATATGGTTGTCACTGCACTCGACCATGTTTATTTCAAGTCCACATATTGAAAAGGAAGAGTTAATTAGTTGTCTTCATCAAGCTGATAAGGTCATTGTTAACAGCCATTTTCTTAAAAACTATTTAATTGTTCTAACTGGTTGTGAGGAAAATAAAGTCATTGTTAATTATTTAGGTGTGGATATAACACAATTTCATTCGAAATGGTCCATCGATCAAAAAAGTAAAATAGAGAATTTTATTAAACAATTAAACCTAGAAGGAAGGAAAATCATCCTATTTGTCGGACGTTTAAGAAAAATAAAGGGCATTCATAAAATACTTCAAGCGATGCCTTCCATTATTCAAGCGGTGCCTGACACCATATTAATTATTGCTGGAAGCGCCTTTTATGGTTCAGAAAGAAGAACAAGCTATGTTGATAAATTGCATGCGTTAGCAAAGGATTTCCCAGAGCATGTCAAGTTTGTGTCGTTTATTCCACATGCGGAAATCCACATTTGGTTTGAGGCGGCAGAGATTGTATTAGTACCCTCAATTGGACATGAAGCATTTGGATTAGTGAATGTGGAGGCAATGGCATGTGGTGTCCCCGTGATCGCAACGAATATTGGGGGAATGCCAGAGGTTATTGAACATGGGAGGACGGGGTATTTGATCAATACTCAAAACATTGAAGTGGAACTATCCAATTGTGTTATTCAGCTCTTAAATAATCCCAAAAGAATTAAAAGGTTAGGTCTTAACAGTATAGATCGAGTGAAGGAAAGTTTCACATGGGAAAAAAGTGCTAACCGTATCCTCCAATTATATAACCAAAATGTATCTGAAAAATAAAAGAACGTCCCTTTATGAAAAGGGACGTGAATGACTATAAAAAATATACTCTTTTTGGAAGTGAAAAGTATTTTTAAATGCATCTTCATCTAGAATTTGAAACCCTTGAATTTGAACTGCATAAAACATTGGTTGATTACGAATTTTTAAATACGTATCATAATCCAATTTCTTAAAGCCTTTGAAGCTAGGATATATATTTGCTTCAAGAATCCACGGGAAGCCCACTTCATCTAAAGCAATATCTATACCAAATTCAGCGAAATGATCATTTCTTTGATCCATGATGCGGCAAAACCTTTGACAAAGGTTTAATATATTCCGATAAACAAGTGAATAGCTGAGGTCTTGAGAAGACTTCTTTATAACTGTTTCTAATGTCATCGCCTCTCCACCCCGAGCAATATTAGTTAGATCCTCATCTTCTCGAGCAACCCTGCATTCAATTCCAGTGCATTGCCACTTCCCTTTGTTATATTTCTGCATCACAACCCTGACATCAAGGGCTCGATTATTTACCTTTAAAAGCGGAATGTAGGTTTGATATAAATACTCCTGTTTAAAAATTCCAAACTCCTTTAATAATACTTGTAAACCTTCTTTATCCTTCAATCTGTGTTGTACCTTTGTCATACTCCGATAATCGTATAAACTAAAACCTTCTGTTTCGTCATTGAATTCTAGTATGAAAATTCCGCGTCCTCTTGATAAGCTAACAGGCTTTAAAATAATCTTCTTATTTTCTATTAAAAAGTCAGTTAATTCTTCCATGTTATTTAAAAGGAAAGTTGCAGGTAAGTGTTGTTTAATTTCTGGGGTATTTTTTAATAAATAAAGATCTGATTTTTTAAAGTGGTAGGAGTTAAATAAATTATTATTGGTTATTTCCACTAGTTGTCTAATATTATCTTTCTTTTGATGGAAATTTCTACGGTATATAGTAGAGGGAATCGGAGTAGAACCATAGCGCCAATGTTTTTTTACTGGGTCATAGATCATCCCATATGCAATTCTCTTTTCCCAGTCGACTGACCTTGCTGAAAAGGCGATCGTTACTCCGCCATAGCGATGGTATTCACCAAAACGGTCATTGAATTTCTCCATATAATCCAAATTATAAACGTGATTTTTTTCACCTAATAGTAAGCCAATTGTTGGACCGATAATTGCCTTTCCCTCTGAAAATTGGATTTGATAAACTAGGTCAACAGGAAGATGCAGATATTCTACTAGAGTGTCGGAAACAAATAGCTCTATGGGATTTTGATAGGAATTATGTCTTAGCGGAATTGCTTCTTCGTAATTTACAAAGTGACATGGCAGCTCATTTACCCCAAATTTTACAATTTCAGGTTGTTCCCCCCAGCTTTCTGTAATTCGGTTAGGTAATTTCATTATCATTTCATGGTCTTGAAAAACTTTAAATTTCACCCAAACATTCTCAAAAGGCTGACTTGATTTCCTGGTAAATGGCGTAATATTATCGTCGTGTAATTCTCCACTGCTTACCTGAACGGTTGCCTCAGTTTCTCCACTACACGTATCCATTGTCTTTTCATCGTTTTTCAATTCCTTGATTTCTTTTGCTAGATCAATCGGCCACTTAAGAATCATACCCGCTACTTTTTTGTTGCTATAACTTAAGTCTTTCACAATGGTAAAGATAGGACAAGTGGAATGAATTCGAATTTCACCAGTTTCCATCCCGACAAATTGAAGACCGATTTCATAAATTCTTGGATAATAATAGTGAAGAATTTCTAAAATACGGTGGCTTACTTCATAAAGGTACTCTTGTGTCTCTTCTTGCATTTGGTGATCACCGGTAAGTAGCAGATAGGCTTCCTTAAAGGTTAACACTTGGTCATTATTCTTGGCATAAATAATCGGAGTCGTCCATTGATGATGGCAATCTTTTTGTCCTAAAACGTAAAAACTAAATGAAGTCGGAATTTGATTTTCCGCTATTAAATTAAAATCCTTTAGTGCAGTGTGTGTTGCTATCAATTCTAGGAAATGCTTATTCTTAATATTATTCTTTTCATTTATTAGAGTTACACCTGTTTGCTGTGCGAGTTCAAAGATTGTCCGATTGTTTTTCTTACGATGGTAATTTGTGGGATTATAGATAATTGACGGAATATCAACGAAACCTAGTAAAACGATCTCCTCATCCTTTATCATAATTGCATTTCCCTTACGCTCTTTTACCAGCAATCCTTCAATATTAATAAATAGTACGTCAAAATTTAACTCTTCGCCCGCTTTTGCATATTGTAAAACATAGGAATCATCATCGTTTAATTCCTCTTGGGCCAGCCTATTCCATTGCCGTTTTGATAAAATAATGCCAATAGACTTTTCATCCATTACTCATTCACCTTCAATCATTTCAGGTCATTTAAAATATTTCTATTCATGATTCTATGAAACTGTATAGGCATATGGGAGTAACCCGCTGATATTAGTCTTTTATTTTCAACGATTTCTTCCATTGTTTATAGAGGTCAGGCTCTTGATTATTTACATGCCCTAAAAACGTTGCCAATAAACCCAATTGTTCTAAGTCTTTGAAAAGTCGTTTTGGAAACGACCTTTGAATTTTAAAAGAATTAACATGATCTATGATTTTCAACTTTCCATTCTTATCATAGATGGTGTGTCGTAAGGAGAAATCAATTCTCATAAACTGTAAACTTCTAAGTTCTTTTATTAAATTGATAATTTCAATTGTTAAATCCACGGAAATTGTCTTGGATTTTTCAAGATATTCTTGTAAGGAAGGTCCAGCAAGGTATTCCATTATAATAAAATTTTCTCCCGATTCATAAACCTCTGGTAAAATGGCAGTTTTTTCACCGATTTGTTGCAGTACCTTCTTTTCTCGAAGGCAATATATTTGTTTTGAATAAATTTTCACACATCGGTCTTCGGATAGTTTAAACACTGCACCTTGTAATCCTTTTCCAATGAGTGGATAGTCGGTTGGATTGGTTTGAACCTGAACTGGTTTTCCCGGCGTAACAACAATTTGGGTAAAATCATTCAACTTGCATTATCTCCTTTAATGGAAATTATTATTGTTTTGTGCTTCCTGCTAAAACATATCCAGAGACTACTTTTTATGAAAATGGTAGAAGTGCATCAATAAATTCTTGTGCCGATTGATACCGTTTGAGTTTATGCTTTCTTGTTGATTTCCTCAGAACCTTTTGTAATTTCTGATTGGGAATCTGTTTGCACGCCTGTTTTTTTCGATACGGTGCAAAACCAGTTAACAGGTACAAACATACACATGCAGCACTATATAAATCTGAGCAGTAGTTTAAATTAGCAGTAAAGATATGATTTTGTTTCTTAAGCTCTGGTGGTCGATACCATCTCGTTGCCCCTCGATGATTTCCAATATATTCACCAGAGTCATTTGTGCGGACAGCAGAGCCGAAATCGATGATTTTTACTGTTTGGGGGTCATCATTACAAATTAAAATGTTATGTGGAGTAATATCGCAATGGAGAATGCCATGTTGGTGGATCTCCTTTAACCCTTTAAGGATGTTAATTGTTATTTGAACGGCTAATTTTTGATCATGGATAATCCCTTTTTTAAAATGCCCCAGCCTTCCCCCTTCGTGATATTCTAAAACAATATACCCTTTATGTTCATCCACAAAAAAATCTAGCCAGGTGATGATATGTTTATGGACCGGTAAGCTTTTTAGTATATCGCACTCTTGTTCTGCTTCTCTTCTGCTATCAACCTTTTTTATTACTACCCTCTCATTTCGTTGATTCAGACCAAAAAAGACAAGGCTTGTCGCACCCTTACCTAAAGTTTGATGATCCAGTGTGTACTTTTCGAATGTAGCTCCCCCCCCCCTTTGTGACTCCTGTTTTTTATATCTTATTATTAGTAAGACAAGAATTCCTGTATGTTTATCCATAAAAAATAAGGTTGTCTCTAGTGGACAACCTTATTTTTTCAGGAAACATACGCTTCGTCTATTGGCAAGAGCCGTTGCAATCCACGAAGTTCTAATTCCATTAACTTATTCAATGCTTTTTCTTTTTCAATACGAAGTCCTGCATCATCCAATGAACAGCTCACTGGAACATCGCATTTTATTTCAGCAAGCAGTCTCGACAAATGGAGCATGTCTAAATCCTGCTCAATTTTAGTCTTATTTGACTTTGATAATCGATCTAAATTAGAGATAATGCCCTCAATATGTTCAAACTCCTGTAAGAGCTTAAGGGCTGTCTTCTCTCCTATCCCTTTTACGCCAGGATAATTATCGCTAGGGTCCCCCATGAGGGCTTTTAAATCAATCATCTGCCGAGGAGTAATTCCTTTTTCTTCAAAGAAGGAATCTGGTGTATGAACCAGGTAATTTCCATATCCTTTTTTCAACAAAATAACAGAAATACTATCATCAAGCAGTTGCAGCATATCCTGGTCACCGGTTAGGATGGACACATCGGCAAAGTCCTTTGATTGCTTAGCGATTGTTCCAATGCAGTCATCTGCTTCATAGCCTGCTAATCCAATATTGGGGATATCAAAGGAAGCAACCACTTCTTTTACTAAATCAAATTGTGGGATAAGCTCTATCGGAGCATCACCGCGATTACCTTTATAATCTGAGAATAATTCAGTACGAAAGGTCTTACTGCCCATATCCCAACAAACTGCGAGATGGGAAGGTTTAAATGATGAAACTGCCGTGAATAAATGCTTAACAAAGCCATGAATTCCATTGGTCGGTGTTCCATTTGAATTTATCATAAATTGTCCTGTAACTGCCGTAGCGTAAAAAGCTCGGAATAGCAACGCCATTCCATCAACAAGCATAAGTGAAGGCTTTTGATTAGTCATATTGGACCTCCTTATTGGTGTCGTTTAAAAACAACACGCTTTCCATTATAACATAAATTGGACTGAAAGATTATTCTATTTTATGATCCGCATAAGAAATCCAATCACTAAAGCTTCCGACATAAAGCTTTACTTTATTAAATCCAGCCTCCTTTAATGCCAAGTAATTAGGTGTGGCCGTGACCCCAGATCCACAGTAAACAATAATATCCATATTAGGTTTGATATCTGAAAACCTTTGTATCTGTTCCTCAGCTTGTTTATATCGCCCGTCACGAATCCCCTCCATCCACGGCTTATTTATGGCACCAGGAATGTGACCGGCTTTTTTATCAATCGGTTCTTCTAGCCCTAGATACCTTTTTGATTCCCTTGAATCGATTAATATCTTGTTTTCCAGCTGTTTTTCGACTACTTCTTTTACTTCTTCTGTAGTTGCTAGTAATTCCGGCTTTAAGTTGCAATGGAATTTTACCTTTTCAAATGAAGGAATATCTTTTGTTACTGGATAATTTGCTGCTGTCCATCCATTAAATCCCTCATCAAGTACATAAACATTTTCATGACCAAGGTATTGAAGCAGCCACCAAAAGCGGGCTGCATACGCCCCTTCACCAGTATCATAGGCTACAACGACTGTGTTTTCATTAATTCCGTCTTTCTCAAGTTTCATGATAAATTCCTCAAGTCTAGGCAAAGGATGCCGTCCGCCATGGACTTGAACTGGACTTGATAAATCTTTTTCTAAATCAAAGAAAACTGCGCTAGGTAAATGACCTTTTAAATATTCCTGTCTCCCTTTTTCTGGTTCAGCTAATGAAAACCGGCAATCGACAACCCTGACATTGCTCTCGGTTAAGCTTTTCAATAACCATTCTTTGTCTTTAACAAATTTCACGCAGCTTCCTCCTCGTCATTGATTAATACTTTATAAGTTTTTTTGTATTTCCCTTAAATATTCAATAGAAATTCCGCCATCTAAGGCTGAAAGATAACTCAAATAAAAATCATTTACTTGTTCGTTCATTTGTTCTATTAGACGATTGAATTCCTTTGTTATGTCATCTGAATAATGTGTTTTTAAACGGTGAGCTCCATTCGATAGATATTCATCCGCAGGCAAATTCAGCACTTGATACAGTTCATCACTCATGAATTTTTTTTCATTTTTTTCAAAAAATGATTTTGGATTTTTAAAGTACGACAAGGCTTTAGCAAATAATTGTTTATTCATATCTTTAAAAGCGATAGGAAATTCGATTGCTTGTTGATGCTTCACTTCAAATGCTGAAAAGGAAAGGTCTTGATTGATTTCTTGTAAATTTCGGATGAGACCTGATTGGTAATCAGCCAATTGCTTTTCGGCAAATCTTTCCAGGCGAACTGTCGTTGCCCGCAATTCCTGAGCAAAATCAAAGCCTAAACTTTCGAGAAATTCATCCAGTGCAGCTAGTAATACTTTTTTCAAATGACGACCATCGTCCTTTAGTATGGCGGGATTAAATGACTCCCTAAAGAAATCCCCAAAGCGGAGGAAGACTCTTTGTTTAATGTAATAAACTAACTCCTCTGCTTCCTGGTACAAACGATTTTGCAAGATTTCAATCGTTTGGTTTTTCAATGACACTAAGATATCTGCTTTTTGTTTTTCAATAGTCCCGCGTTTTCTCTCTTTTACAGTTTGGTCTTCCTGTGAACTTTTGATAAGTTTATCAATTAAATCATGAACCCGGGTTATTTCTTTTTCTGCAGAGGAAATAGCCATTTCCGTTAGTTCATTAGTAATAAAATGATAAAAGGCCTGCTCAAAGTTAGCCATTCCAGATTCCGAAATAGGATTTGGTGTCTCCTTTTCTTTTAACGCCAGCAAGCTTGAAACAGGATAGAGATGAGGATTTCTTATTCCATATTTGCTAAGCTGCTCCTCGACATATTCAATAACGGTTTCCTTTTCTTCTTCATTCTCAGCAAGGTCAATGGCATTAATAATAAAGAACATTTTATCCATTTGAAAGGATTCCTTTACACGTCCAAGCTGGATTAAAAATTCACGATCTGCTTTCGAAAATGCATGATTGTAATAGGTAACAAAAAAACATGCATCCGAATTTTTAATGTAGTCAAAAGCGACACCTGTATGGCGGGCATTGATAGAATCCGCTCCTGGTGTATCAACCAGAGTAATTCCTTTATTAGTTAACTCGCATTCGTAGTAGAGCTCAATCCATTCTACGAAGCAGGATTTTTCTTCATTAGCAACGAAATCGGTAAATTCACTTAAGTCTGTTTCAAGAACGATTCCCAAAGAATTACCAAATGATTGATAACCTCTAGTAAATGCCTGTAAGAAAGCAATATGTGTCTTCTCCAAGACACCGCCTTCTTGCTGTTTTTGAATCATAACCTGGTCAATTTTTTTGACCGCACCATCAAAATCATCTGCTTGGAGTTCAAAAACCCTTAATGAGCGATTTACATCTTCAAGCATGGCTGACGCTTCCTTAAACTTAACAAGCACGGTGCCATGCGGATGTCTTTCCGTAACAGGTTTAATTTTGTTAATGGCTGCAGTCGTTGGATTGGGTGAAACAGGCAGGATCTTAGCACCCATAAGTGCATTGGCAAAAGAAGATTTACCTGCACTGAATGCTCCAAATAATGCTACCGTAAAACCCTTGTTTTCAAGTCTTTCCGCTTTTTCGGATAATTCTTTAGAAAGCTTATAAAAACCAGGGAGGTCTCTAATTAAGGATGAAGTCTTTACTAGACGTTTGACGGTTCTCTCTAAATGATTGCCTGATGGAAGTACCTTTGGATCATTTTTCGCGCTCTCAATCACTTTGCCTTTCAAATCGTTTTTCATGTTGCTACTTCCGTTTTCAGACTTTAGCTGTGTTTTGACCACTTCATATTCTTCTTCGTCCTGACTAAAAAGATGATAAATATCTTCTTGTAAAATATCATCTTGTGTTAATAACTCTTCGATCTTTGTTTCCTTCAACTTAGCATTCTGCTTAACCTTTTCTAGTTCTGACAAGGCATTTAGGTATCGATCGTTTTTGCTCAGTTCCTGTTCATACTGTCCAATTAATTTAGCTGTTTGTTGCTTTAATGCTTTTAGGAACTCTTCCTTAAAAATAGCCAGTTTTTGTCGTGCGATTTTTTTAATTTCATTAGCCACGTCTTCTGTGTAATGTAAGACATATTCACCTGATACTCGTGCACCAGTTTTAACAGTATCGGATAAGAGGTTTGCCTGCACGTCGATTGAATAAGACTGCGCCAAGCCCTGTAAATCTCCCCCGTCAAGACCCGTTTCCTTTAAGGTGCGCAGTAAATATTCGCGTACGTGCCACTCGAGCTGAGATTTTGTTTTATCATGAATATCATGATGAAAGCGTTCAAGCCTCACATTCTTCTCATCCAACGTCTTTTGCTTGGAAAATATGAATCCAACTTTGAATTCCGGTTGACATGATTCCAAATAACTCTCCGCTAACTCTCTGGTTTGAAATGGCATGAGGTATGCGTTTTTAAGTATTTGGGCAATTTGATGATCAAATTCCTTCTCTGTTCCGATTACCCCCTCTTTTAAAGTCTGGAGGTTTTCTTCCATTTCTCGAGAACTATTGGATAATTCACTTTTTTCTTCCTCAGTTAATTCATTCAATACCTCAACGATAGGTCTTAGCTCACGCTCATCTAATTTACTTAATTGAGCAATATGATCTTGGGTAATTTTTTTTAAGGAATGAAAAACCGATGGTATTAATAATTGGTCTTTTGAGGCCAATTTGTCTGTAATAAATTCCTGAAGATCATTGAATTCATTGAAGGCATGGTTTTTATTTTTCAAAGAAGTATAAAAAATTCTTGCTGGTTTCACTCCCCAAGATGCAAACGAATCAACCACACTGTTTTGAAACTCATCGAAGCTCAGTTCTTCATCATTGTGTTTATCAATTTGGTTAATTACTAAATAAACCTCTTTTCCAGCCAGGGTTAATTCCTTTGTAAATAAAAAATTCAACTCTGCTTGGACGTGGTTAAAATCCATGACATATAGAACGATATCGGCAAGATGAATTGCTGATTCGGTTGCAATCCGGTGGGCATCATCAGCAGAATCAATTCCAGGTGTATCCATGATTACCGTATGATCGGGTAACCCTGTTTCACTGTGACTAATTTCAATTTCTTCAATTTGATCGCCGTCTTTGCAATAATTTTTGACTAATTCATAATCATACGGAGCTAAATAGATGCGAGGCTTTTCATTTTTGAAAAAGACCTTTGCATATTCTTCTCCAGCTTTTACTTTCACTAAGTTTGCACTTGTCGGAATTGGACTAGATGGAAGTAAATTCTCTCCAACGAGTTGATTGATCATTGTCGATTTCCCTGCAGAGAAATGGCCACAAAATGCAATCATAAACTCTTTGTTCTTCAGCTTCTTTGCTAGTTGTTTTATTTTTTCCGCATTTTCATAATCTTCTTGTTCGTTTATATATTCAAATACTGAAACGATTTTAGTTTCTAGTGTTTGGATGGTTTCTTCTTGATTGGCTATTTTCACCATTTACTTAATCCCCTTAGCAACTTTGTAATATTTTTTATTTTATACGATAATTCAAATTTTTCCTATCTTGACACTTCTTTTACTTAAAACAAATTTCTTCCAAAAATGATAAAAAGCCAAGGTGCAAGACCCTGGCTCTCAAAATACATATTAATTTAATGTGTAACGTTTTTTAAGACGTGCTTCATGACAAATGCATAAATAATAACCGTTCCACCAACTAAAGCAAAAGTCAATTGTAACACCTTCCTTATCAGACTTCATTGAGAATGATTTTCATCGATAACCAAAGTTTAACATAGGTGATAATCATTTTCAATAGCCCATTTCTAACTGTCACAATTATTTAACAACTTTAGGTAGAAAACGATTACAATCCTGAAATGTCCCTTCATATTCCGTCAGCTCCCTAAGCGCCTGTTCCTCCTCAGGTATACGAATCCTAAGCACGATGATATTTAATATCGTAAATAAACTAGCTGTAAAATAAGCGTTGAACAACAATGGAACAACAGCCAGTTCAACCGCAACAACAAAATAATTGGGATGTCTGATAAAACGGTATGGTCCCTTTCTAATCACATTTGCATTTCTTAAGACAATAATTTTTGTATTCCAAAACCTTCCTAGTGATGCAATCGCCCATATTCTTAATAGCTGGGCTATAAGAAAAACAATTATTAGGATGCCCCTTAAAGGAGATAGACCCAAATTCATGAAAATTTTTTCACAACTTAAGAAAATAAAAAACAGCGAATGCATCGTTACCATATATCGATAATGTTTTTCGCCAAATTCAATGGCCCCACGTTTCTTCATCCACTTTTCATTGCTGTTTGCTATTCTTAGCTCAACAATCCGCTGAAGGCCGATGAATCCAACTAATATCAGAAATGAGATAATGTCTTTCATTTTACTCCCACCTAAATAAAAGCAGTTCGGAACTGAAACCAGGTCCAAGCGCGGTACCAAGTCCTAAAGCATCCTGAGGAATATCCATCTCCATGTAACGTTTCAGCACATAAAATATCGTTGTTGAAGACATATTCCCAAATTGTTTTAACACTTCAAGTGAAACGTCAGTCATGGATGGAGGTAACTCTAATGATTTTACATAGGCATCTATCACTTTTTTCCCACCCGGATGAGCAATAAAATAGTCAATTTGTTCAAGATTGATTTGATGTTCACCTAAAAATCCACTTACATTCGGCTTTAACCAATCCTCTATGATCTGGGGGATATCTCGAGAAAATACAACAAACAGCCCCGTGCTCCTAATAGCCCAGCCCATCACATCTAAAGAGTTCGGCATAAGAGTGGACTGTGTAGCAATGATGGAGGGGGAAGTCGGCTTCTTCCTGAAATCTGAAGAGTATGAATCATCACCACAAACCAAGGCACAGGCTACACCATCGGCAAACAAAGAAGTTCCGATTAAATTACTTTTCGAAAGATCGTTGCGCTGAAACGTTAGGCTGCAAAGCTCAACTGAGAGTACTAAGGCCTTTGCTTTTGGAAAGGCAAGACAATATTCATAGGCTCTCGATAGACCAGCAGCACCGCCTGCACAGCCAAGTCCCCAAATAGGTACCCTCTTAGTATGTGAATTAAACGGGAGGAGATTCATGATTCTAGCTTCGATACTAGGTGTGGCCATCCCCGTGGTTGAAATAAAAAAAATGATGTCAATTTCTTGATAATTAATATTTCGCTTTAAGTAATCCTTATTATTTAAACACTTCTCGATTGCTTCTTTTCCAAGTGTCACAGCAGATTCAATATATGCAGAATTTTTTTCTTCAAAAGTATGGTCTTCTTTAAACCAATCGAGATTTTTAACAAAATGTCTTTTTTCAATTTGTCCATTTTGAAAAGCTCGTAAAAGTCTTTCAATATCCTTAAAGGAATCTGAGAAAAGCTCTCGTGCAAATTCCAAAGCTTGATTTTGGTTAACTTCAAAAGGGGGAATAACCTCTGAAACTGAAATAATTGTAGGCATGTTTTTGCTCCTTCAATCTATGTAAGGGTATTTTTTCCAGTTTAAAGGTTTTTATTCAAGAGTTTCAGAAAGCAAAAAAAAGCTTCCCTATATGAAGAGGAAACCAAAAGTTTCCACTCTGGGAAGCAAACGTTTTGAAGGTTGTTGCTGTGCTCTTAAATTATATAATGGATACTGATTTCATTCATTAACTAATGATTTCCAGTTCAGAAGTTCTTAATAAACAGCAAGAAAAATGCTTATAAATGTTTTTTCAACTTATTTTTTATCGGGTTGTTTTTGAACTTCAATTTTAATTTTATTTTTTACTAATGTTCCGCAGATTTTACAGATTTCTACCTGGTCATACAAAAGGCGGCAATTATCACAATAATATTTTTCCACAAAAACACACTCTTTTCTGAAGGAAAATATGAATTTCTTAATATCATATTTATAGGATTCCAAAGTGTGACATTCATTTCAAAAAGGGTGGTTAATTTCGTGTGTGAATGATTATTCAATTACTTTAATCACAGGTAAAGTGTGATAGTTCACATTTTAGTCACAAATACCCCCTGGCAATTGTGATATAAATCACTGTTACATCAATTTTATAATATTAACATAGTAGATATCTTAGGAATGAACATTTTGTGAACCGCTAATTTTGTTATTTTTTCTTCACATTTGTTTTGTATTATGAAAGAGGACTAATCATTTATTTTAACTACTCTGAAGGGAGTGCAGGTTGATGACGAAGGCGGAACTTAAAACAAACCAAAAAACAGAAATCGAAGACAGCTCTTCTCTTAAAGGGACATTAGCGTCCGTTTTCTTTTTGGGAGCTTTTATTGTTGTCACTTGGGTAAGTGTCTATTACCTATTTGTTGAACGCTTTTAATAATTGAAGGGGGAAAGAATTATGCATATGCATAAGTTCGAGAAGATTTGGCTAACTTTCGGAATTAGTGCACTTGTTGTATTTTTGACAGTTGTGGGTGTAAGCGCATTCTATCTTGGTAACAAGCCGCCAAGTTGTTTAACTACAATTAATGTGGATAAGGTCGATCAAACAAAACCATTTGATAAACCAGGATTACATAAGGTTGAAGGTAAAAATTGGGACTATGAATTAGTATATGCAGCTGCAGCGTTCTCCTATAATCCAGTGAAAGTGGAAGTACCAGTTGGGGCAAAGATAAAAGTTATTGCTACAACCAAAGATGTTGTCCACGGGTTTGAAGTAGCTGGAACAAATATTAACATGATGCTTGAACCTGGTTATGTCAGCGAATATACAACCACGTTTGATAAAGCTGGTGAATATTTAATTGTTTGTAATGAATATTGTGGTGCTGGGCACCATTTAATGAGTTCGATGATTGAGGTGGTAAAATAATGGCTAACTCGACAGCAGCAAAAGTAAAAGTTGATCCTCGTGATGCAAAGCTTTCAATGGCCCACTTTTTTGTTGCCTTCTCCGCACTTGCACTTGGTGGTTTAATGGGGCTATTACAAACCCTTGTCCGTTCTGGTAAATGGGAACTTCCATGGGGAATTGATTACTACCAAATCTTAACCGTCCATGGTGTTTTAATGGGATTGGTTTTAACGACATTTTTTATTATGGGATTTCAGTATGCTGCTGTAAGCAGAACCACTGGCGGGCATTCAAATGCTGCTCGCCGCACTGGCTGGATCGGTTTTTGGATCATGTTAGTCGGTACCTTAATGGCGGCTACCATGGTTTTACTTAAGGAAGCATCCGTACTTTACACTTTTTATGCACCACTTAAAGCCCATTGGATATTTTACTTAGGCTTAACCTTCGTCATTATAGGAAGCTGGATTGATGGTGCCTCACAAATCATGACCTATGCAAAATGGAGGAAGAATAATCCTGGACAGCCAAGTCCGTTATTAAGCTTTATGGCTATTATAAATACAGTCATGTGGATTATCGCTACTCTTGGAGTTGCAGCAACCGTATTATTCCAATTACTTCCTTGGTCGCTTGGATTAGTTGATACTGTTGATGTGTTAGTAAGTCGGACTTTATTCTGGTATTTTGGGCATCCACTTGTTTATTTCTGGTTATTGCCTGCATATATGTGTTGGTATGCAATTATCCCGAAAATTATTGGTGGGAAAATTTTCTCTGATTCATTAGCACGTTTGTCATTTATTTTGTTCCTGCTATTCTCGATTCCGGTTGGTTTTCACCATCAATTAACAGAGCCAGGTATTGACCCTGCCTGGAAGTTCTTACAGGTTATCTTAACATTCATGGTTATTATTCCATCGTTAATGACTGCCTTCTCTCTTTTCGCAACCTTCGAGAGATATGGTCGCTCAAAAGGAGCAAAAGGACTGTTTGGCTGGTTTAAGGTTCTGCCATGGGGAGATGCTCGTTTCACAGTTCCATTTATTGGTATGGCATCATTTATTCCTGCTGGAGCTGGCGGTATTATCAATGCATCCAACCAAATGGACCAGGTAGTTCATAATACTATTTGGGTGACAGGTCACTTCCATTTAACTGCTGCAACATCGGTTGTATTAACGTTCTTTGGAATCTCCTATTGGTTGGTACCACATTTAACTGGACGTAAATTGACAAAGGCAATGAATAAATTAGGAATAATCCAAGCATGGGTTTGGTTTATTGGAATGGCATTCATGTCAGGTGCAATGCACTTCCAAGGTCTTCTTGGCGGCCCAAGACGTTCCGCTTTCTCTACATACGGCGGGGCAAAGCAAGCAGCAGAATGGATTCCTTATCAAATCGCTCAAGCAGTCGGCGGGACTATTTTATTCCTAGGAATTATTCTGGTTATTATCATATTTATCAATCTTGCCTTCTTTGCTCCAAAAGGGGAAGAAGAATTCCCTGTTGCTGTTGCAGAAAATCTTGAAGAAAAAGCACCAATGGTATTTGAAAACTGGAAATTGTGGCTTGGAATTGCAGCAGCCCTTATTCTTTTTGCTTACACGATTCCGTTTATCGATATTATTCAAAATGCCCCTCCAGGTTCAAAAGGATTTCAGACTTGGAGTAAATAGCAATTAATAGATCCGCAGAAAAGGCTTCAATCTCATCGATTGAAGCCTTTTTTGTTTCATTGTTACATTGCTTTAATCACAATAAGCCTTTTTCATTTAACAAATAAATCTTTCTATATTTCTCATAAAGATAATCAATTAAATATTTAGGATTTAGGCCCTCTCCTGTAACATCCTGTAAGATTTCAAGCGGTTTTTTCATTTTTCCATATTGGTGAATATTTTCGGTCAGCCATTCTTTTATCGGCAGAATGGTACCGTCTTCGACTAATTGATCAAAATTTGGAAGATTATCCATCATTTTATGCTTAAATTGTGCTGCATACATGTAGCCTAAGGCATAAGATGGAAAATAACCAAAGCTGCCTCCTGCCCAATGGACATCTTGAAGAACTCCCTGTGCATCATTTTCAGGACGAATTCCTAAGTATTCTTCGTACTTGTCATTCCAAATAGTCGGTAAATCCTTCACATCGATCTCATCATTGAATAAGCCTTTTTCAATTTCATAGCGGATAATAACATGGAGCGGGTATGTTAATTCATCTGCTTCAATTCTAATAAATGAGGGTTTAGATTCGTTTATAGCGCGGTAGAAATCTTCAATTTCCACTTGGTCAAATTGACCATTTGCATACTCTTTTAAAAGATCGTAGTTATTTTTCCAAAATGGTAAACTTCGTCCAAGGATGTTCTCATAAAAAAGAGACTGAGATTCGTGAATTCCAGTTGATGTTCCTGAACAAAGAGGAGTCCCAATCAAGTCTTTTGAAACATTCTGTTCATATAAAGCATGACCGCCTTCATGAATCGTACCAAAAACTGCTGTCCGAAAGTCGTTTTCGTCATATTTGGTGGTTACGCGGACATCGCCAGGATTTAACCCAATTGCAAAAGGATGAACGGTTTCATCCAGTCTTCCTGCTTGAAAGTTATAACCTATTTTGTCAAGGATCTTCAAACTAAATTCACGTTGTTTTTCCTTTGGAAATTTTTCAAATAGAAAATCCGTTTTTGGTTTATGTAGAGATTTTGAAATTTGTTTAACCAAAGGAACTATTTTATCTCTTAATTCACCAAATACTTGATCTAAAACTTTCATTGTGATGCCAGGTTCGTACATATCTAATAACACATCATATTTATTATCTTCATGACCCCAATAAGTGATAAACCTTTTTGTCATCGCGACAAGCTTCTCTAAGTAAGGACTAAATGAGGCAAAATCCGAATTTCCCTTCGCTTCCTCCCACACACTCTCTGCCTTTGACTGGAGAATCACAAATTCCTTGTATTCTTCAGCTGGGATTTTTTTATTTCTTTCATATTCTTTTTTACATTCTTCGAGGATTTTGCGTGTCTTTTCTGCAAGTGATTGTTTTGATAAATTAGCTATGTATGCTGCCATCTCTTCAGAAGTAGACATTTTAAATACTTCGGACGATAACATCCCAATTACCTCGGACCGCTGTTCCACCCCTTGCTTCGGGGCCCCAGTTCTTAGATCCCAATAAACTAATCCAAGTGCTTCGTTGTAGGCAGACATCTTTTTCACATAATCTAGAAATTCTTTTTCTAATAGTTCATATTTCAAAGCAATCCCCCCTTTTAATTCCCATTAAATTTTAACACATTATTCTGAAAAGTATGCAAAATATTGAACACAAGTGAATAAAAAGAACAACAGAAAGAGTTTCTGTTGTAAAATAAATTTGATGATTTTGTTAATACAGGGGGTATGACTATGAAGGAACTAATTGGAAAGTGTAAGTCCTGCAGTAAAGAAATTTATTGCTTAGATGGCTTCTTTAACGGTATCCATACCGAGGAGAAAGAGATTTATTGTTTTGAATGCCACGAAATATTGATTTTGAACAAAGAAAATCCGCAAAGCTGACCTTTGCGGATTTTTCTATTAATCTTCGTCAATTGAAAGATCTTTAACAGGAAGTTTTCCTCCTTCTTTGTGGGTTGGCTTCCGTAAATTAAAGATTGCTTTAGTACAGAATAACAATAATACTACACTTCGATTAAGAAAATGGTGTCAGGCACCGCACGCCATGTTAATAATGTTTCAACAATATCCTTTTGTAGGAATGATGCTGAACGAGAAGCAGCATAACCAGCGGGGTACGTTATTGTGTGGAAGGAATGGAAGAAACTAAAAAAGTTGAAGTAAATCTTGTCTGGGAGCCGGCCTGGTCACCAGAAAAAATGACACCTGAAGGCCTACGATTATTAGGTAGATAAAATACAAAGCGGAAGAACCCTCAATAGGTCCTTCCGCTTTTGTTTATTCTTCATGATTATCAATCTTTAGCCTCTGTTGGCAATACTTCTTTAATTTTCTGTAAGACAATTGTGTCGATATCTTCATCAATTAAAATATGAACAGTTCCTTGATCCTTTTCACTCCTGATCAAGCGGCCAACGCCTTGACGTAAGCGGAGAAGCATATACGGCAAGTCAACTTCCGTAAATGGGTTATCTACACCGGCCTTTTTTGCGGTAAAGACAGGATCATTAGGTGGAAAAGGAAGTGAAAATATCAAGACATTTTCAAGTGATCTTCCCGGAATATCAAGACCTTCCCATAGATGAAGTGAACAAAGTATCGCATGTTCTTCATTCTGAAATTTAGAAACAAGTGTGCTTATTTCTTCATCGCCTTCAAAATAAACTGGATACGGGACTGCTCCTGATAGCTTTTTCTTTAGTTGTGCCAATTCCTCTTTATTATTTAATAGAACTAATGCGCGTCCCTCTGATTTGCGAATTTCCTCTAAAATATATTCTAATTTCCCTTCAAAATCAGCATCTTTAAATTTTGGAAGGTAAAGCTCCATCCTATCATCATAATCAAAAGGAGATGTCACTGAAAAAGATAAGTAGTCATCAACGCCAATACTAGAAGCAATATAGTCGAACGACTTTTGATTTGCTAGCGTCGCAGATGAGAAAATAAACGGCTTTTTCTGAGTGAAAACTTCTTCCCTCATTACTTCCTCGACCATTTTAGGCATAATAACCAGTGTGCGTTCTCCCCCTTTTTCCTCGAACCAAGTGATTCCGTTTAATTCCTGAAGAAAAAGTGATAACGAATAGGTGATTTGCTCTAAATATTCCTCGACAATTTTCAGATCGTACTCATTAATGACATATAACTCACTTTCAAACACTAATTCCTCCTCTAATCCTTGAAGGGTTGAAAGTAACTTTCTGCATGTTTTTAATACTAATGGATGCTTCGTAATCATTTGTTTTTCAGAACCTTGTGAAAGAGAGGAGAATTGTGAAATCGCATCAAAAAATGCCTCGTTATCTAATAAAGCCTCATCAATCGTATACAAGGTCTTCTCACGTACTTCATTTTCCATTAACCTCGTAAGCAGGGTTTCTAAAGTATAATCAGTAAACCGGTAGCTCAATGCTTTTTGCGCTGCATATTCAAGCAGGTGTCCTTCATCAAAAACAACGGAAGAATGCTCAGGTAAAAGCGGAAGCTGCCCTTCTCGCTTTCTTGATTCCTTTGTCCAGATATGCTCCATATAAAAATCATGGGAACAGATAATTAAATCCTCTGAATGTCGATAATAATCACGGTGCAATGTCAGCCCACACCGATGACGCTTTTCACAAGAAAAACAATCTTGGACAGCATCCCAATTAAGTTCACTCCATTTTTCATCTGATAAAGCTGGATAATCTCTTCTGTCACCATATCTTTCAAATGTTTGCATGGAGCCAACAGAATGAACAAAATCAGGCAGTTTTTCATAAATATCTGAAATTTCATCTGAAAAATCAGTATTCCTGGTCAGATCTAGCTTTTTTAAACACAGGTATTGATCTCGCGATTTTGCCAAGCGGACATCGATATCTAGTCCAAGAATTTTCTCCAGCTTTGCGATATCTCCCTCTTTTTTAACCAACTGCTCAATTAAAGTCTCATCCGCACAAGCAATAACAGCCGGACGATTGGTATAACGTGCATACATAATCGCATAAAGCAAATATACAATGGTTTTCCCTGTTCCAACCCCTGCTTCTGCAAACATTACTTTTTTATCCTTGTAGGCATTTTCAAGTTGAAAAGCCATAAATATCTGTTCATCTCTCAGTTCGAATCCAGCTTCAGGCAAAATATCATAAAATAAGTCACCAATCCATTCACCTAATTTATCATAAAAGGATTCAGTTTTTGCAATCTCAAATGGCATGCGTTTTTGCATAGTACCCTCCCCAAAAAACTTTCATGTGTTACCACAAACATAAGTATATTAATCGATTGATTATTCTAGATTCAGATCATTTTGACGAGGAGGTTTCTTTCCCCAATATTGATAAAGGTCAGTACGAATAAAGCCATTAAATAGCTTTCTCTTCCTAGTCGCTGGCTTTCCATAAAATTGTTCGAACTGTTCATTAGAAGTCAGGATATAAATTGACCATGTATCAAGCGCATTGAATGCTTCACCCATTTCTTTATACATGTGTTCGACCGCTTTTTTATCCCCTAGTCTTTCACCATAAGGTGGATTTCCGACTATGACACCGTACTGTTTATTGGTAGAAATATCTTTAACCTGCATTTGCTTGAAATGAATTAAGTCAGCGAATCCAGCTTCAAAGGCGTTTTCTTGGGCAATCTTCACCATTCTATGGTCGATATCAGTGCCTAATATGTCTAATGGTTGATCATAATTTGCAAGGTCCTCTGCTTCATTTCTTGCTTCCTCCCAAACCTTTGCAGAAAACCAATTCCAACGCTCAGAAACAAATTCTCTGTTAAAACCTGGAGCGATATTTTGCCCTATCATTGCCGCTTCAATGGGAATAGTCCCCGAGCCGCAGAAAGGATCCATAAAAGGACGGTCTGCCTTCCAATTGGTGAGTAAGACAAGTGCAGCAGCAAGTGTTTCCTTTAGGGGTGCCTCCCCCTGATCGAGACGATAGCCGCGTTTATGAAGCCCTTGTCCACTAGTGTCAATGGTGATCGTAGCAACATCTTTTAATAGTGCGACTTCGATGCGAAAATAAGCACCGGTTTCCTCAAACCAGGTACTTCGTTTATAATGTTGTTTCATTCGTTCTACCACTGCTTTTTTAACAATTGCCTGGCAATCAGAAACACTAAAGAGCTTTGACTTTACAGATTTACCAACCACAGGAAATTCCGCGTCTTCAGGTAAGAATTTTTCCCACGGAAGTGCCTTGGTTTTCTCGAATAATTCATCAAAGGTATATGCCTTAAATTCTCCGACCTTGATCTTAATTCTGTCCGCTGTTCGGAGCCATAAATTACTGCGGGCTATCGCATATTCATCACCAGTGTAGGTGACTTTGCCATTTTCAACTTCACAGTCATATCCTAATGATCGTACTTCTTTGGCAACTAAAGCTTCAAGTCCCATTGCCGCCGTAGCTATTAATTGATAATTTCCCATTTTTTCACCCTTAATTCATTTGTATGTATGTTTATGTTTAATAAAAATAATCTTAATTCGCTTTCATTATTGACAAAAAGTCGACAACGAATGCAATATGTCCCGTAATAATAAAAAGCTCTCCTTATCAGGAGAGCGATTTAATATCCAGCATACTTTCCCATTAATAACGTTCTGTAAGCCATGTTCTGTACCAGTGTACTACAAACGACACGGTTGTGTCTCGTACTTAGGTGGTAATCATCTATCTACAGGCTCAGATTTGAACCTGTCCTTCTCCTTGTTCAATTCCTCAGAGAAAGTGCCCCTACCATTATTTGGGTTTCTCGCTCGTGGGGTTTACCCGTTCCACCCTTTCCATTTCTGGAAAGGCTACGTCACTGTGGCACTTTTATAGGTATTCATACCATATCCCCAAAAGGACTTAGGTATTTTCCCGGCCGTCAACTGGATGCTAGCCCCAGCTGCCCTAGCTTATGAATTCGCTAGGCACGAACACTACGAGCATCTCAGCTCGTGCGAGCATGGACTTTCCTCTGCAAGAATGCAAATGCTTCTTACAGCGATTACCCGAACGTTATTAATGAATACAATTTATTATATGTATTTCACGCTGGTAATTCAATGGTTATTATTAGGAAATTTTAATACATCCTGTTAATCGTAGAGCTTGTTACCAAAAACATGTTTTTCAAGATTGGATAATCGTTTCAAGATATCAAAATTTGTGGTACCCGCAGGTTGTGCTGCCGGCTGCCTTTTTGAAGTTTCTTCAAGCTGTTTCCGAAGCCGAAGATTTTCCTGTTGTAGATCTTCAACCTCCTGATGAAATGTTCCATAATCTTTAATGATTAAATCCAAAAACTTATCAACATCTTCTTGTTTATAGCCGCGTACACCAGTCTTAAACTCTTTTTCTAAAATATCCTTAGCTGTTAATTTCACTTTATCTGACAGCATTCTATTCACCTCAGTATTCGCCAATCACTACCTATTATTTTTTCAAAAATATGTAGTTTTGTCAATTTTCATTTGTTTTGCTAAATTTTTGATTTGATAAATCATTTCAATATATGAATTTGTACTTAAAAAAATGACTAATAAGGTTAAAAGTCAGCGAGTTTCATTTGTTCTTCCTCGACAATCATCTGCAAATCATAAAATGTAATTAGCTCAATCGGATATAGATGTTTTTTTTGGTACTCAAGAGCCATTTCATATAGATATTTTGGGCTCCCATCCCTTTCCTGATCGTAAAGTAGGAGGAGTCCCTCACTTTTTTCTACAAAAAATTGATTTTTCAGCCTAAATTGCCATGGCTTTTCATATCCTTTTTTTGTAACAGAATCAATGAAATCAGCTTGTGCAAGGACTGACTCATACCATTCCTGATTATTTTCCTTCCAAGACGCTTGCTGATCTAAAAATGGCGTTATTACTGCTAATTTTAGATCTGGAAATTCCAATTGTAGTTCAAATACTACCTCAGCAGCCCACAGTTCCACACCTAATTGTCCACTAATCAGCACCCACTCTAATCCTTCGTCTATCATTGGAATAAGTGATTTTTTAATAGCAGCCTTGAGAAATAATACCGATGGATGGTCATTTTTAAAAATTCCTAATTCATAGGGTTTATAACCTGAAATGGCCAGAACTTTCATAAAGAATGTTCTCCTCACCAAGAAATTTTTTTAAAATGGACAAACATTTGAATGAAACAAGCATATCATATTAGTAAATAAAAATTAAAAAACAAGGGCTAAAAAGCCCCTGCAAAAGACATTACTTCAATTAACGTCTAGGACCCATGAATGGTCCTGGTGCAAAGCCTGGGCCTCCTGGTCCAAAACCTGGGCCCCCTGGTCCAAAACCTGGGCCTCCTGGTCCAAAGCCTGGGCCTCCTGGTCCAAAACCTGGGCCTCCTGGTCCAAAACCTGGGCCTCCTGGTCCAAAGCCTGGACCACCCATTCCTGGCATAGCATTTGGTAAAGCATTAGCTGCTGGCAATGGTACTGGCACTGCGCTTGGTGCACACGGGTTACAGCAGTTAATTTGTTGATTGCATACCTCTTCAGCGCAAGAAGCAGTTTGCGGACAGTAATGTTTATGTTGATACAGATGGTGATTCACCGTGGTTGTGTGGACAGGGTGAATATGGGGAACCACTGTCGTTGAAAACGTATGGTTCACAATTTGTTGAGTCGGATGAATGACTGGCGGCATAAAATTAGTTCCAAGATACATATAAAAGTCTCCCTTCAATTATTTGTTTACATTACAGCCTATGTTGAAGGGATTACTCTTGTACTAATGAAAATACCTATTTTTTAGGTTTAATACGTTCATTGCTATGTTTTCAATATTTATATATGTTCAGATATGCCTAGTTTTGCTCAAAAAAGGGCTGCCACCCTAGACATATGTTTCATCTATAAAAAAGAATAAAAGCTATCTTTTAAACTCGTAAAAATAACTGCAGTCAAACAAACGACAATAAAAAATAAGAATAAAATCGCTTTATACATGTTACCAGCTCCAAATGTTTTGTTAGTCGTTTTTTTCTCAATCCAATTTCAAATTTTACCTCTTTCAACTATGATAAACAATATGGAAATGCTGGTTTTTTAAATTAATTTTCACTGATTTTGTGGCAATTAGATGAACTTTACAAAAAACAATAGTCAGACAGGTTATTTTGCATTTTTTCGCTCTAACCGGCTAAGACGGAATTTGAGTTGTTCTAAGCTATTTTGATTTGTAATTTTAGGTAGTTTTTCAAATTGGGATACGATCATAATCGCTTTTTGACAGTAATCCAACGCAAGTTGAAAATCTTTTAGCCTATGTTCATGGATCTTGGTTAGCTCCAGGCATGCATCTAACATCATTGGTTTATCACCCGAATCAACAACATCCGAAAACAATTTCCGTGCTCTTTCCCAGTCGCGTTCTTTTTTGTGTTGTATAGCTAAAGCATGCTTTGCTTGATAGGAAGTAAAATCACTTCCATTTGCAAGCTTGGTCAAAACTTTTTCTGCTTCATTTTGTTCTCCTAATGAAGCAAACCAGCGCCCTACCTCAAAGGACTCGGGTCTGGTTTGAGAAGTATCTGTTCCACATAGTTGAAAGGTTATATGTGTATACAAGGTAACCAGCGATAAAATATCAATTTCATTATGTTTTAGAATACCAAGCATTCCATCAGGCTGTTTACTATCAATAAACTCAAAGTAAATCATCGGGGCCAAAAAGCCAGGAATATCATCTACCCTTTCTACCCCAAGAACCTCTTTCTCCACAACAGCTAACTTTAAACGGTCTAATTTATGCTTCCATAGCCTTCTAGCCGCATGAAATAAATCGAAATGCCCAAACTGCGGCAGCTTTGGCACATGTTCTCTTACGAGCGTATGCCTTGTTTTTACCTGCGGCCAATCAAATGACTTCCCATTATAGGTAACTAGCGTTTTATAATTCACTTTTTCTAGAAAGCTTTGATATAAAGGGACCTCTGCCCCCGGATTCGGTAAAATATGTTGTCTTAAGATAAGGGAATCACCAGAAATGCTGGCATAGCCGAGTAAAAAAATCGTGTTTCCGACCCCACCGCCAAGTCCAGTCGTTTCAGTATCAAAAAAGAATAATTCTTCCGCTTGATGCCCTTCTGCTGATAAAGGATGATTTACGGGCTGTTTGTTCCATATTTCTACCGCGGTTAGAAAATCACGAAAACAGTAATGACCATGCTGATATGAGAGCGGATATTTCACTTCTCTGATTAAACAGTAATTTTGATCCATAAAATACGGATAAACGTTTTCTTGCTCCCATTGTTCCTTGAAAGGAACCTCAATGTTAACAGCTAAAGGAGGAGTACTAATTTTTTTAGATTGATCGCCAACAGAAAGATGTGGTTTTAAACGATTTAATTTATTTTTTAACGACATCGCTAATCTTCCTTCTCCTATATTAAGGGTTTTAAAAAGGCTTCAATAATTTTTAAGGTATCATTTTTTGCTGTATCACTAACGGTGTCTGTACCAATACATGACGGGCAGCCGGATCCGCATTGACAGCGAGTAATCATTTTCTTTGTTTCCTCAAATACTTCCGACATACCTGTGTGTATTTTCTCGCTTAATCCTATCCCGCCTGGGTAGCGATCATAAAAGAAAATGGTTGGCTTTTCGTTATGGTCTGCCTTTACTTGCGGAATGACATGAATATCCTGAGGGTCGGCCATTACGAATAAGGGAGCTATATGGTTTAGTGCATGCGCAGTCCCGACAAGTCCCTGTTCGAGTCGCTCATGGCCCATTTCTGATATCGGATGGTTTAAGGAAATCCAGGCCGCATTTGTATGAAGCTCCTCTTCCGGTAAATGGATCGGTCCAGACCCTATATTTTCATGGGTTTCGAATTTAATTTTCTTAAAAATTGTGGCCATCGCCCTTACACTAACATCCCCATAACCGAATTCAGCATCATCTTTTGATTCAAGTTTGTCTACTTCCAGTACTTTTAATTGAACCGCTAAATTGGCATCAGTAAAATAGTCTACATCGACTTCCCTAACGAACGCCTTTTTCTCTTCCCAATCAAGCTTTTCTACCTGGAATTGAGTCCCTTGATGTAAATAAATTGCTTCATCATGGAGAAGAGTCATCGCTGAAAAACGATCCATTTCTCCAATTACTTTTACATTCGCAACATCTGACTGATCAACGATAATCACGTTCTCTTGTGATGCAGACCTTAAACTAATGTTATGTGCTGGAAAAGAATCATTCATCCAATACCATTTCCCGCCATTATGATAAAGGACACGTTCTTCTGTTAAATATTCTAGTAGTTCCTCTGTTTCTACACTTCCAAAATGCTCACCCGCTTTAAAAGGGAGTTCATAGGCAGCACATTTCATATGATCGATTAAAATAATTAAATTATCAGGATTAATCCTTGCTGTTTCAGGGCTTTTGTTAAAAAAGTAATCCGGATTCTGGATGATGTATTGATCTAGGGGACTGGAGCTTGCAACCATAATAACTAGGGCTTCTCCATGCCTTCTTCCCGCTCTTCCAGCCTGCTGCCATGCGCTGGATATCGTACCAGGGTAGCCTGTCATGATACACACTTGCAACTGCCCAATATCCACTCCTAGTTCAAGTGCATTCGTACTGACCACACCGTATATATCACCTGAACGAAGCCCTTTTTCAATCTTCCTTCGTTCGGTGGGTAGATACCCGCCCCGATAGCCCATTATGGATTTTGCTCCCAACTGATTCTTTACTAATTCCTGCAAATAGGTCAAAATGATTTCGACTCTAACTCTGCTTCTCGCAAAAACGATGGTTTGAATTTTATTTTTTAAAAGTTCACCCGCAATTTTCCGAACCTCAAGTGTGGCACTTCTTCTAATGTTTAATGGTTTGTTTACAATAGGTGGATTATAGAATAGAAAATGCTTTGTACCACTAGGGGCCCCATTATTATCAATCAGGTTCATCTTTTCTTCTGTTAGGGTTTCTGCGAGTTCAAGTGGATTAGCAATGGTTGCTGACGTACAAATAAATACAGGGTTACTCCCATAATACTTACAAATACGCTTCAACCTTCTGATCACATTGGCCACATGACTGCCAAAAACACCTCGATAGGTATGAAGTTCATCGATGACAACAAATTTAAGGTTCTCAAACAAAGAAACCCATTTTGTATGATGTGGCAGTATGGCTGAGTGGAGCATATCTGGGTTAGTAATAACCACATGCCCTGCCTGTCTTACTCGTTGACGAATATTAGCTGGTGTATCCCCGTCGTACGTATAGCTGTTAATCTCTACGCCAGCCGCTTGAATAATTTCATTGATTTCACTCTTTTGATCCTGAGCAAGTGCTTTTGTAGGAAACATATAAAGAGCTCGTGTACTTGGATTTGCTAGAATCGATTGTAAAACTGGAAGGTTATAGCAAAGGGTTTTTCCTGAAGCTGTAGGGGTAACAGCAACGATACTTTTCCCCTTAATAATTTTTTCATAGGCTGATTTTTGATGTGTATAAAGTTGTTCAATCCCCTTGCTCTTAAGAGCAGACTTTAAAACCGGATGAAGGTCTCTTGGCATCTGGACTGTTTGGGCCGGCTTTTCCTCGATGGTGTGCCATGTAACGATATTTTCCTTAAATTGATCATTTATTTTTAAGTCTGACAAAATTTCTTGCAGGCTTTTTCTTAACTTCATGCTTCCTCACCTCATTACTTCTATTTTAACGAATGAACGTTCGCAACAAAAGAAAAAACGACTTTTTTATTTCTTATATGCCTAGTACTTTTTTCCAAGCGTAAGAATATACTTTAAATTCTACTTAACCAATAAATATCAATAACCTTAAACTATTGCTAGAATTTTTGTTACAATAGATAGTAACGGAATCTATATTTGAAGGTGATTGGATGAAAATTGAAGAAATTAAAAGGGTGCTCGCTGATTTTACCCTTTTTCGTGAAATGAATGATTTTGAAATAGCAAAAATCTCTGACATCGCAATTGCTAGGGAATGGAAAAAACATAGTCATGTGTTTCTCCAAGGTGACCCGCTTGAAAATGTCTATTTTATTTATGAAGGAAAAATTAAAATTTATAAAAGTGACATTAATGGCAAAGAACAAATCGTCGCCATTGCTAAAAAAGGTGAGATGTTTCCCCATGTAGGTTTTTTCAGAAAAGGCGAATACCCAGCCTATGCAGAAGTACTTGAATCCTCCACTCTTATTGCTGTTCCAATTTCAAAATTTGAAACTGTACTGATTGAAAACCCTGAACTATGTATTAAAGTTTTTAAAGTATTAGGAGAAAAAATCGTTGATTTGCAAAATCGTTTAGAAGAACAGATTCTCAATAACACATACGAACAAATTATTAAACTACTGATTCGGCTCGCCCAGAAGCATGGTAAAGAACAAGAAGATGGTACGATCCTTTTAAAGTCAGAATTCACGAATAAGGATCTTGCCAATATGATCGGCACGACAAGAGAAACCATAAGCAGAACGCTAACAAAAATGAAAAAAGATGAATTAATAGAAGTAGATGAAGAAGGCAACATGATCGTAGATGTTGAAATTCTAATGGAAGAAATTAATCTAATCTAATACATTAAAAACCGCAGCAAATCTATGCTGCGGTTTTATTTTATTTATTTAATTGAGAGCTGTAACATGTCTTCCATGTCTTCTTTAGCTGTTCCAATCAATTTTAGATTAAAGGTGTCCTGAAGGACCTGTAATACCCCTTCAGAGATAAATTCAGGCGGCTTCGGGCCAATGCGGATATCCTGGATCCCTAAGCTAAATAAACCAAGCAAAATAGCAACTGCTTTTTGTTCAAACCAAGATAACACGATGCTGACCGGCAGTTCATTCACTTCACATCCAAATGCATCTGCAAGTGCTAAAGCAATCTTAACAGTTGATCCAGAGTTATTGCATTGACCTAAATCTATATACCGTGGAATATTGGTTCCCGGCACCACACCATAATCCACGTCATTAAAGCGGAATTTTCCACAAGAGGTTGTTAATATAACAGTCTCTGGCGGTAGTGAAGTGGCAAGTTCACGATAATAATTTCCGCCAGGTCCCGGTGCATCACAGCCTGCGATAACAAAGAATCGCTTGATTTTACCAGCTTTGACTGCATCAATTACTTCAGGTGCTAAGCCTAGAACCGTTTCATGATGGAACCCTGTTAACAATGTTTCTTCGGAATCAATTGCTGCTTCAGGAAGCTCTAAAGCTCGGTTAATTAATGGTGTAAAATCATCATTAATAATTTTCTCTACATTTTCAAGACCTGCTACTTCATATGTAAACATCCTGTCTGCATATGACCCTTTAATTGGCATTACACAGTTGGTCGTTGCTAGAATCGCTCCAGGGAAATTTTCAAAAAGTCGTCGCTGGTCGTACCAAGCTTTTCCGATATTCCCTTTTAGATGAGTATATTTCTTCAATGCTGGGTAGCCGTGCGCAGGTAGCATTTCAGAGTGCGTATAGATATTGATACCCTTTCCCTCTGTTTGCTTTAATAGTTCCTCTAAAGCAAATAAGTTGTGACCTGTAACAATAATACATTTTCCTTCAATTTTGTTTTGGCTGACCCGGATTGGCTCAGGGATGCCTAAACGCTTTGTATGAGCTTCATCTAGCATTTCCATTACGTGGACTGCTGATTGGCCAACTTTCATCGCCATGTCGATATGTTCTTGAACATTAAAATTTGAATTCGTTAAAGTCAAATAAAGGGCTTCATGGGTGGTGGCATCGACAAAAGGATCTGTATATCCTAATTGATTAGCATGGGTTCGATAGGCCGCAATTCCTTTTAATGCAAAAATAATCGTGTCTTGTAAGCTAGCAATGGTTTCATCTTTACCACACACACCGATGACATTACAGCCGCCAGATGGAGTTTGTGCACATTGATAACAGAACATTTTAGTTCCTCACTTTCGATTTTATTTCTGCTTTACTATACTAATCGACCAAAATATTTAATGTGATTTACATCACATTTAAAGCAACTGTAATAAATCGTTCATAAAATTATTGCCATTTGATGACGGCACCTACCCAGTTAACCCAGCATATAATAGTGAGTGAAATATTGGAAAGCGAGGGGAACTTAATGTCATCTAAGGTACCGAGTGATAAGAATGACCCTAAAAAGCCGAAAACAGAAGCTTTTGGTGAGTTAATTAAATCGATGAACGACTTTTTCAATGAAAAACCAATCAAAGGCTTCCTACAATCAATCGATGATTTTTTTAAAAATCCATTTCCATCTGGATCGATCTTTCATGTTGACACGATTGAAACAGGTGGGGAATACATCATCTCTGCAGAACTGCCAGGGATAAAAAGAGAGCAAATTCATTTAAACATTTCTGGAAATTATTTAACTATTTCTGTGGAAAATAACGAACTTGAAACCGAGGAAGACGAAATCAATCATTTATATCGACGTAAATACTTACGCCAAAAATCATCAAGAACGGTTTCACTGCCGCATACGATTAATGAAGAGAAAGTGAAAGCATCCTATCGTGATGGTTTATTAAAAATCCGCATTCCACAGGAAAAAGGGAAAATTATTGATATCGAAGACTAAATTCCATTTCCTTTCCATATGAAAAGACGGCTAGTAAAAAAGCCGTCTTTTTGCTGTTAAAACTTAGCTGTTGATTTCCACTCCAGGCGCGTGCGGATCGCGGGCGGTCCGGGGAGCCTCCTTTGGCGCTAAGCGCCTGGGGGGTCTCCCCTGCCCTGTCCTCCCGCAGGAGTCTTCGCGCCTTCCGCTCCAATCAACTGAGCTTTTTATTAAGCCTTAAATATTCCACCAAATCCCTTTACAAGTGATGATACTTGGTTAACAGCATTCATCATTTGACCTGCTGTATTCACCATTTTATTTATATCCACTGATCCATCTTGGGACTTGAAGGAATTCATAAACGATTGGACCCCTCCTTGCTGTTTTGGGGTTGCACTTTGCTTAGGATAAGGGTTCATCACTGGATAACCATTCATGGGCATATACTGTGGTTTTTGCACTATTTCTTCCTGTGGCTGTAAAGGGTTCTGGAATAGGAATTGCGAATCTTTTTGCGAAAATGGCTGGCTATTGTATGGCGTATTTTGAGAAACGTAGCCAGGTTGATAGTTTTGACCATATTGCTGGTACACTGGCGGGTAATAAGGAATTTGTTGATTGGGTTGTTGATAAGCGGTCCAATCATAGTTTTGGGGCTGAGCTTGGTAATGGAAGGGTTGATTACTATTAAAAAGCTGCTGATTCCTGATCTGACCAACTGGACCTTGCTGCATCATTTGCCCCGAATATTCATAATTGAGGTAATTAGCTGGCCTTTTTTTGCCAAACATGGGCAAACATCTCCTCCGCTTTTTTATCTACTACACATTATGAAGGAGAGAGAGGAAAGGTGATTCTTTTGAAAAACAATAATTATGTCAAAATGACGAGAATTTTGTCTGAAGTTTAAATATTTTAAAAACTAGGAATCCTTTATTTTCGTGATACGATAGAAAAAAGGATGAAGGAGGAGCTAATAGATATGGACATTCGCGAATTAAAAAGCAAATTTATTCAAAGTCGGGATTATACACCAGATGATGTTAATACATTAATGGATTTTGCTAAGAAAGCGTATATTCAAAACGATATTAACATTAAAGAATATCGTCTTCTTGTCCGTGAACTTGAAAAACAAGGCGCGGTAATACCTGAAACGGATAATGAAAACTCCCTCATCGAACATTCTTAATAATAATTAAAGAGATGCAGCTGCATCTCTTTTCTATTTTTTAACCTCTTTTAATATTTCCAAGAGGAAAAATTCAACCGTACGATTTGCATTTAAAAATCTCGTTTTGCTAGTTTCCGGGAAAAAGGATTGAATTGACAACTGGTCAATATGTTCAGATGTCGTGTCGATTTGCTTTAAATGAAGATGTTTATGGTCCGTTTCAGACAGCCATTTCTTCATGGCATGTTTCCATTGGTCATTTATTTCCTTAACTTCATTTGCAAATGGCTTAATCACTTCATGAAAATCATGCTTGAGCCCTGACTCCCTTCCCTCTAGATAGTACTTCATGAATAAACTATTATAAGCTAAAAGTTTTTCCGTTAATTGGATAATTTCTTCAGACATCTTTTTAATAAACCCTTTCTTTAAAAAATGGCTCTGTTATACTTGGCTGTTGATTTCCGCTCCAGGCGCTTCGCTCCAATCAACTTGTGCCAAAATCAACAATAAGCTTTAACATAGCCTAAAAAATAAAAAGTAGCAAAGATCTTTATGCTACTTTAATCGTTACTATTATTTTATAGGCAATTAATAGCCCAATTCAAGTTGTAGGGCTCTAGACACATGATTTGGATTGGCACAAGCAATCTCTAAATTAGATATGGAGTTAACTTTATCAATACTCTGTTCAAGTCCCATTAGTTTTTGTTTTGATACGATTAACTTAGCCTGCTCTTTCTTGTCTAAACTTTTGCGCAGGTCTGAGAAGGATGCTTCAAGCACCACTTCCAATTCTTCTAATTGATCGTATATTTCTGACAACATTGAAATCAACTTTTCCTTATCGGACAATGGCTTATTCATCTATTAAACCCTCCCAGCAATTTCTATTAAGTATAATTATTCTCTTTCTTTTTTCGGCTTCCTTCTACCCTGACAAAACTAGAAGCTATTCGTCAAAGGTAGTGGTTAAATGGCATTTTACTCCATGTAATTCGACATCAATTAAATCCTGCATGAAAAAATAAAAAAGCGCACAAGCTATTGTTGGAGGTGTTTTTTAATGTCAAAAAATAATAAACAAAACAAAAAGCAGCAAACAGTTCAATCTGATGCAGCAACAAAAACAGGCTACGGTGATAAAAAGCTTGTGGGAGAAAACCGACCTGCCGAATAACAACCAACCAAAAAGCAAGGGACACTTCCCCTGCTTTTTTATTTCCATTTTTTTAGCTGCAAGGTCTTTTGGAGGGCCAACATTAATTGAAGTTGGTTTGATTTAGCAAAGTACCAATCAGTAAGGTGAATGGGGTGACGATGTCGTGCGGGAAGATACAACAAGAAGGGGGATACCCTGCGTTGCGTACTCCAATCCTCATATTTATGTTGATTATGCTTTATAACTGGGAAACTCACTCGCAAAATCGGGGTTTTCAGGCCAGTTTTTATTTTAAAATATTGTTCATAATCATTTCTTGAACCAGTATGCGGCGTTTTTTCAGCGAATTCATAAAAATAAGGAAATAGCCGTGGATGAAAAAGTATGCTGGCTAGTCTTTTACCCAGGTTGATTCTTTTTGAAAGTGATTTGAAACCATTTGCACTTGCCCCATATACTTCTCCCCCGCAGGTTGGAAATAGTACACAACTGAAATGAAACCAATCTTGAAAAGAAAAAAGCTTCGATTGGAAAACCTTTTTCTTATATAGAGGGTGATCAATAACCGGTGTTTGAATGACATTTTGTTCATTTATGATTAATGAAGTGGTCAGTCTGTTCTTATCATTTTCTTTCCAATATCGGAACCATTCTTTTTGGATAAACGTAGAAACATGAAAATAAGGGAGTAAATGAAACATTTTTCGATTTAATTTCGTCGAATATTGGTAGACCAATAACTGGGGATAGACATCATGGAAAATCAACCAATTTGCCCGCTCATAGGTAAGGAAAAGCTGCTTTCTCGTCATGTCCGTTAATAATTGAGGAAATATTGACCCTTGGAGGTCACACATATTCCACCCCCCATTCCTAGATACCATGCTTGCTAAGAAAGACCAAATGATATCTGGATGTTTCTTAAAAAAAGAAAAGTATGCTTCAGTCCTTGAGATATTATCGACATTTTTTTTATTGGTTTCCTCTTGAATTTGACGAATGATTGTTCGTTCCTGTATTGTAAGATGATTCATATTCATCTTCCCTTAAGTTTTTTTAATAGATTATTAGTACTATGATTGAGTTTAAATTCTTTTATGAGAAATGCATCATGTATAAATTTAGCAGTCACAGTACAATTGTTATTAGAGTGTGTACGCAAATGTATTTTATACACCCCATTCTCTTCAAGATTTGATATGATAAGGAAGAGTTTGAGAGGTGTAAAACGTGAACTTTAACTATCCAAATGGAAAAAGATACTTACCAAGAGAACAGAACACAGAAAATATCAATAATAAAAAAAAGAAAAATGGCTCTTATAGTAACAGAGGAATGACACTTGAGGAAGATTTAAATGAGACAAATGAATATTACCGTGCGGGAAAAGTAGCTGTTATTCATAAGAAACCAACGCCGGTTCAAATTGTCCAAGTTGATTATCCAAACCGCAGTGCTGCTGTAATTAAAGAGGCATATTTCAAACTTGCCTCCACCACGGATTATAATGGTGTTTATAAAGGAAAGTATATTGATTTCGAAGCTAAAGAAACACAGAACCCTACCTCTTTTCCATTAAAGAATTTCCATCAACACCAGATACAGCATATGGAAGAAGTCCTGGATCAAGGAGGTATTTGTTTTGTTATCCTTCGTTTTACAAGATATGAGCAGGTTTTTTTACTCGAAGCAAAACACTTGTTAACATTTTGGAAACGAATGAATAATGGCGGCAGAAAATCAATAACCAAAGAGGAAGTGGAACTACAAGGACATCAGATCCCACTTGGTTTTCAACCGCGAATTGACTATATTAAAATTATAGATAAGCTTCATAATTGAGAAAAGGCCTGAAAGGAAGGAATATTACCATGTCAGAACAGTACCAATCAAGAGAGGAGCGCCGAAAGAAACTCCAAACCACAGGTAAACCAAAAACCAAGAAAAAATCGGGTGGATTAATAAAGAAAATTTTTCTAACCTTAGTGGCCCTTGGTATTATTGGAATACTTTCGGGAGTGGGGACTTTCGCCTACTTAGTAAAGGATGCTCCCGTACTTGACCCAAAATTATTAAAAGATCCAATCCCTTCGAAGATTTTAGATAAAGATGACAAGTTGATTACTGAAGTAGGTGCAGTTAATCGGGAATATGTAAATTACAAAGACATACCACAAGTAGTTGAAAATGCCATTTTGGCAACCGAGGATTACCGTTTCTACAAACACCATGGTATTGACCCGATTAGATTAGGCGGTGCTGTGTTAGCTAATATCCAACATGGATTTGGATCTGAAGGTGCCAGCACAATCACACAACAAGTGGTTAAAAACTCATTTTTAACTCCCGAAAAAACCTTAAAGCGGAAAGTCGAAGAAGCCTGGCTCTCTTATCAGCTTGAACAGCAATATACTAAACACCAGATTTTCGAGATGTATGTAAATAAGGTTTATGTTTCTGAAAATAGCCACGGTATTGCAACTGCCGCAAAAATTTATTATGGAAAAGAATTAAAAGATTTAACATTATCAGAGGCTGCCCAAATTGCTGGGATGCCGCAAAGTCCTAATAATTATAACCCATTCGATCATCCTGATTTAGCTGAGAAGAGACGAAATATCGTCCTAACATTAATGCATCAGCATGGTTATATTTCAAAACAAGAAATGGAAGATGCGAAAAAGGTTTCTGTTAAATCAACTGTATTAAATGAAAAGCAGCGTCAAGTAAAAGAAAAACCATTTGATTCCTTTGTTGATGCTGTTATTGATGAAGTGAAAGAAACGTCTGATTTTGATATCTTTACAGATGGTTTAACAATCCATACGACTCTAGATCCAGATGCGCAATCATATGTTGAAGATATTCTTAATAAATCAGACATTATTGATTATCCTGATGATGAATTCCAAGCTGGGGTTGCTCTCCTTGATACAAAAACTGGAGAAATTCGGGCAATTGGAGGCGGAAGGAACCAGAAAGTAAAACGTGGGTTTAACTATGCCATCGATACACAACGTCAACCAGGTTCAACAATCAAGCCTGTGCTTGATTATGCTCCCGCGATTGAATATTTAAATTGGGGAACCTTTGAAATGATTGAGGATAAACCAATAACCTATTCATCTGGGAAAAAGTTTGGGAACTGGGACCAAAGCTATAAAGGACCGATGACGATTAGAACTGCACTGCAATTATCACGAAACTCACCAGCCGTTCAGACTCTACAGCAGGTTGGTCTTGAAAAAGCGAAAGACTTTGCAGTTGGTTTAGGTATTCCTTTAAAAGAAATTTTTGAATCCTACGCAATTGGCGGTTTTAAAACGGGGGTTTCCCCACTTGAAATGGCTGGTGCCTATAGCGCCTTTGGCAATAATGGCATTTATACAAAACCACATGCTATTAGAAAAATCAAGTTGCGTGATGGAACCTTTATTAGCACAGAACCTGAACCAAAAGTGGTAATGAAAGATTCGACCGCTTTTATGATTACCGATATGTTAAAAAGTGTCCTCGTATCTCCTGGAACAGGAACAAGGGCAAAAGTTCCCGGACTTCCAATCGCCGGTAAGACCGGTACAACGAATTATACAGATGAGGAAATACAAAAATGGGGTATTCCGAGCAGCAGGTCCGTTCCTGATGCCTGGTTTACTGGATATACAACTAATTACACTGCGTCTATTTGGACAGGATACAAAAACCGAAGTACACCTATCAACGCGGTCGGAAATAATCAACGTTTAGCCCAATTAATTTTTAAAAACTTAATGGAACATGTATCAAAGGATATCGATACACCTGACTTTACTATGCCAAACAGCGTTCAAAGAGTAAGTATTGAAAGAGGCTCTATGCCGCCGGTATTGGCAAGTAAATATACCCCTGGAAGTCAAGTTATTACTGAGTATGCTGTGAAAGGTCATGCACCTAAACGTGTCTCCCAAAGGTATGACAAACTGAATGCTCCGAAAAAACTAAATGCCAAATATGATGAAGTAAATAAAAATATTACCTTAACATGGGATTACAATAATTCAAAAGAGGCAAATGTTACTTTCTCTGTAACGGTAAATAGCGGGACTGGTCAAAAGCAATATAATCAAGCAGAAACATCTTTAAGCATCCCTGCCGTACCTGGTACTAAATATTCTTTCACGATTGTGGCAATCAGTGGTGATCGAACTAGTAATCCAGCAACTGCTGCAATTGATATACCACTACCTATTCAAGAAGAAAACCCAGGTAATACAAATCCTGGCAATGGTACAAATCCAGGAAATGGAAACGGGAACGGCAATGGCAACGGTACTGGTAATGGCAACGGTACTGGTAATGGCAACGGTACTGGTAATGGCGACGGTACTGGTACTGGGAATGGTACTGGTACTGGGAATGGTACTGGCAACGATACTGGTAATGGTGATGGTACTGGTAATGGCACAGGCACTGACAACCAAGATGACGGCGTTACTACTCCACCAGATACCCCGGTCGACAATGGGACAGTAAATGGAGCAAATTCAGGTACACCTACAACATTACCCTAACTAAAAAGAATAGTAAAAAAGCGTCTAACCTTTAGGTTTAGACGCTTTTTTTAGTATACTTCTTTTCGAATACAGCTTTTCTTGCTCAACCATTAACTCTGATAACTGCCGATATGAATGATATAGATTTGGTCTAGACATGATAAAACCTAACCGTTCTTCCACATTGACAGGTTTAAACTCAAATTTATTAGAGTTAAAAGGTTCATCCAGAGTTGCAGGCAATTCATTTGACCAAGACAAGAACTGAATAAACATTAAAATTCCCTTTTCCATCAACACTTTTGCGTTTTGATAATCTCGTTCACGAAATAATGCTTCGAGTTGGACCTTACTATTTTCCCATTCCTTCAATAGGCTGGAAATGTTCTTAACCTTTTTATCCATTGATAGATACCTGACCTTTCATCCGCTTTTTACCCTCCCTGCATAGCCCTACTAGTGGGCAGCTTGAACATTGTGGATTTTGGGCTTTACAATGATAGCGGCCAAAAAATATCAAGCGATGATGTGTAACTGACCATTCGTCTTTTGGGATCTTCCTCATTAATGTTTTTTCCACTTCGAGTACAGAATCCTTCCAACGGCAAATCCCTAAACGCTTACTCACTCTTTCAACGTGAGTATCTACTGCTATAGCAGGTACATTAAAAGCAACGGACACAACTACATTTGCTGTTTTCCTGCCCACACCAGGCAGCTTTGTTAACTCATCACGATCCATTGGGATTTCACCTTTATACTCTTCTAATACCATTCGGGAAAGGCTTTGAATGTTTTTAGCTTTATTTCGGTAAAGGCCAATCGAACGTATGTCGTTTTGTAATTCTTCTAGTGAAACCTCAAGATAATCCTCAGGTGTTTTGTATTTTTCAAATAACGATTTAGTCACTTTATTTACGAGCACATCGGTACATTGTGCCGATAAGGCCACAGCAATGACTAGTTCGAATGGATTTGAATGATTTAATTCACAGTGGGCCTCTGGAAACATCGCACCCATTTGATCAAGGCAATAACGGATTTGGGTATTATTCAACATATCTATCACCTACTATTATTAAAATGAATAAAACGAGAGATAACTCCCTCGTTAATCAAAATTATTGTTCTAACCAATTGTAAAAGGGCACAGTTGGTTGATGTGTTTCCCCCTTCACAGTTCCATTAGGTGTTTGCTTTTGACGAAATTTAAGTCCATGGGTTTTCGCTTGCTCTATCGTTTTTATCCCATTTTTCTTCCACTCAAAAAGAATTCTATCAATATACCGGAAGTTTAATTTTCCAGACATTACAGCTTCCCGTAAAGCTGCTTTGATAATAATTGGGTCGTGATGATCATCATCCATCCACATGGCTAGGGATTCACATTCAAATGGAGATAACGGTCGGCCAAATTCCTTCTCAAAGCAAGTATAAAGGTCGGTTTCGTCTGCTTTCTTATCTGTTTCCTTATTACTTTTATTATTTTTCAAGAAATGTTCAACAAGTCTTTCCCATAAAGGGATGACAGAATACTTTTCATATCGGATACCTTCATTTGTATATTCATCGGTAATTTCGATAAAACCTCTTTGAATCAACTTTCTAAGCATTTCATTACATTCCGAAATGGAAATCGTCATTCGTGCCGATAACTCATCTGGTGTAGGGAATTCATGCCCCTTTTCTAAAAAGGTTAGTATATTTAATAAAAGAACAAGTTCAAATTCATTTAAATTTAGATTACGGTATTCAGAAAATAATAATGTTGGAACGGTGATATTACCTTCTTGAATCCATGCTAAAAAGTTTGTTTTCATCATTAGGACACCTCCAGTTAAGTATACCACGAACAAATTATCCGAGTAAGAGTTTTAGGCATCCATCTTTGGTAACTAAAAGCAAAAAGCCTGCAGACCTTAGCAGACTTTTTACGTTTTTAATTATTGACAATGCTTGATTTGGATGTAACAAATTGGTGGATTCTCTCCACTGCTTTTTCCAATAATTCTAAAGAAGTTGCATAGGAGAGTCGAATATTGTCAGGAGTTCCAAAGCCTGAACCTGGGATAACAGCGACTTTGGCATCGACCAGCAAGGCTTCAACAAAAGCATCAACATTTTGATATCCTGTCAATTCAGCAGCTTTTCTTACATTTGGATAAAGGTAAAATGCTCCTTGCGGTTTCACACATGTTACACCGGGAATCGCTACTAGTTTATCAAAAATTATTGATAATCTTTTTTCAAATGCCTGGCGCATATCTTCTACTGGCTGCTGTGAGCCATTGTAAGCAGCGATTGCTGCATACTGGGCTGTTGTTGTCGGATTAGATGTACTATGACTTGCGAGGTTTGTCATCGCCTCAATAATTACTTTATTTCCAGCCGCGTACCCGATTCTCCAACCTGTCATCGAATGTGATTTAGAAACGCCATTAATTACAATGGTTTGGTTTTTAAATTCTGGAGAAAGTTGTGCGATCGAAACATGTTTATTTTCCCCATAAACTAGCTTTTCATAAATTTCATCTGAAACAATGAGAATATTTTCCTCAAGACAAACTTTGCCTAACTCATAAAGTTCTTCAGCTGTATACAACACACCCGTTGGATTGCTAGGTGAATTAATTATAACAGCTTTCGTATTTTTCGTAATGGCGCTCTTTAATTGCTCTGGGGTTACTTTAAATTGATTTTGCTCTAATCCTTCGATATACACAGGAACGCCGCCTGCTAATTTGACTTGCTCTGGATAGCTGACCCAATATGGTGTAGGGATTATTACCTCATCCCCATCATTTAATAGGACTTGAAATAATGTATAAAGAACGTGTTTAGCTCCATTTCCTACAATGATTTCATTCAGTTTATATGTTAACCCTTGGTCCGCTTCAAATTTCTTAATAATTGCTTTTTTTAATGCAGGTAAGCCTGCTGATGGGGTATACTTCGTATGCCCTTCTTTCATAGATTGGGACGCAGCATCTAATATATATTGTGGAGTATTAAAGTCAGGTTCACCTGCTCCCAAACCGATAACGTCTTCACCTTGTTCCTTTAATTCCTTTGCTTTTGCAGTAATTGCTAATGTTGTTGAAGGTGTAAGTGCCTTCACACGATTTGCTAATTCCACTACCATAAATATTTCCTCCATTCTCCATTACATCTATAGGTTTTCGATCTTCTTTAGCCATTCACCTGTTTCAAAGTGAACATAATAATAATTTATTAAATTATTATTAGAACGATAATATATTTCCCACAAGGGGATATTTTTTTCCATGCCAAGTCTCACTGAAATAACCTTTTTAGGACTTTTTTCTTGTAAAAGTTTCTGAATGGCTTCTTCTTTCGATAAACCATCCTTTGCTTTTTTCACGTAAACTTTTTTACTTTTTTCAGGAATCCAAACGATAATTTTTTCACCATTATTACTTTTTCCCTCAATGACATTAACAGTTTCTATGCCATTATATATATGAAAATCCTCAACTTCTTTTATAGATATTTCCTTGTTGGCTAGGGCAACCGCTTTTTTCTCTGCAGCTTTAACAGGATCCACAGATGTGAAATACACTTTTATTAATAAACCAAAAATCACTACTATAAATATTACTATAAATATAATCCACTTTTTCATAAGCACTCACTTCTTTATGTACGATAAATGGTAAAAATCGCTGTATTTTTATCTTCTTGATCAAGTGCCAATCCAAACATAAGATCTTTTTGCTTCAAGGTTCGATTAAGGGCATCAACAATTTTATACAAATCCGGACTGTGCTGGATTTTTAATGTTGATAACACTTCAATTTTACTTTCCATCCGTTTTCCTCCAATATTTGCCTATTTCTCTACAATAATTGATAAATCTCAACCATTATTATAACAGGTGGAAGCAAAAAGCGGGTCTGTGATTATATGAATTTTTCTAATTTTTTCTTAGTTACCCTCTTCTACAGGGATCGTTATTACTTCATAGTTAGAATCGGTGAATTTTATCGTGACGGTACCATGTTTTTTGGTAGTATAGATTTCTGACCAAGTTTCATGGAGATCGACAAGAATATCTGGGTCATGCTCCTCTTCTTCCGGTGCAAATAGAATCGAAATTTGCGGATTTAAATACTGGATTAATTTTTCAGATAAAGAGTCCTCCATTGCACAATTAGGAATCTTAAAAACATTAACATTTTCCAAATTTTTCTTCATCAAGGTTTCCTCCGCATGTGGTGTAAATGAAGTCATCAGGAAAATGCGGTGATTAAAAAAATCCAGTGTCAAATCCATGCCCTCATTGGGTTCATTTCCAACAAATTGGACCACTGCAGTCAACTCCGGAAGAATGGTTTTTTTTGTGCCCTCACCCCAGGTGACGACTGCAGGTTTATTTGGTAAGCCTAGTTTGTTTGTTATTTGGGCAGATAACTCCGGTGTTGTGATAATTTCTTTAATACTATACTTCGTTATTAGCTTATTGATTTGTTTTTCTGAAAGCTCGAGATTGTTCTTTGTAAGAATTAGCTTCGAAATTTTCTTCACATCATAAAGATAAAGCCATCCTTCCAATTCTGCATCCGTCTCTTTCCCGCCGGCATTTACCAAGATATTTTCACCATTTGAGCCTTGAATAAGGGTTGAATCACCTTCAGACAGGCCTAAAAAAGTAACAGCAACTTCATGATCCTTAATATTTAAGTCAATGTTTTCAATATTATTTACAGTAGTCGTCTTTGATGCCTCTACCATGAGTGTCGATTGAATGAATATGGACAGTAATAATAGTAAGGTTCTCATGATACACCTCCCATATTATAGGATGTGTTTTTTACCAAATATTATCCAGTATATTAAACAATTGGTCCGACTGATTTATTATAACCAAGAGTCAATAATTTCAGCTAAATCATCCATCTTACCCTTTTTTATGGGAACATTGGGAATTGATTTCAAAAAGGCCTTACCATACTTGGTCGTTACAATTCTTTTATCAAAAACCACAATAATTCCACGGTCATTTTCCGTACGAATTAACCGACCAAATCCTTGTTTAAATCTTAGGACCGCTTCTGGCAGTGAGTATTCAGAAAAAGCATTACCCCCGCGTTTTTCGATTAACTGACATTTTGCCTCTGTTAAAGGTTCATCAGGGGGACTAAATGGCAGCCTAACAATTACAAGGCACGATAGGTCCTCACCAGGTATATCTACCCCTTCCCAGAAACTGCTTGTCCCTAGCAATAATGCCTTATCATATCTCTGGAAATTTCTAGTTAGCCTAGTTCGGCTGCCACTGGTTATCCCTTGGGCAATCATTGCATAGTCATGCAAAAAACCACTTTCTTTAATTAATTCATAGGTTTTCTTTAGCATGTCATAGGCGGTAAATAGAATCAGCATTCTTCCTTTTGTTGCCTCTGCAATTGTGATGATATGCTCAGTAATTGAAATGACATAATCTTCTAACGATACCGTGTTTATTTCTGGTAAGTCTTCAGGTATTAGGAGTTGTACCTGTTGATTATATTCAAATGGCGACGGAATGTTCAACTGTATCGTTGAAACTGGATCAAGTCCAATTTCTTTCATGATATAGTCAAATGATTTATTCACAGTCAAAGTAGCAGAAGTGACCACTACCGCTTTTTTAAGTTGAAAAAATTGTGCCTTTAGTTGGTCGGCCACAGATGCTGGCTGAGCTATAAAGGTTGTAACATTTTGCGGTGAACGAATATCTATTTCAATCCATTTTACATCGTTCGTTTTTTTAATAAAGGAATGAATAACCGTGTCTCTTAATTCTGATAGATCATTTAGAAAGGTTTGGATTTCTTCCATTTTATTTTCTTGGGAACGTGTTAACGAATTACTTTCCCTTTTGATCCATTCGAGTCGTTCAATAATGACTGAATGAAAATCCTTAAGTAAAAAGGCAAACCTTTCTGCACTATGTACAAGTGCCTTTTTTTCTTTTACCTCGTCTTGAAGAGAAAAGCGCACCTTGGCACGGTTAATTCCTCTTTTAATTGTAAGCTTGGCTTTTGCAAAAATTGCAATCAATTGAAAAAATTCGTCTGTTTCAAAAGCAAGGTCAACATTTATTTGATTTAACTTAGTTGCAGGTGCCATCATCTCAGGTTTCTTTGGTACAGAAGCAATTAGCTTCTCTAATTCATAAAAGAGCTGTTTTTGTTCTAAAACACCAAATTGACCCAATAAGAGCCGAGTGGATAAGTAATCTAATGTATGACCAAAAAACTGACTTGCTACTTTTTCAAAATGATGTCCTTCATCAATGATAGCGAAAGAAAAATCGGGCAAAATTGTGCCTTCTCCTTTAATATCACTTAATAGCAAAGAGTGATTGGTAATAATAATATCGGCAGTTTGTGCATTTCTTTTGGCCTTCAAATAAAAATCTCTTTCTTGCCAAGCTTGGTTCTGCATAAACATAGCGGGTTCGTTCTTAATTTTATTCCAGAATATTTGCCCGCCGCTTGATAGGTTTAACTCATCCCGATCACCTGTTTCAGTTTCAATCAGCCAAACAAGAATTTGCATTTTGGTTAACCCTGTATCGTAATTATCACTATCATCTACAAGTGTCTGATTAAACTTTTCTAAACTAATATAATGATTCCTACCCTTTAGGAGAACAGAGTTAAGCTTAAAGGGCAAAATTTTATCTAAGATCGGGATTTCATTTTTTAGAATTTGTTCTTGTAACTGAATGGTATGCGTGCTTACAACTATAGGAAGCTCCTTTTGCCTTGAAAAGTAGGCAATCGGCAGCAGGTACCCAAGTGATTTTCCGACACCGGTTCCAGCTTCAATCAATGTATGGTTTTCATTTTGAAAGGATTGATACACAGTATCCATCATGGTAAATTGGCCTGTCCTCTTCTCAAAGGCTGCAAAGGCTTGTTTTACTAGCTCGGTTTTTTCATCCTCACTTGCAGGATATTGATATTCTTTACCTTCATCCTTCGTTCCTGACTGCTCAGAAAGCCTTTTTAAGGCTATCCCCTTAAAAATCTCGAACGACTCCGAAAATTGTTCAATCGAGTCATCTTTGTTTACGAGTATTTCATCAAGAAACTGCTGTAGATCACTTTTGAGACCGCCAGAAAGATGTGCAAGCTGTTTTAGCGTTACTCTAGGTAAGGATGTCAAACGTTCTAAAAGAATTAAGAAAAGCTCAGCAGTTACCTGTGCATCACTATCAGCTTGGTGGGGGCGATCATGATTAAGATTTTCTTTCTCTGCTAAATCCGATAACTTATAACCATCAGCTGTCGGATAAAGTATTCTTGCCATTTCCACCGTATCAAGAACAGGGCCAAAGAACCCTTCCTGACCCGATTGGATTAATTCTTCCTGAAGAAAAGACAAGTCAAATAACACATTATGTGCAACAAAATAAGCCCCATCCAGTAAAGCCGTGACCTTTTCTGCTATTTCCGAAAATAGGGGAGCATCCTTCACCATGTCATCATTTAAGCCGGTCAATTCTTCAATAAATATTGGAATGGATTTTTTCGGATTTATTAATGACGAAAATTTTTCTGTGATTTTTCCATTTTCAATGACCACAGCAGCAAATTGGATAATTTTGTCACCCTTTTTTGGAATGTTTCCCGTTGTTTCCAAATCAATTACGACGAATTTATTTATCATTTCATTAACACCCCAAACCTTCGTTCATTAGAACGGTATCACATTATCTTCAAAAGAAAAAGTAAACAATACTAGGATGCTTCCCATTCTACCATTATCTTTACGATCTTTTTTATATTTATTATATAAAACAGTCGTAAAAAAAGAAAAATCCCCGAAATTGGGGATTACATGATGGTTAGAGCTGGTTCTGCATTGATTAGTTCTTTAATCCGATTGTCTTCATCCATGATCGCTACTTTAGGTTTATGTGCTGCTACCTTTTCTTCAGCAATAAGGGCGTAGGAAATGATAATAACGATATCACCTTTTTGAACCAAGCGGGCAGCTGCACCATTTAAACAAATGACACCACTACCTCTCTCGCCAGGAATAATATAGGTCTCTAGACGCGCACCATTGTTATTGTTAACAATTTGCACCTTTTCATTTGCAATCATTCCAACTGCATCTAATAAGTCCTCATCAATCGTGATACTGCCTACATAATTTAGATTAGCCTCTGTAACAGTTGCTCGATGGATTTTTCCGTTCATCATGTTGCGAAACATTATATTCCTCCCCCGTTCTCTTTTTTCTATCAATCTAAATTCGCAATGTAATTGTCTATTAATCGTACCTTCGTAAATTTTACAGCCAGTGCAATAATAATTGTACCCTCTAATATTTCCAGTTGCTTTAATTGTGGATAGGAGTAGATTTGGACATAATCAATTGTACCCGTTGATTCATTGGTAATCATTTCACTAATCATACTAATTAATTTCGCTGGATTTCGCTCACCTTCATTAATTGCTGCCACTGCAGCTTGAAGGCTGTGATACAGTACAGGAGCTTCTTGTCTTTCCTTGGGCAGAAGATTAACATTCCGTGAACTCTTAGCAAGTCCATCATTTTCACGAACGATATCGACTGCAATAAGTTCCACAGGAATATTAAAATCAGAAACTAACCCTTCAAGAACTGCCACCTGCTGGGCATCTTTTTTTCCAAAATAAGCTCTTGTTGGCATGATAATGTTAAAGAGTTTTGTTATTACTGTAGCGACGCCATCAAAATGGCCTGGGCGTGATTTCCCACATAAAACATCCGTGCGATCACGGACGTTAACTTTAACTGAAGGCTCGTTTGGATACATTTCCTCAACGGATGGATGGAAAAGAAAATCGACCATTTCACTTTCAGCCAAGGCGCAATCACGATCAAGATCACGCGGGTATTCAGCATAATCCTCTTTTGGTCCAAATTGTAATGGGTTAACAAAAATGCTTAGAACAACGATATCATTATCTTGTCTTGCTTTATTTAAAAGTGTTAAATGACCCTCATGCAAAAATCCCATTGTTGGTACAAAGCCAATCGATTTTTCTTGGAGCTTATGTTTATTTATTATTGCCTGCATTTCCATAATGGTTGAGATAACCTTCATTTCGTACCTCCATAAAGCCCTTTCAGTTCCTGTTCCTTCATTGTGAAAGAATGTTTTTCTTCAGGAAACCGTTCATTTTTAACGTCAGCTGCATAGGCTTGAATTGATTCAATCATAAATGGATTGACAGCATGATATTGTTTGACGAACTTCGGTACGCGATTAACGCCATAGCCCAGAATATCATGATAAACGAGAACTTGACCATCGACCGCAACTCCGGCCCCAATACCAATAACTGGAATAGAAATCATTTGTGCAACTTCCTCGGCCAGTTGTTTTGGTACACATTCAAGAACGATAGCAAAGGCACCGGCTTCTTCACATTTCTTTGCATCTTGGAGTAATTTCCTTGCTGCTTGGGCATCTTTCCCTTGTACTCTATATCCACCTAATACACCTACAGATTGAGGGGTTAACCCTAAATGGGCACAGACAGGAATACCGGCTCTAGTTAAAGCAGTAATTTTTTCAATAACATCATCTGCACCTTCTAGTTTTACCGCATGTGCACCCGTTTCTTGTATTAGTCTGGCAGCATTTAATAATGTATCTCGAACAGATAAATGATAAGTTAGAAACGGCATATCAGCGAGAATAAAGGTATCTTTTGCTCCACGTTTTACAGCTTTTGTATGATGGATCATGTCGTCAAGCGTTACTGGTATGGTTGAGTCATAACCAAGGACTACCATCCCAAGAGAGTCTCCCACCAATATAACGTCAACTCCGCCCTCTTCAGCCTGCTTAGCCGAAGGGTAATCATACGCGGTTAACATAACGATTTTTTCATTATTTTCCTTCATTTTCAAGAAATCTGTTGTTTGCTTCATCAATTTTCCCTCCTTTTATATGGGAGAGGGGATAAAAAGATTTTAAAAGAGCAAATAAAAAGATCCTTCTGAAGGCAGAGGATCCCAGTTACACTTTTAACATGCTTCATCCCTCTGTCCCGGTCCGCTATACGGATCTAGGCAGAAACCTTATTAATTGTTAGTTTCGTAAAGGTGCAGTTCTCATTGGATACTGCCCATTGGATAGAATTATAACAAATTCTACGAAAAGTTCAAGCTTTTAAAACTCAATATCCGCAGAATAGATATGATGAATCGTACCGGTCAAATCCTCTAACTGCAGCACTCCATCATTGGTTATTCCTAGTGCTTTTCCTTCAATGGTATTCGTAAGGGTTCTAGCTTTTATGTATTTTCCGATACTGCCGGCATAACCCTCCCATAAAAGCTTTATTGGAAGAAATCCTTGTTCTAGATAAAGCGTATATAATTTTTCAAAGTGTTTGAAAATAGATCTAATTAACTCTGCTCTCGAAACAGTTTCTCCATCCTCGATAAATAGGGAAGTAGCTATTTCTTGAAGTTCTAACGGGAAATCTTCTTTCTTTTGATTCACATTTATACCAATTCCTATGATAATTGAATGAATAAGGTCGGCCTCCGCTTGTAATTCCGTCAATATTCCCGTTACTTTCTTTCCGTTAATAAGAATATCATTCGGCCATTTTATTTCCGGAATAAGGTCTGTCATTTCTTCAATGGCTTGAACAATCGCAACTGCTGCGAGCAATGTCAATTGTGGCGCATTGCTTAGGGGTATATTTGGACGTATAATCATACTCATCCATATACCTGTATATTTTGGCGAATGCCATTTTCGGGCCATTCTACCCCTGCCTGACAACTGCTCTTCTGCGATGATGACCGTGCCTTCCGGGGCATCTTCTGAAGCAAAGTGATGGGCAAGCTTTTGGGTAGACTCCACACTTTCTACATAATGGATATTTCTCCCTATAAAGTTTGTGGTTAAGCCAAGCCTTACCTCATCTGCAGTCACTTTTTCAGGAGTTTTTAGAATCCGGTAACCTTTGTTTCTAACGGCTTCTAATTCAAATCCTTCCTTCCTTAATTCCTCAATATGCTTCCATACTGCCGTCCTTGAGCAGCCAATGAGTTCTGCTAGATGCTGCCCTGATAAAAAGGTTTCACCTGCAGTTGTAAAGGCATCAATTAATTCTTTTCTTATTTCTGATTGCACTTCATTAGCCACTCCTTGATCTTTTCTTTGTCGTTATCTAGATTTCCGGCTAGAATATTTTCTTCGATGGTTAAAAGCGTCTCCTTAAGCCATGGTCCACCTCTTTTATTGAACCAATCCATTACGTCATTTCCAGTCACATTCATTTCTGAACGGTCTTTTATCGGCAGGGTTTCATACAGCTTAATCAAATGTTCAATCGATTGAACTTCGTTGGTCCCATTAATAACATGGTAGAGCTTTTCCGTTGATAGGATATGTTCACGACCAGCAGAATATAGGTGAAATATGGTCCAATCTTGTTCAAGTCTTTTTGTAAGGAAATGAACAACTTGTTGAATCTCTCTTATTTCCTTAAGTGCAAGCCGCCACTCTTTTAAAAATAACTCTATCTCTTTTTCTTTTAAATTTATACAGAAAATTAAGAGTGACCACATTTCATTTTTATTAAGATTCCCACTTTTAAAACTACGGAACTCCTCTAATTGCTGCCTCTTTCCCTTCAAACCTGGCAAATAAGAATAAATATTTGCTTCAAGGAGAATATTCAACGCTTTAGTCTTATTTTTACCAATTAAGAGTTTCTCAAACTCCGCCCTTTTTCTCTCTACAGCAATGTTATCAAGCAAGTGAACAAGCTTTGCTAATGCTTGAACCGTACCGCTTTCGATCTGAAAAGAGAGTTGGCTTACAAACCTAACTGCTCTCATCATTCTTAAGGCGTCTTCTTGGAAGCGGTCATTCGGACTTCCAACTGTTTGAATTATTCTTTCTTTAATGGCTATAAATCCATTAAATGGGTCAATTAATTTTCTATTTCTGTCCATTGCAATAGCATTCATTGTAAAATCTCTGCGCTGTAAATCCTCTTTTAAGTTGCGGATAAAGGTAACCTCTTTGGGTCTTCGATAATCTTGATAGTCTGATTCGGTCCTAAAGGTGGTAATTTCATATCCTCCATTATTTACAAGAACGAGAACTGTTCCATGTTCGATACCAATATCCACTGTTTTTGGAAAAATCCTTTTCACTTCATCGGGGGTTGCGCTTGTTGCAATATCAACGTCATTAATCTCTCGTTTTAACAGAAAATCTCTAACGGAGCCACCAACAAAATAGGCTTCAAAGCCAGCATCCTCCAGCTTTTTTAATACAGGACTTGCTGCTAAAAATGGGTCAATCATTTACTTCACCTTAATTCAGTAAATTAAAATATATTTGTTCATATTGTTCAACAATTTGGTCAGCCTTAAATTTAGTTTTTGCTGTCTCCACAGATTGTTTGGAAAATTGCTGATGAAGGTCCTGATCAACTAAAATGGCTAATGACTTATTAGAGATATCGTCGATGTCGCCTACTTCACAAATAAATCCATTCATTCCATGATTAATAACTTCTGGTACACCACCAACATTCGTACCGACACAAGGAACTCCACATGCCATCGCCTCTAATGCAACAAGTCCAAAGCTTTCCTTTTCCGATAATAACAGCATTAAATCACTGATGGAGTACAATTCCTCTAGGCTCTCTTGTTTACCTAAGAAAATGACTTGATCTTCTAGTCCAAACTCTCTGACAAGTTTACAGATGATGGTCATTTCAGGGCCATCACCGACCAATAGTAGCTTGGCTGGCATTACAGCTGCAATCTTTGCAAAGGACTTTACTACATCTTGTACCCGTTTCACTGGACGGAAATTGGAAACGTGAATAATTACCTTTTCATCTTCTTTTATCCCAAATTCTGACTTTAAAGCACGTGCATCACTTTTTTTATAAATGCGGTCATCAATAAAGTTATACACTGTTTCAATTTGTTTATCTGGATTGATCAACTCATAGGTCTGGTCCACTAAAGCCTTGGACACTGCTGTTACCACATCCGATTTTTCAATTCCAAATTTAATCGCATCTGTCAAAGAAGGATCATACCCCAAAACCGTTATATCGGTACCATGTAATGTCGTGACAATTTTAATATCTCGATGGCTCATTTGCTTTGCTAGTATTGCACATACAGCGTGAGGAATAGCATAGTGGACGTGTAGCAGATCTAATTTTTCCCGATTAGCCACTTCCGCCATTTTACTTGCTAAGGCAATATCGTAAGGTGGGTACTGAAACACGGAATATTGATTCACTTCAACCTGATGATAATAGATATTATGGTACATTTTATTTAATCTAAATGGGATACTTGATGAGATGAAATGAATTTCATGTCCCTTTTCAGCGAGCATTTTCCCTAATTCCGTCGCTACTACACCTGAACCACCTACTGTCGGATAGCAAGTAATACCAATTTTAAGTTTCCTCATGTTTATTCTCCTATCAAATCACGATTCAAAAGGATTGGAACTTTCGTTTTGAACCCTTCAGCAAATGTAACACCAACCAACTTACCAAACATTCTTTCCCTTGACTCAACAGTTTCAATATACCCATTTACAAGCGGAGTACTATAGCTTTCTTCCGTTAGCTCGAATTGGCTTTTGTACTCCCTCAATGCTTGGAGTTTTTTATCCATATATTGAGTAATATCAATGGTGAAATCTGGTTTATGAAAACCATTAATCATATAAAAATAAACTCTTTCCACCCGATGTGCAGGTTCATTACCTTCTGTTACATATTTTCTTATGGCAGATGAAAAAACAGCTTCCTCCACTAAACTAGCACAATGACCATGGTCAGGATGGCGGTCTTCAAAATAAGGTGCAAACACACTCTGAGGCTTGTATGTTCTAATAATCCTTGCAATCTCTCTTATGTATTCGTCTTTAAGAAATAATCCTCTATCTGGAAAACCCAGTGATGTACGCATAGAGACGTTTAGTATCCCTGCAGCCTTTGCCGCCTCCTCTTTTCTTAGGGGTACATTCCCATTTGAAGAAAGGTCGGCATCTGTTAAGTCACAGATACCAACTTGTTTCCCTTGGGAGGTCAATTTAGCAATCGTTCCAGCCATGCCAATCTCGACATCGTCCGCATGTGCACCAAATGCAAGGACATGAAGGTGCTGATTAATCATTGATTGCACCATTCTCTTTATTTAGATTTCTCCACTCAATAAGCCCCAGTTCTAGGCCTCTTATTAATAATTCTGCAGTTCCCATATTAGTAGCAAGTGGAATCGAGTATACATCACATAGTCTAACCAATGCTGTTACATCTGGTTCATGAGGCTGTGATGTTAATGGGTCACGGAAGAAGAAAACAGCATCCATTTTATTTTGGGCAATCATTGCTCCGATTTGCTGGTCACCGCCAAGGGGTCCAGATTGAAAACGAGTTATACTTAGACCCGTTGCCTCACTAATTCGCTGTCCAGTTGTCCCAGTCGCAAATAATGTATGCTTCGAAAATATATTTTGATAAGCAGTCGCGAACTGAACCAAATCATTTTTCTTTTTATCATGAGCTATTAAGGCGATATTCATATATTTACTCCCTATTCTAAAATATTTTCTAGTCCATAAACAAAAGTATTATGTGTCATTACAGATTCTACTGCCACTTTTACACCCGACATAAAAGAGCCGCGATGGTATGAATCATGCCTTATTGTTAGAGTCTGACCATCAGATCCAAATAAAACCTGTTGGTGGGCAACAAGTCCAGGCAAGCGTACCGAGTGAATATGCATTCCATCGAACGTTGCACCCCGCGCACCTTGGATCGTTTCTTTCTCATTTGGGTGCCCCTGATTTTTTTCCTCACGAACTGCAGAAATCATTTCTGCTGTTTTTACAGCTGTTCCTGAAGGAGCATCCAGTTTTTGATCGTGATGCAATTCAATAATTTCTATATCGTTAAAATATTTCGCAGCCATTTGTGAGAATTTCATCATTAACACAGCACCAATGGCAAAATTCGGAGCAATAATACATCCCAGTTTTTTCTCATGACAAATATGTTCTAATTCCTCTAAATCTCTTGCAGTAAAACCTGTTGTTCCAACCACCGGTCGAACATTGTTTGTAAGTGCAGTTTTTGCGTGATGCATGCCCACCTCAGGTGTGGTTAGATCAATCAAGACATCCGCATGGACATTTTGAAGGCATGTTTCGATATTTTTATAAACGGGTACGTTATGTATTGAATGAAAGCCTTCCAAGTCGCTAAGCATCATTCCATCATATTTATGATCCACAACAGCTAATAGTTCAAAATGATCAATATTCGTTACTAACTTCACTGCTTCACTGCCCATTCGGCCACGGGGACCAGCGATGATAATTTTAATTTGTTCCATAAAGTTCACTCCATTTTTTCATCATTAATTCTTGTCCACCGATTTTTGTCTCTTGTCTTAAATTTTTCCATTACATAATTATGTGCATCTTCTAAGCTGATATTTAAAGAGTTAGCAAAACAAATTAATACAAATAAAAGATCACCAAGTTCTTCTTCGATGGCCTTTTCAGTTTCACTTGTTTTTTTGGGTTTCTCACCATAATAATGGTTAACTTCTCTAGCAAATTCCCCTAGTTCTTCTGTAAGTCTTGCTAGCATCGCAAGCGGACTGAAATACCCCTCTTTAAATTGACTAATGTACAAATCTACTTCTTGCTGAAGGTCTTTCATCGTCTTTTCTTTGGCCATGTATTTCACCTCATCAATAAGACTGATAATTATGTCCATATCCTTATTCTATTGTTTATGTTAGCTAAATTAACGCCGATTTACAAATGTTTTCATTTATATTACCCTCTTTTACTGTACTCATTGCCCTAACATTTTTTATTCGATATAATAAAAACCGCCATATAAGAGAATTTATGGTAGAGGGGGGTTATTAATGTTACATGGTCTTAAAGTAAAAAACATATTATTTATCCTATTGGGAGCAGCGATAATGTCGTTTGGCCTTGTCAATTTTAATATGCAAAACAAACTGGCAGAAGGCGGCTTCACAGGCATCGCACTTCTATTTTATTTCTTGTTTAAATGGGATCCATCCTATTCAAATCTATTCTTAAATATACCACTTTTTTTTATTGGGTGGAAATTGTTAGGACGTAATACATTTTTATATACGATATTAGGGACAGTCGGGGTTTCCATTTTTTTATGGATATTTCAACGCTATTCCATTGATATGCCACTTCAAAGTGATTTAACATTAGCTGCATTATTTGCAGGGGTCTTTACAGGCATTGGTTTAGGCGTGATCTTCCGTTATGGAGGAACTACAGGAGGAGTAGATATTATTGCTAGGCTTGTCCAAAAATATGCAGGCTGGAATATGGGAAAAACAATGTTCTTGTTTGATGCATGTGTTATCGCTTTATCTTTGGTAACATACTTGAATTATAAACAAGCAATGTACACACTCGTAGCTGTGTTTATCGGCGCTAGAGTAATTGATTTCATGTTAGAAGGTGCTTATTCAGCGCGAGGAGCTATGATTATTTCGGAAAAGAACGAGCAAATTGCCTCTAAGATTATGGAAGAAATGGACCGAGGAGTAACAGTCCTAAAGGGATACGGCTCTTACACTAAAAGTGAGCGTGAAGTCTTATATTGTGTTGTCGCAAAAAATGAAATAGTCAGTTTAAAAAATGTAATAACTTCCGTTGATCCCCATGCATTTGTCTCCATCACAATTGTTCATGATGTCCATGGAGAAGGTTTCACACTCGATGAAAATAAAATGCCATTAGTAGACTAAAAAAGCAATGTCCGCGTTTGGACATTGCTTTTTCTTAACTTTTAAATCAATCCTTTAAATCTCTCGAACGGTCTTTTTTCATATTCTTGTCACCTTGATACTTTCTCCAGCCAACATAGGATAATGTCATGATAATAATGCTTCCTGTCGAAATAATAACCCACCAAATGTTTGGATCTGCCTCATCCTCTTCCATGTTAGAAAAGAGATTAACTAAGTCCGTATCAAGTTTTTCCAACTCCTGTTGGCTTTTAGAATCATTTACAACTTGGGAACGGTATTCATTAATAAAATCTATCCGTGCGTCTAGTCTTTGAACATTTTCTACAGACACATCAATTTTCATACTCGGATAGATCACGTTATACAAGGATAAAAAGGAGTTAAAGTTTGAATGAAAGTGCCCTGAATCACCCTTAATTGCCGCATCTTTTGCTTGATGAAAAGCTGTCATTATTTGATCTTCCATTTCAATCCATAATGGTTGGTGACTTGTTGCAATGGCATCAATGACAAGACGGAATTTGACTAATTTATTTATTCGTTCCTCATATTTCATGTTGGAACTAACTGCTGCTTCCACTGCTTCATCATGGGAGGTATTAATTATTCTTACTTCATCCATTGTTAGCGACGGTTCATTACCAGTAATGCTTGTGAATTGATCCGAAAAATAATCAAGCAGTCTTTTAGCATCTTCATATCTATGAAACTTCACCATTTGGAGAGCTTCATCTGATATATCATCAAGCTTCTCCATAGGAGATTGTTGTTCTGCATTTACAGTTATGGGAGTAAGCATCATGATAATTGCAAAGAAAAAAAACCATTTGTTTCTCAATCCTTGTCCCCCCTTTCATTACTAATAAAATGTATGTAGGGGTGGACAAGGTTAGACCATCTGGGATTATTTTATTTCAAGTTTGTAACTTTTGGGACGAATTGAAAAATAATAGGCAAGTCCAATTGAAAGAATCGAAAGCCAGAAAGTAAAATAGCCAATTTGTGGTGTATAGCGATCAAGCATATGATAGCTTGGCAACATGAAAAAAACATAATCAATAACATCATTATGTAGTGTCCAAATAGCTGTTAGAATTAAATGCCGCCACTTAAATCTGTAAAATGGAGCATATAAAATACCTTGAACAGCCATTGCGAAATGGGACAAGATTAACATATAGCCAACCGCATCTAGTTCTCCTTGAACAAAATAGACAAGGATATTCATGACTACTGCCCAGATTCCATATTTAAAGAGAGTGACAATTGCTAGCGCCTCTATTAAGGGCCAGTTTCTCCGTAATAGAAAGGCAACTAGAACAAAAACAAAAAATAAACTAGCCGTCGGGCTGTCAGGAACAAACAACAGAAAAATAGCAGGTGTCTCCTTTAGTTGCCACCCATACCAGTAGTACCCATAAATTGTTCCGGCAATATTAACAATCAATAACAGCTTCATTATCGATCGATTTGCCAAGAGAGGATAAATCCAACGCACAAAAACTCTCCTTTTATGTTTGTTTTTTTATCATGAAGAAAAAAGCTGACGATCTTTCGTCAGCTTTTTATCATTAGATTATTACTTACCAAGGTTTGCTATGAATTCGGAAAGTGTTTTGAGTTCCTCATCTGTACCTTTAAAGATACCAGGTGGCATTTTACCGCCTTTACCTTCTTTGGCAATCTTTGCAATATCTTCTGGTTTTAAGCCTGTACCGACTAGTGCGGGTGCACCAGCACCGCCTGAAAGGTTTTCACCATGACAAGTAATACATGTATTGGCACTAGCTATTTTATAGCCGGCACTTGATTTATCAATATCTACTTTTGCAACAATTTTACCTTGGCGTTCAGCAGCTGCCCAATCATGTGTCGCAACAGATTGCCAAGTTAAATATACGGTGGCAGCTAGTGCCAATAGCATAGCTGCAGTTGCAATCGGACGCTTCATTGGACGTCGTTCCGGACCAGAATCGAGGAACGGAGCTAATAATAACCCTCCAAAAGCAAGTCCTGGTATAATCATTGCTCCGATTACAGTGTATGGACCAGATGCAAATGTATATTTCAATAATTGATACAAGAACAAGAAATACCAGTCAGGTAATGGAATGTACCCAGTATCAGTTGGGTCCGCTATCCTTTCAAGCGGAGCCGGATGGGCTACTGTTAAACATAAAAAGCCGATAAGAAATACTGCTCCTACCATCCATTCTTTCAAAAGGAAGTTAGGCCAAAACGCCTCTGTTTTACCAGGGTATTCAGAGTAATCTTTCGGAATCATCTTTTTTCGTTCAGATGGTGCTAAAACACGTGAATCACCAACGAACTTTAAACCTTTACCGCGATGCATCGAGCAATCCCCCTCCTTTTTCCGTAGTTAATAGAAATAAACTGCGATTAGAATAAAACCGTTTTATAGTGGTCCGGAAATACCTTGTTTACGAATCATTAAGAAGTGAGCTCCCATTAGTCCAAGCAATACACCAGGCAGGAAGAATACATGAATTGCAAAGAAGCGGGTTAATGTTTGAGCACCAACAATGTGTTCATGACCAGCAAGTAAAACCTTAACTTGAGTACCGATGAATGGTGTCGCTTCGGCAATCTGCAGACCTACTTTAGTAGCGAATAACGCTTTCATATCCCAAGGTAATAGGTACCCTGTAAAACCTAAGCCAAGCATGACAAAGAAAATAAGTACCCCGACAACCCAGTTCAATTCACGAGGTTTTTTATAGGCGCCTTGGAAAAAGACGCGTAGAGTATGTAAAAACATCATTACAAGTACTAAACTTGCACCCCAGTGATGCATTCCACGTACAATTTGTCCAAAAGCAACTTCATTTTGAAGATAATAAACAGATTCCCATGCGTTTTTAATATCTGGTACATAGTACATGGTTAGAAACATACCAGAAAGAATTTGAATTACGGTTACGAAGAAAGTAAGACCTCCAAAGCAATATACAAACGCTGAAAAGTGGTGCGCTGGGTTAACATGCTCAGGTACTTCATGGTCTGCGATATCGCGCCACAAAGGCGTAATATCTAAACGTTCATCTACCCAGTCGTAAATTTTGTTTAACATAGTTACGCCTCCTTCCGTGGTTGAGCTTTACCGAGATAAAGATAACCATCTTTTTCCTTGAATGGATATACATCAAGTGGTGCTAATGGTGGTGTTCCTGGAATGTTTTTACCGTTTTTCTCGTAGCGGCCATAATGGCACGGACAGAAGAATTGACCTGGATGTTCCTTGTCAGTATTCCAGTTAACAGTACAACCCAAATGTTTACAAGTAGGCGAAAGGGCTACAATTTTCCCCGCATCATCCTTATAAACCCAGGCGATATTCGTTACTTCTGACTCATACCAGGCATCCTTTTGTTTAAAGGTAAAGTCAACTTTAACTGGATCTTTTGTTAAATCAGATACCTTTTGCTTTGTAGCAACAAAATCGCCGCCTTCTTCAGCCTTTAAAACAGGATCAACTGCAAATCTTACCATTGGCATTAGCATACCAGCCGCCATGAAGCCGCCTACCCCTGTTAGGGTGTAACTTAAAAATTGACGTCTTGAAACGCGTTGCTTACTCATGCTTATATCCCCCCCTCTATTCACGAAGTTAAGTCCATCGGACAATAATTTAACACATATAAAACTAGGACATAACAATGATATATCAATCTTCATGTTAGGTCAATATCATACTATTTTAAAAACATATATTATCGTTGGTTTTACTGATTTTCATGCCATTTTTGAGTAAAGAGAACTAAGAGCTGCTTAACTTGACTATCAATAACTCCTATTTTTTGCGAATCATCCAAATGCTCAAGCGGGATTGAAGGAAGCCAAATTACCGTGCCATGTAGTTCTTTTTCCCGTGCTCTCCACTCTATTTCTGATGTTATGTAAAAAATATGTTTAAACTCCCCCTTTGCTAGGCTAGCCTCCCAATCCTTCAAATCACTTAAGGTACTTTCACCATTTTTGGAATTTAGATATGTAAATGGCGGGATTAATATTAATCTTCCCGTAAATTGCCTTTCTAAATACCCTGTTAATAAAGTGATAAACTCTGCTGCTGCCGCTGACTGCTTTATCTCCCCCCCTATGGAAACTGAAATTAACGGAACAACAGCTGTGTCCACATACTCTTTGGCATTCAAATACGTCTCAATATCTTGAGGTATCCACTTCATATCTTTGCACCAACCTTTAATTTCACTATTAATATAATATCATTTTCCACATTAACAATAAAAGATAAAGAGGAATATTTAGTAAAATTCTTATGTTAGAAAAAAACAAATAAAAGGAAGCTGCTCATCGCAAACTTCCTTTTTGTTCAGTCATTGTCAAATTATTTAATTTTTGTGTTAAGCTTTGGAATGCTTTGCGATCGTGTTTATCTAGTGCCTCGTCAATCAATTGAAGAATTTTCTCACGTTGAAAGTGTTCGATGCTGTGCTGCAATAATTGTTCTGCAACGATTCCATCCTTTTCATTTACTTGCAAATGTTTAGGAACGTATAAATTTTCTTCTAGAACAGCAGCATACTGGTGTGCCTGATTGGCAGCATGAAAGTTTAATTGAATAAAAATATCCTCGTCTCGATTTAAACGAATATCGTGAAAGGATTTTTCTGCGTCCGTCGTCATCACATTTTCTTTATAGAATCGAAACGGAACTTTATCCACACAATGTGTAGACATAATCAAACCTCTCGGACAATACTGTGCTTGCTCAACGAAATGAACCTTTTCCATCAGTTGATCGTGGCTCATAAGATAGTTGAGGATCCATACACATTCTCTTCTTTTTAATTGATAATGATTTAGAAACCAACGAATAAAGTCCTTCTTCTCGTTGACAGAAACAGGGGTTGCCATGATAGTTTCCCTCCTCTGCAGAATCAGCTATTTTAATCTTTCAACCCTGTAAGACGTTCAAGTAAATCCAAATACTCGACGTTTGTTGGATCTTCATTAAGCAGTTGTTTAAAAATTTCGGCAGCGCGGTCGGTTTTTCCTTCTTCAATTAAAAAATAACCGTAATCATGTAAAAATGTTTCATTTCTCTTAAAAAAAGTATATGCACTTTCATATTTGTCTAATGCGTAAGAAAATTTTTCTAACTTATGAAAACTAAGTGCAGAATCCCATAAAAGCTGGGGTTCTTCATCTTCCTTAATGTCAAGTTGAGCAATTAACTCAATGACATCCTCATATCTTTCTTGGAGGAAAAAGAGCTTATTTAATGTTAGTGCAGCTTCTGTAAATCCTGGATCAAGGGCAAGTGCCTCACGAAAATATTTTTCTCCTTCCTCCACTTTTCCTAACTTGATGGCAATTTTCCCACCAAAGAAAAATAACTCTTTATTAAATTCATCTTGTTTTATGCCTTCTTGAATCGTGAGTAAACTATTCTCAAGCTCTTCCTCCCGTTCATAAGCTAAAGCAAGATGTAAATAAAGTGAATGATATTCAGAATCTAGCGCTTTTAATTCAATGAATTTTTCTATAGCAGTTCGATTATATCCAGCCTGAAGAGCTGTAAAAGCGTATCCGAATAACGTGTTAATCTCTAATTTTTCATTAATTGCCTTTTCGTAATAAACCAAGGATTCCTCAAACATTCCAGATGCACTTAAAAGATCTGCAATCCGTTGGTCAATATTCACTCCAGCTATTTCATTTACCTCTTTTAAAACCTTTTCATACGCATCCATTGCCTTTGATATTTCACCTTGTTCACTGTAAAGTTCACCTAATGCAAAATCTATGATTACTTCATCAGGCAATATCGCCTTTGCCTTAAGAAGCTTTCGTTCACAAACTTCATATAAACCCTGAACTTGATAAAGATCGGCTAACAAGAGTAATGATTGTCCAAAATTTCCATCATGTTCTGATATCTTTTCAAGGACAAGTATCGCTTCTTCATCTTCCCCAGCCTCGACTAATATTTCACCTAGCAGAACAAGGAGCTCACCTTCCTCGGGGAATATCTCTAACAAATTTTCAACTAATGCCTTTGCCTCATCAAGGAAACCATATTGATACATTTCTTCTCCTAGAAGAAATTTCTCATCTGGCATTCCACTTTTTAATACAACATTATATTCATTTAAAGCATCATTATGTTGGCCGTTTTCTAACATGTTAATAATTTTATTTACTCTTTCCATTGACACTTACCTCTCGTTCTCCTAGATTGACAGAGAAAAATAAGATGGGGTTTGCACCCTAACATGTTCTCCATTACCAGGTTTAAATATCACGTTATCACCTGCACGTTGAACCGTTCCCTTGTGAACGGTCACTACAAGTCTATCACCATGATAATGAAATAAATTCACTTCATCAATATTCTTGATCTCATTTATTTTTGTGTATAGATTATAACTTACCTCAGTACCACTCATTAAACTAGCTTTTTGAGGGTATAAACCGATTTTATTTAATACAGTAATCGTCAATGGGTAATTTTCTTCTATTTCTTCGTATAGTGCAGGGATATTTTCTCTTTTCATGATACCTTTCCATTTCGACAAAACTGTCTTAACTTCCTTCTTCTGGACGGAAGAAATTATTGGAATTAAAGGACTGTTGAACGGAAACATGGCTTCTTTAATCCAGCCCCAAGGTATTTTTTCTAATTCATCAAAGTTTTGCAGGTCAACAAAAATAGCTGGTATTTTTTCCTTCTTACATTTCCTAATAAACGATTGTGTTAACAATCGAATCGGTACTCTTACCCCTATTAAATAGTCAATAGGACTACTTAATAGAGCCGTTTTTAGTTCGGTAATTTTAGTGGTTAATTCATATTCATAGGAAACATTTACATAGGTAAATAAGGTGGTGCATCCTTTCAACATAAATTCCTTAATCAGACACCTTTTTAATTCTTGAAAGGATTTAATTTGTGGGATACTTGAATTAAAAAGAACATATGACGGGGTCATGATAAATGGACCAGCATTCATTTTTATCAGTCTATAATGACTAAAATGCGAATCAATTTTAGCTATGCGATTTTTACTAATTAATAGCGAACATGTTTTCAACTGCTTGTCTTTAAGGAGATTGGCATTTTCAATGATATACATCGTCCACCACCCTATTCATTTCTTTGCTACTTTTTACTTTATTTCCTTATGACAAGCTATGCGCAAAATCAATAAACTATGACATACTAACAAAATCAAATTCATTTAAAAATAATGTTGGTTAAAGGTTACTGTTGATTTTATAGCCAAGTTGATTGGAGTGGAAATCAACAGCCAAGTTTAACAGAACCAAAAATAAAAAAAAACTGCATTAAAATGCAGCTTTACTTAATGAGACTGTTTAAATGAGCAAAGAAGTTAGGATAAGAAACTGAAATTGCTTCGGGATTCACTAGTTCTGCTTCATTTTCACATAGGAGTGCAGCTATTGCCAGCATCATCCCGATCCGATGATCGCCATGACTTGAAACCGTTCCACCGCTTAATACGGATTTCCCGTATATAATCATTCCATCTTCAGTCGCTTCGATTTTAGCACCTAATTTTTTCAACTCGTTAACCACTGTATCTATTCGATTTGTTTCCTTAACTTTTAATTCCTCAGCATCTTTAATAATGGTCGTCCCTTCAGCTTGTGTTGCTAAAAGGGCAATAATTGGTATTTCATCAATTAATTTTGGAATTAAATCACCTTCAATGACTGTACCTTTGAGACTGGATGTCTTTATAATGAGGTCACCAAATGGTTCAAAAGAGGTTTCCTCATTTTGAACAATCTCTAAGTCTGCGCCCATCTTTTTCATAACCTCGATAATGCCCGTTCTGGTAGGGTTTAGGCCAACATTTTTCAGAACAATTTCACTGTCAGGAATAACAGCACCAGCGACAAGAAAGAACGCTGCAGACGATATATCCCCAGGTACATGAATCGACGTTGCTGTCAGCTTTTGACCACCCTTAACCATAATATTTTGGTTATCCTTATGGATTTCTCCACCAAATTTTTTGATCATTCTTTCAGTATGGTCGCGAGTTTCCTCTGGCTCAATAATAATACTTTGTCCTTCTGCTTGCAGTCCCGCAAGGATAAGAGCAGATTTCACCTGTGCACTAGCAACTGGAAGCTGGTAGTTTATAGGTTTTAGCCCACCACCACGAATGGAAATCGGAGTGAAGGAACCATCTTTTCGCCCATCTATTCTTGCACCTATTTCTGATAATGGGTTCGTAACCCTGGTCATTGGCCTTTTTCCAATCGACTCATCGCCCACAAGAGATGAGAAAAATGGTCTTCCTGCCAAAATACCCATTAATAAACGGATCGTTGTTCCTGAATTACCAACATCCAGTACTTCAGTCGGTTCAGTTAATCCCTCAAAACCTTTTCCAATAATGCGAAGTTGATTATCAGATTCCTCAATAATAACTCCGAGTTTTCGAAAGCATGAAATTGTACTTAAGCAATCTTCTCCAGGCAAGAAATTAGTTACCTTGGTTTCACCATATGCGATCGAACCAAACATAACAGATCTATGCGAAATCGATTTATCCCCTGGAATTGTTATCTTACCATTTAAACCATTTATGTTAGTTTTAAGTTTTAATGACGTCATGAAAAATCACCTTTTATTCATATCATTTTAGGAACCAATAGATGTTGCATAGTTGGAATAACTGCCAATACAGCGTTCAGCATTTTGCCGATCCTCTTCGGTTTGAAAACTAATCACTAAGACTCCATTAATATCTTCTCGTGTTTCTAGAATCCGAATATTTGTAATGCTAATTTCTTCCTTTGCTAAATAGCCAGTAATTTCCGAAATCACACCCGGGTAATCTGGAATATCGACAAATAAATCATAAAATGCCGGAATCGCACCTTTTTCTTTCAGTGGCAAGCCATCACGAAATTGCTTTGCTTGCTGAAAATAGTCGTAAATTTCAGAACTATTTTCATTTTCAAGTAATGCTTTAACCCCATTCATTTCTTCTTGCCATTGATCGAGTAATTCAATTAAGATTTCACGGTTGTGCAGGAGAATATCCTTCCACATCTTTGGGCTGCTCGAAGCAATCCTAGTTATATCCCTAAATCCGCCAGCTGCTAGTCGTGGAATAAGACTTTCTGCTTCTGCTAGTTTTTCAGTTTGGCGAACAATAGAGGCAGCGATGATATGAGGGAAATGACTGACAATTCCAGTGAGATAATCATGGTTTTCTGGTGTAATAGTTAAAAACTTAGCATTGGTGCCATATAACCATGCTTTTAATAATTCTACCTTTTTATTTTCTACATGTTCTTGCGGTGTTAAAAGGTAAAAGGCATTTTCAAATAATATTTCTTTGGCAGCAGATACACCACTTTTATGGGAACCCGCCATTGGATGCCCTCCAATAAAGGTGATTCCACGGTCCTTCAGGCTTTTGGCACTTCCGACAATCTTACTTTTTGTACTTCCTGTATCTGTCACGATTACCTCTCGATGGAGAGGGAGGCCCGCAAGGAACTGAATAATTTCCTCTGTTTCATTTACAGGTGCAGAAATAATAATTAAATTAGCGTTAATTGCACCACTGTAGATATCTTCAGCTATTTCATCAATGACTCCAAGCATTTTTGCAAGCCTTGCTTGTTCACTATTAATATCAAATCCTACAATAGTTACATCCTTATGCTCCTTTTTTATACAAAGGGCTAGAGAACCGCCAATTAATCCTAAGCCAATTACAAATACACGGCCTTTCAATGATAACTCCCCCTAAACAACAAAGCACTACTCTGTTTTACTAATAGCTAAGGATTCTCCAAGTGCTTTTAGGACACCGACATTTTGTTCATAGGAGCCTACTGTAATTCTAACACCGGTTGGAAAACCAAGAGCTTTTCCGGAACGGACGATATATCCTCTCTCCAATAAATGTTGGAAAACCTGATCCCCATCCATTTTACAATCAATTAAAATAAAGTTAGTTTGTGATGGATAAAAATCAAGTTCATTCTCACCACAGAATTGATAAAACTGTTCAAGCCCCTGCCTATTTTTTTCTTTACAGACTTTTATAAATTCCTGGTCCTTGATTGCTGCAGATGCTGCTAATTGACCTAAAGAATTAACATTAAACGGCTCCCTTGCAGGTTCAAGCGCTTTTATAATCGAGCGATTGGCAACCCCATATCCAATTCTCAAGGCAGCAAGTCCATATATTTTAGAAAAAGTTCTTAGGACAATTAAATTTTCATACTTACGAGCTAGGTTAACGGAATCATAGTAATCATCAGCAACAACATATTCAAAATAGGCTTCATCCAATACAACCAGAATATCTGATGGAACTTTTTCTAGAAAAGCGATTAATTTATTTACTGGTATATATGTACCGGTAGGGTTATTAGGGCTGCATAGCCAAATAACATTGGTCTGTTCATCAATAGCTGCAAGCATTGCCTCTAAATCATGTTCTCCGTTTAGCAGCGGTACTTCCTTACTAACTGCCCCTTCAATAACAGCATTATGCTTATATTGTGAAAAGGTAGGTGTCGCCATAATTGAATTGGCGTTCGGATGTAAAAGTGCCCTTGAAATTATTTGGATAAGATTATCTGAACCATTACCAAATATTAATTCATCTTCGTCAACCTGTAAAAATGAAGCAAGTGTCTCTCTTAAATTTGTAGCGTACCCATCAGGGTAAATCGCTAAACTTGTTTGATTCGATTGAAGAGCGGTCAACACCTGTTCTGAACATCCAAAAGGATTTTCATTTGATGCTAGCTTAACAATTTGGTCGAGTTTATATTGCTTTTTTACTGCCTCTATTGATTTACCTGGTTGATAGGGAGTCAGTGTTAATAACTGCTCTTTCCATCTCATATTTATCACTCCATTCTTGTAGACGTATTCTATCTTTCAAAAAGATCCTCCCATTACGCTAAACTATTGCTTAGGTCGGGTCTAAGGACTTTAGCCCCTTTTAAGTATACATGGTTAATTTCTTCTTGAGATTGTGTTGTATTTACATGCATCATGATTCTAACACACATTTTCAAGGAATTTGGAACAGGCATTTCCTGCATGCACATGACAGGAACGTAAGTCCACCCCTCAAATTTACGCAATGCCTTTGCCGGGAATACCGCATTAATATCCTCTGTTGTTGAAATGAAAACAGATGCAACTAATTCAGGTTGGATATGGTTTTCCTCAATTATCTTCTCCAGCAGTTCTTCTGTGGCAGTAATAATTGCTTCCTCTGTGTTCTGATTAACTGTGATTGCTCCCCTCATCCCTCTTATCAAGACAAGACCCCCCTTTAAGAACTTTTTAACTCTTCAAATAAAACTGTTTCTGATATTTCCTTTAGGACTGGCTGACCCAATTGTTCGAGTAATACAAAACGAATCGAATGCAAAACAGATTTTTTATCCTGCTTCATTTTATTAATTAAATTTTCATGAGATAGATTTTCAGGTATTTTCGATGCATACCCAAGTCTTTCAATCCAGTTGGTGAATTCTTCTAAATCGAATGAAAGCCCTAGTAATTTTTTACTTACCTTTAATGCAAAAATCATCCCTACCATTACTGCTTCCCCATGAGTAAAATTCCCATAACCCATTTCTGATTCAATAGCATGACCTAACGTATGACCTAAATTCAAGTAAGCCCGAATTCCAGTTTCTTTTTCATCCTGACTAACGATTTTACCTTTTACCTTTATCCCTTTTATGAGGGATTCCGATAACAACTCCATAGGTAAGGTTTGAAGGTCTTCCACATTTTCTTTCAGCCAATCAAAAAAATCGGAATCATCAATAAGTGCATGTTTAATAACCTCTGCAAATCCCGAACGAATTTCATGAGCAGGAAGTGTTTTTAAAAATTCTAAATCATAAAAGACGGCTTCTGGCTGATGAAAGGCTCCTATCATATTTTTCCCGAGTGGATGATTGATCGCTACCTTTCCGCCAACAGCACTATCGTGAGCTAATATGGTTGTTGGGACTTGAATAAAAGGTATACCTCTCATAAAAGAGGCGGCAACAAATCCTGACAAATCTCCTACTGCACCACCGCCAAATGAAAGTATAACAGATTTGCGGTCAAGTCGGTTTTCAAGAGCGGTTGAAAGCGCAGAATAATAAACTTCAAAGGTTTTTGCCTTTTCGCCACTAGGGGCAGTAAAAATTACAGGATCAAACGATTTAAGCTCAAACAATAATTTTTCTAGGTGCATCTTAGCAACTGTTTCATCTGTAATAATTAATATTCTGGTTAGATCCTCAAAATGATTCTCTAAAAAAGGGCCAAGCTCCTTACTTACACCTTCCCCCACAAAGACATTATAGTTTTTTGACGCTGTTTGGATTTGAATGGTTTCCATTAAAACTCCCTCGCATATTCTCTCTGCCTTTTTATTTCAGTAGCAAAAGCATCAAAGCGGTCGCTGTAAAATTGTTCAATCAGGGCGTTTGCAAGTTCCCATGCAACAACATTCTCTGCAACCACTGCAGCAGCAGGTACAGCACAACTGTCTGAACGTTCTACGCTCGCAGCAAATGGCTCCTTAGTATCAATATCTACGCTCATCAGTGGTTTATATAATGTGGGGATTGGTTTCATCACTCCTCTGACAACAATTGGCATGCCAGTCGTCATTCCACCTTCAAAGCCACCCAGTCTGTTGGTCTTGCGGTAATAACCTTTTTCTTGATCCCAAGCTATCTCATCATGGACTTCGCTTCCTGGTTTGCTAGCGGCCTCAAAACCAATGCCAATTTCTACACCCTTAAACGCATTTATACTCATAATGGCAGCGGCTAATTTCCCATCCAATTTACGATCATAGTGAACGTAGCTCCCAACTCCAGCTGGCATACCCTTAGCAATCACTTCCACGACTCCGCCGATTGAATCACCATTTTTCTTCGCATCATCAATAGCAGCCATCATATCCTTTTCCACATTAGAGTCAGCACATCGAACAGGAGAATTTTCTGTCTTGTCCTTTAATGCCTCAAAAGAAAGAGAATTATCAGCATTAGCTTTTATTCCACCTATTTCAACGACATGTGAAACTAGTTCAACTCCTACCAATGATAAAAGTTTCTTGGCAACAGCACCTGCAGCGACTCTAACAGTTGTCTCACGGGCAGAAGAGCGTTCAAGGACATTTCTCATATCCCTATGTCCATATTTAATCGCACCATTTAAATCCGCATGACCAGGACGGGCACGAGTTACTTTACGTTTAACTTCATCCTCCTGGCCTTCGTCTAGGGGCTCCGCCCCCATAATCTTCGTCCAATGCTTCCAGTCATTGTTTTGAACTACTAATGCTATTGGAGAGCCAAGAGTGTAGCCGTGACGGACTCCCGAAACGATTTGGGCTGTATCCTTTTCAATTTGCATTCTTCTTCCACGGCCATATCCTTTTTGGCGCCTGGATAATTCCTCATTTATATCTTCTAATAATAATGGCATTCCAGCAGGGAGGCCTTCTAATATTGTTGTTAATTGCGGCCCATGGGATTCTCCTGCTGTTAAGTATCTCATTCCCATACTCTTTCCCCCTTCAACTCATTAAAGAATTTTTTTATCAATATACCATATAGCGCCCAATAAACATAGTATAACAATTCAGAAAATAAGGATTAAATTAATATAGAGAAATAAAAAGACACTTGTATAATAGCTATACAAGTGCCTCAATTTATTTAATTAGTATATCCATTCGTTAACTAGTTTATTGTATTCTACAACACCAGAATCTTTAAAAAACAAGCCAATTTCACGCTCTGCACTCACAGGTGAATCTGAGCCATGAATAACATTTTTACCAACAGTTAAACCAAAATCACCGCGAATAGTACCTGGTGCAGCATCTTTAGGATTGGTAGCACCCATCATTTGGCGGGCAGTAGCGATGACATTTTCACCTTGCCAGACCATTGCAAAAACAGGACCAGAAGTAATGAAATCTACTAATTCACCGAAGAAAGGACGCTCCTTGTGCTCACCATAATGTTCTTCAGCTAGTTCATTGGGAATGCTCATTAACTTTGCTCCAACCAATTGAAAGCCCTTTCTTTCAAAACGTGCGACGATTTCTCCAATTAAGTTACGCTGTACACCATCGGGCTTTACCATTAAAAATGTTTTTTCCATGAATTCCACTCCTAAAAATTAATTATTATGTATATTGATTGTATTTAAGAAACAATCCATGAAAAATATTATCATTTTTTCGAAAATTTAACAAGTTATTTAGAATTTTCGTTTCCCGATAACCTTTGCAATATCGTTTAGGGTTTTTTTTGCTTTATTCGCAGGTATCCCCTCTAATTCTGCTAAAGCTTTTTGTAAGTAAAGATCGCTTAGTGCGAATGATTTTTCGATTGCTCCTGATTGCTTAATTAACGAAATAATCTTTGTTATTCCATGAGCATCCATTTCCTCATTGACCTTTTCTATTTCATTACGGATTTCGTTATTTTCCATTGCGTAAAGAGCTGGGGCAGTAACATTCCCCTGCACTAGGTCTCCTCCAGCAGGCTTCCCAAGTTCCTTCTCAGTTGAGGTAAAGTCTAAAATATCATCAATTATTTGATAAGACATTCCGACGTAATACCCGAACCGATAAAGTTTTTTATGGATGGTTTCTTCCACCTCTGCAGCTATAGCTCCTAATTGGCAGCTAACTGCAATTAACAGGGCAGTTTTCCTCTTAATTCTGCGGAGATAATCTCGCAGATTTTGATTAAAGCGATATTTATCTTTAATTTGTTGAATTTCACCTAATGACACTTCAACAATCGTATTGGCTAAAATTTTATGGGCTTCGGGATTTTCGATATTAGTCATCAATTCAATCGCAAGAGCAAAAACAAAGTCACCGGTATACATAGCAATTTTGTTATCCCATTTGGATTTCACCGTAGGCTGGCCACGGCGAAGATCAGCATCGTCTATCACATCATCATGGACAAGTGATGCCATATGAATTAATTCAAGCGCAACAGCAACATCCTTCATCACATGGATATCATATTTACCAAATTTTCCTGCAAGCAAAACAAAAACAGGACGAATTCTTTTCCCGCCGGCTTGTAATGTATGCATAGAAGCCTGTCTAAGCAGAAGGGAATCTGCCTTTATAGTCTCTTCTAACTTTTTTTCAATCAAGTTAATATCCGAATTCAAAAATGAATACATCATTTTTAATTTCATTTGAATTCACCAGCTTTTCATCCTGTCTTCGAGTTCAATAAATTAATTTTTTTTACCAATATGTACAGCTGCAGCACCGCCGCTATATGGTTTGTATTTCACTTCTTTGAAGCCAGCTTGCTCAAACATTTTAGCTAGCTCCCTCATCCCTGGAAAATTACGTGCTGACTCATGAAGCCAAGCATATTCTCGATAGCTTTTTGCAAGCAATTTACCAAACATCGGCATAATAAAGCGAAAATAAAAATAATAGAGCTGTTTATAGCCAATTAGTGTAGGTTGTGATGTTTCTAGACAGACAGCTATTCCACCTGGCTTTACTACACGGTGCATTTCTTTTAAAACTTGCAGGTAATCAGGGACATTCCTTAAACCAAAGCCAATCGTTACATAATCAAAACTATTATCAGGAAAAGGGAGTTCCATTGCGTTTCCATGTACTAACTCAACCTGTTTTAACCCAAGCTCTTTAACCTTTTCAATACCCACATTAAGCATATTTTGGCTAAAATCCAAGCCTGTAACTCCACCTGTTGGACCAACCGCTTCTGCTAAGGCTATTGTCCAATCAGCAGTACCACAGCAAACATCGAGAGCTTTTGAACCAGGCTGGACATTCATTTTTTTCATCGTGTCTTTCCGCCACTTGATGTGCTGTTGAAAACTGATAACAGAATTCATTTTATCGTAGTTATCAGATATCTTTTCAAACACATTGTGAACTCGCTGTTCTTTCGATTCCTGCATGATTTTATTACCCTTCTTCCACAAAAGTTTTTGCATTTGGCTGGTATTGGCTTAAGATTGATACAACCCTTTTCTCAAGTAATTCATTTAAGTATGGCAACTGTTCTAATCCCTTTTCAATAACTTCTTTTGACCTTGCAAGATGATGGTCGCAACACAGAAATAAGTGATTTTGCTGTTCCCTAGACAACTCTTTCGCCTTATTATTATTGATTGGGAAAACAATTGATTTTAAGGCTTCGAACAATACCGAACTTCCTGTTTGTAAAAATTGACGTTTTTCATGAAGTAAACGTTTAAATAAAAGCAGGTTTTTTAGAAAATCATTCCATAAATCCACTTTAAAATACTCGGAAAGATGGGCAAGTAAGGAACTTTCAATCAGCCCAATACTTGTCATTAGCTCTTCTATGTCTAAAATTTCAATTTGATATACAGAAATTTTATTTTCATTGACTTCTTTAATCCCTCTAGAAAGTGCCTTGATCATCATTATATCTTCCGAATCTGCTAGAAGCTTATAATATAAACCACTAAAATAATCGCCTGCTAGAACGGTTAACTGACGATTTTTTTCTTCTACAGATGCATCTGTAATATGTTCATGGGTATCAAGGGCAATTTGAATTAACATTGTTGACAAGGCGTAGTTCTGCATATCACTGTATGACAATTCGAGGCGATCCATTATTGAGATTAGAAGAAGCAGTTTATCTTCGTCAATAATCGGAATTTCAATATAATTAAGCAAGTATGTGTCACAAACTCTTTTTTCGACCTGCTCTCTAATATTTGTGAATTTTTGTCGAATGTCCAGCAATTTAATCACCCTTGCTTCCCCGAAGTAATGTCTTTATGTATTCATATTTCCTATTTGCATAGTAAAATTCATGCCGTTTAATAAAGAAAAGCCTAACCATTCTCTAAAAACAAGGCAGACACCATTATATCATAAAAGGTTTTCTTTAGGCAGAAATTCACAAAATAATCATTTACGCTCATATGAAACAAGATGAAAACAATGTGATTCGAACTGATTATCTTATTTTTTCAATTCACTTTCTACTTCACCCAGGTGAGTAAGAATTTTCGCATTTCCCCTGATTTTTATAGCAGAAGTATGCTCAGTAAATTGAGCTATAAGCACTTCTCCTTTATCCAGCTTCTCAGAATGATGAAATTTTGTATCTGTGCCCCTTGTTAAGCCGATAACACTGACACCATCATCAATCGCTTTAATAACTACATACTCACCATTTTGTGGATAGCGTTTCTCCATTTGGTCACCTCAAATACTTTAGGTAAATTAGACTAATATTTTATTAAAGATAGCACTTCAGCCCGAGCAATAGCATCGTCAGCAAGAACACCGCGGACTGCAGTGGTTACTGTTTTAGACCCTGGCTTTTTTACACCGCGCATGGTCATACACATATGTTCCGCTTCGACAACCACCATCACTCCGTGCGGTTCTAATTTTTCCATCATGCTATCAGCAATCGTGGAAGTAATCCGTTCTTGGAGTTGAGGTCTTTTTGCTACAGCTTCTACAGCTCTTGCCAATTTACTCAATCCAGTTACACGACCATTTTTCGGGATGTAGGCTACATGTGCTTTACCAAAGAAAGGAACGAGATGGTGTTCACACATAGAATAAAAAGGGATATCTTTAACCAATACCAATTCTTCGTGATCTTCACTAAAGATGGTTTCAAAATGCTTCTTTGGATCCTCATTTAATCCACTAAAAACTTCTTCATACATTTTTGCTACACGTTTAGGTGTATCAAGCAGTCCTTCGCGGTTTGGGTCTTCACCGATTGCTTCTAATATTAAACGTACCGCTTCTTCAATTTGGGCACGATTCACTTGTGACATATTAAAATTCCCCCTATTGTTCAGTCAAGTATATATGACAAATACATATTAGCACAATCTTTTTAGTTCAAGCAAAAAAGTAGAAAAAAGGCCATGGACTTTACCATGACCTTTTTACTTAAGCATTCGCCTCTTGCAATAAATTTATGTAATTATTTTACTGCGTCTTTAAGCGCTTTACCTGGTTTAAAAGCTGGAACTTTGCTAGCAGCGATTTCGATTTCCTCACCTGTTTGAGGGTTACGACCTTTACGAGCTGCACGCTCACGTACTTCAAAGTTTCCAAAACCGATTAATTGTACTTTATCACCATTTTTTAAAGCATCTAAAATCGCATCAAAAACAGCATCAACTGCTTTAGTAGCGTCCTTTTTTGAAAGCTCGCTTGCTTCAGCAACTGCATTAATAAGTTCTGTCTTGTTCATGCCATTCACCTCCTCCCAAAGAAATTATCAAGATTCGTAAATAAGATTACTTATCTACATTTCTAAACAATTTTTCTGATTTCTATACGTCATAGCTCGGTTTTATTACCAAAGTAACCTTAAATAACTAAATTGGTAACTCAAATCTATTTTTTCAAGGAAAACCCTTATGAAATAAGGGTTCAAACACTATAACGTAATTCAGTTTAAAGATTATCATAATCAATTCAGCATATCAAGAAGATTTCATTAAATAATGGTAATCTTTTCTTTTGTTCAACAAAATTCTACTTATTTTGCCCATTTTGGTAGATTTTTCCCACTAATGTCCGTGAAAACAAAAATACGACGCCCTCATTTCCACAAAAAAAAGACCCCGATTAGGAGTCAGAGCCTATAGAATAATGGCAATTAAGCCGCCTGAGCCTTCGTTGATAATTCTCTCTAACGTTTCTTTAAGTTTATATCTTGCATTTTCTGGCATTAAGCTCAGCTTTGCTTGGATACCCTCACGAACAATGGAGCTTAAGCTGCGGCCAAAGATGTCTGAATTCCAAATGGATAACGGGTCATCTTCGAAATCCTGCATTAAGTATCTTACAAGCTCCTCACTTTGTTTTTCCGTACCAATAATTGGGGCGAATTCAGATTCCACATCCACTTTGATCATATGAATCGATGGTGCTACAGCACGAAGCCTTACGCCAAACCGGGCACCTTGACGAATAATTTCCGGCTCTTCAAGACTCATATCAGAAAGTGTTGGTGAGGCAATTCCGTAACCCGTTTGTTTCACCATTTTTAAGGCATCAGCAATGTGATCATACTCTGCTTTAGCATGGGCAAAATCCTGCATTAATTCGAGCAGATGATCTTTCCCGCGGATTTCTACCCCAACGATTTCTTTTAATATATCATCATACAATTCATCTGGGGCAATTAAATCAATTTCAGCAACCCCTGAGCCCATTTCAATTCCTGCTAATCCAGCTCTTTCAATAAATTCAAACTCACTAAAATGTTGGACAACTCGATCAACATCTCTTAATCTCTTGATATCTTTTACAGTTTCCTTTACTGCATCTTGATAGCTTTCACGAAGCCAATGGTTTTCTCTTAGAACCATAACCCAGCTTGGCAAATTCACATTGACTTCAAGGACAGGGAACTCGTAAAGTGCTTCACGGAGGACATTCAGAACATCACTGTCGCGCATACTTTCGACACTCATGGCAATTACCGGGATATCATATTTTTCTGCTAAACTCGATCTTAGCGTTTCAGTGCTTGGATGGTAGGGCTGAGCACTGTTAACAACCATGATGAACGGTTTGCCAACTTCCTTCAGTTCGTTAATAACTCTTTCTTCTGCCTCAATATAGTTACTTCTTGGAATCTCACCTATTGTCCCATCCGTTGTAACAACCACACCAATAGTGGAATGCTCCTGAATGACTTTCCTAGTGCCAATTTCAGCAGCTTCATGGAAAGGAATTGGTTCCTCATACCATGGGGTAGTAATCATTCTTGGTCCATTTTCATCCTCATAGCCTTTAGCACCTGGCACTGTATAACCAACACAATCAACTAGCCTAATATTGACATTTAATCCATCATCAACATGAACAGTTGCTGCTTGATTAGGCACGAATTTCGGTTCAGTTGTCATAATTGTTTTTCCTGCAGCGCTTTGAGGCAGTTCATCCAGTGCCCGTGACCTCTCAGCTTCACTGTTTATATTCGGTAACACGACCAGCTCCATAAATTTTTTAATAAATGTAGATTTTCCAGTCCGTACGGCTCCTACTACCCCTAAATAAATATCACCGCCTGTTCTTTCGGCAATATCTTTAAAAATATCAACCTTTTCCAAGTGATCCCCTCCCGATCATAGAGTAAAGTGGGATTAAACATCCATTTTAGGTATTTTTGGACAGTATATGTTTATGACGTTGTCCTATAATGTTATGACACTTTTCGAAAACTTTTTTACCCCCTTATTAAAAATTCACTAAGTTCTCTTGTATCTGTAGTGTCTGAACATTTGATTTAATGGAGGGTTTCAATATATTTATTTCTTTGGCATTAGCAAAAAAAACCCTTCTCCTACAATATATTTCATAGGAAAAGGGTTATGACTAAATATAAGAATAAGCACATTATTCTTCTAAAAATACTGGTTCTTTCGTCTTAGAATCCCATGTATATGGCAAGGAATAGGCAGGCACAAACATTGAATCATTCACTAAAATTGAGCGAATATCCTCCCCTGATTTTACCTTCTCGTCCGTTTTTTTCATTGCTTGGTATAAATCCGGGCGATAATCTACATATACTTCTGCACTACCAGTTATGACAAATGTTAAATTTTGATTAGTAAACGGACTGACAATGAAAGGATCTTTTTTATATCCTAGCTGTTTAAAATCAAGGGAAAAAACATTTTTAGCAATTTGCTTTTTATATGGTGGATACCCTTTTGTTTTAATTCGTAATTTAATATCTCGTATCACATCTGTTATTCTTAAATCAAATAATTTTACAGTCGGCTTGGTCTCCACATCTACGAGTACATATTGGAAGACCCCCCCATTTTCATAAGCATTTCCTGGCGGCTCCGCGATATATTTTGGAGTGATTTTTTTAAATTCAATTGGATACTTCTGATAAATCGGCGTTTCTGCTTCTTTTGTTTTTATTGGAAGGATTCCGCTATTTTCCTCTCTAAAGGCATCCACAGCGGTTTGAACAGCTTGAATTTGATCTCGATAAGGGATTTGATTCTTCGCTAATTCCTCTTGAGGATACATGCATCCTGCCAGTAAAAAAGCGGTTAAAGCTAGAAAACAACCGAGCACATTCCATTTCATTTGATCACCACTTTATTTATGTATTTAACCCTGATTATGTTAAGAAAACTATAAGAAGCGTTAGGCCAGAAACAATCATTAATAAGTAAGCGATAATTGCAGTAATAATTCGAAATACTCCTTTTAACTTATATCTGCTGAAATAAATTGTCATAATCGCAAGGAACATAAACCCCATTCCAGCAATTGACACCCACATTTTAAACATTGCTGGTGACACACTAAACTCCCCCTTTTTCGAAAATTAATTATATCACAAGCGATAACTTTTCTAGAAAAATTTTAAACTAAAAACTTTCATGTTCTTTTCATGTTCTCTTCCTCACCAAAAAAAAACCGAAGTAAAGAGGGGCGAATTCTTTACTTCAGCTTTAAAGACTAAATAACCCATACTCCAGCGTCAAACTACCAGGTTGCTTCGTTGCATTGTATGCAATCTAGACACAAAGCGCCTCTTTAGAACGCCTATTTATTAATAAAAATATTCATGAGCAGTAACACTGCCCGCCCCCACTTAATGACATTTGGGTCATTTTTTAGTCTTCAATATTCCTTTCATCTAAAACATTAACCAAATCTTCCATTTCGTGGGTCTTTCCACGTGCCATTAATACATCTACAGCGTCTATTGCGTTCTTCCCGTTAAATAAGACATCATATAGCACAAAGGTTATTGGCATATTTACATCATACTTTTTCGCTAACTGATAAGCCGCTTTGGTGGTTCTCACACCCTCTACAACCATCCCCATGTTATCCAAAACCTCATTAAGGGTTTTCCCTTTACCTAATAGGTTTCCCGCTCTCCAGTTCCTTGAATGGACGCTTGTACATGTAACAATTAAATCACCTATTCCTGCTAGGCCTGAAAAAGTTAATGGATTGGCTCCCATTTTGGTACCTAGACGAGCAATTTCAGCTAATCCTCGTGTCATTAAGGCTGCTTTTGCATTATCACCATAACCAAGCCCATCTGTAATACCCGCTCCAAGTGCAATAATATTTTTTAATGCACCACCTATTTCAACACCGATGATATCTGAATTCGTGTACACTCGAAAATTGTTGTTGATGAATAAATCCTGTACTTTTTCTGCGGCAGCCATATTTTCTGAAGTAACGGTTACCGTTGTTGGGTGACGAAGGCTTACTTCTTCAGCATGACTAGGACCAGACAGAACAACGACACCTTTTAGCAATTCTTTGGGCATTTCTTCTCTTATTATTTCTGATATACGCATTAATGAATCAGGTTCGATTCCTTTACTTACGTGTGCGATCAAAATCGGACCAGCTTGCACGGTACGGATTTTTCCAATTACCTCACGTATTGCTTTCGTGGGAACAGCTAATATAATTGTATCCACTCCCGCTAATGTATCACTTAATGAAGCATACCCCACAATTAATTCTGAAAGAACGATCTCAGGCAAATATTTCTTATTTGTGTGCTCTTCATTAATTTCTTTCACCTGAACCTCGTTATGGCTCCAAAGACGGACTTCATGTCCATTGTCTGCAAGGACCATTGCCAATGCGGTTCCCCAGCTTCCTGCTCCGATAACAGCTATTGCAGTTTTAGTAGCATTCAATTTAAATCACACCCACCTTATCTTTTATTTTCTTTCTCTTGCAAAAATTTTGATAGGAGTTCCTTCAAATCCAAAAGCATCTCTAATTCTGTTCTCTAGGAAGCGTTCATAGGAAAAGTGCAATAATTCAGGTTCGTTTACAAACACAACAAAGGTCGGCGGTTTAACAGCCACTTGGGTTGTATAATATAATTTTAAGCGTCTGCCATTGTCTGTTGGGGTCGGATTCATTGCTACTGCGTCCATGATGACATCATTAAGGACACTTGTTTCAACCCTCATCGAGTGGTTTTCACTAGCAGTGTTGATCATTGGCAGAAGTGTATGGATTCGTTTTTTTGTTTTTGCGGATAAAAACACAATTGGAGCATAACTAAGAAATAAGAAATGTTCCCTGATCTTGTGTTCAAGTTCCTTCATGGTCTTCTCATCTTTTTCAATAGCGTCCCACTTATTTACAACAATAACGATAGCCCTGCCGGCTTCATGTGCATACCCAGCTATCTTTTTGTCCTGTTCAATGATTCCTTCTTCGGCGTTAATGACAACAAGAACAACGTCAGAACGTTCAATTGCCCTTAGTGCACGGAGGACACTATATTTTTCCGTACTCTCATATACCTTACCTTTTTTCCTAATTCCCGCTGTATCAATTATGACATATTTTCCCCCATTAAATGTATATGGAGAATCGACTGCATCACGAGTTGTACCGGCAATATCACTTACGATTACACGTTCTTCGCCTAATATAGCATTTACCAATGAGGATTTCCCTACATTCGGCCGCCCAATTAAGGAAAATTTGACTACATCTTCACCATATTCAATAGGTTTGTTTTTTGGAAAATGTCTTGCTGCTTCATCCAATAAGTCACCTAACCCTAGTCCATGTGCCCCTGAAATTGGAATAGGCTCACCAAACCCTAATGAATAAAAATCATAGATATCTTCACGCATTTCAGGATTATCTATTTTATTTACAGCTAATACAATCGGTTTTTTAGACTTATATAATATTTTTGCCACTTCTTCATCGGCTGCTGTTACCCCTTCTCGTCCATTTGTTAAGAAGATAATAACATCAGCCTCATCAATCGCAACTTCCGCTTGTTGGCGGATTTGCTCTAAAAAAGGTTCGTCACCAATATCTATACCACCAGTATCAATCACGTTAAAGTCATGTGTTAACCACTCACCTGAACTATAAATACGATCTCTTGTAACTCCTGGAATGTCCTCAACAATGGAAATACGTTCACCGACAATTCGATTAAAAATAGTTGATTTTCCTACGTTGGGCCGTCCTACAATGGCAATAACAGGTTTAACCAATTACAATCGCCATCCTTTCTTTTCTATAATCAAATACAATTTAGTATGTTAGCATAGAGTGAAACTTCCTTCAGTGGGGGTCTTACTTCCCGTTAATGCGGGATAATTCCCTATAGTTCTTATTAAGTAAAGAAACCCTTCTGTCATCTAGAAGGGCCTAACTATATTATATTATCAATGATACTCCTTTCCCGCAATGGGGAAGCTTGACAAGATTCTAAATTACGAGGATTTTTGCTTTCCTTTTTCAAAGAAATGAAAATGATTTTGCAATATTGTACCAGCGTTTTCCAATGTACTCCATCCTGCAAGCAAAAGTGCCGTTAACGAACAAACATCTAAATAGGCAAATTCCCCAATCAAATAGGGAAATTGGAATTTATTTAATATATATGCATATAAAATCTCTCCCTGCATTCCACCTGCAAAAATTATGATCAATCTCCCTTTTAAAGTTTTTTGCAATAGTATGGCTAAATACCACAATGCTATACCCATCATCCATTCCTTCTTAAAAACGATCCAAATTGGATCAAATATCTCAAATAAATGGAAGGTTACATATGCGATTGTTATTATGAATGAACAAATAAAAAAGTAAATTATTCCTCCTCGTTTTTCCTGGCTAATTAATAAATAACAGATACCTAAAATAAATAATCCACTTGCTTGTATTTCAAATTCACCTACCATAAATTGAATATTTGATAATATTAGTGCAATTAAAACGATAGCAGCAAGTTTAACTCGAAATGGGTTTTGTTTTTCTAAAATAAATGTTAAGTAAATCCAAAAGGCCCAACAGCTCCAATAAAAGAGTAACCCTTCCAACTCATACACCTCCTATTATTTTCATTATTGGTAATCTTTATGTAGTTTCATACTTCCTTGAATAATATTTCCTGTGTGAATCATCTTATTAAGAGGAGGTGTGTAGGAATGGGAAAAGACCGACAAGAACAAAAGTTACGCGAAAGTAGAAGAGTGGAGTCAGATCGTGATCAGGCATTACATTATCCTGGCTCGACAAAATTATCAAGTCCTGAGGAAGCAAGAGATTTAAATGATGGAAAATATGATAAATAAAAAAGAGCTCTCGCGAAAGCGGGAGCTTTTATTTATTGGTGCGCTGGGCAAATTGTTTTGTATCTATGCCTCTTTGATTTAACCAATGATAGGTTTCGCCAGATATTATTAGTGGTGCATTTTTTAAATCTGAAACTGTCTTTGTACCTAAAGCAGTCATAATCATTTTTAATTCCTCATGAAGGATTTCGATTTCTTTCTGTAACGTTTCTATTCCATCTTTAACAAGAATTTTCAAGAAATAACCTGCCATGCCAACCGCATCTGCTCCAATCGCTATTCCTTTTGCAATATCATGCGCTGACATAAATCCCCCCGAGCCAATGATGGATAGATGATTAGAAACTGACGTTGCTTCAAGAATAGATACACCCGTCGGGATTCCCCATTGATTAAAAAAAGACAGAGATTTTTCCCTGCGCTTATTTTCAATTTCAGCAAAATTTGTTCCCCCAGAGCCGCCCACATCAACCACTTTAACACCAATTGACGAAAGTGATTGAACAGTTTCCTTTGCCATACCGAAACCAACTTCTTTCACAATAACAGGGACTGTTAGCTCTTTAACAATGGATTCAATTCTTTTAAGTGCACCAGAAAAATTCCGATCTCCCTCTGGCATAGTTAATTCTTGAATTACATTTAAGTGTATTTGCAGGGCATTTGCTTCAACCATCTCGATAGCAGCTTTTGCGTCGTCTGGTGAGGCTTCACTCCCTAAATTTGCAATAATAACACCTTTGGGATTCTCTTTACGGACAATTTCATAGGTGTATTTTTGAGTTTTATCTTTTAATGCAGCCATTTGTGACCCAACGGCCATTGTTAAACCGGTATTTTTAGCTACTATTGCCAGCTCTTTATTGATACGATAAGTTTTTTCACCACCACCACCGGTCATGGCATTGATAAAAATTGGCGAACTTAAATAAAGTCCGCCAAATTCATGGTCTAATCCAACATCGAACACACCGATATTCGGTAATCCCTGGTGAATAAATTTTATATCATCGAAAGCTGAAGCATGATGTTTCCTATTATCAAGGGCATAACGAATGTGGTCCCATTTTCGTTCAGATCTAGACACTTAAATCACCATTATTTTCCTAGATTCTTTAATTTATCTCCAATAACTTCTCCAAGCTGAAAGCCTTTTGACTCTTCAGGAAGCTCATAGTCATGGTTTTCCTCATACTCTTTTTCAAGAAGTTCTTTAATGCTTAAGGATAAACGTTGATCTGACTCATTTGCCTCAAGAACTTTGACTTCTACTTCCTGTCCCTCTTTCAATACTTCATGTGGTGTACCGATGTGTTTATGGGCAATTTGAGAGATATGAACGAGCCCTTCAACACCTGGAAATACTTCGACAAATGCACCATAAGAAACCAATCTTTTCACTTTTCCTTTTAAGACGGTTCCTTTTGGTGCTTTTTCGGAAATATTTGACCAAGGTCCAGGAAGTGTTTCTTTAATCGATAAAGAAATCCTTTCATTATCACGATCAACACTCAATACCTTAACCTGTACTTGTTGTCCTTCATGAACTACATCAGAAGGCTTATCGATGTGCTCATAAGATAATTGGGAAATATGAACAAGACCGTCAATGCCGCCAATGTCAACGAACGCCCCAAAATCAGTGATTCTTTGAACTGTACCATCAATAATTTGGCCAACTTGAACTGCAGTTAGGCGATTTTGTTTTTGTTTACCCTTTTCTTGTTCTACAACAGCTCGATGAGAAAGAATTAATCGATTCTTTTCCTTATCAAGTTCTACAATTTTAAAGGTTAGGATACGGCCTTTGTAATCGCTGAAATCTTCTACAAAATGAGCTTCGACGAGGGATGCTGGTACAAAACCACGAACTCCGAGATCAACAACAAGGCCGCCTTTTACGACGTCTTTAACCTCAGCTTCAAAAACTTCTCCACTTTGGAATTGTTTTTCTAAACTCTCCCATGCTTTTTCTGCATCTACTTTCCTTTTGGAAAGGATGATCGCTTCTTCCTCTACTTTTAAAACTTCTAATTCTAATTCATCACCATCTGCGACTGCATCTGATGCTTTTTCAATATGCAGGCTTGAAAGTTCACTGATTGGAATGATTCCATCAATTTTGCTGCCTTGGATATCTACGAGCACCTGCTTTTCTTCTACTTTAGTAACTTTTCCTGTCACTTTATCCCCGATTTCAAAGTTTCTCACTTCTACTTGATTTAATTCTTCCGACATATGTATTCCTCCTTAATCCATTTACTCCTAAAAATTCTATATATGAACTGGTGGATGCCACGCAGCATACAACATATATAAGACAAACCTAAAAGCAGTGAATTTTCAAAAAAAAACTCTTTCCATTAAACTTCTTACAAATAGTCTTTTTTGTCAAGCAGAACCTATTGATGTTCTTTTTTAAGTTTTTCAATCTTTGACATAATTAATTCAGTAACTTGTTCTGCTGAAGCTTTCTCTTTTCTCATTTCTTCCAGGTCAATGGGTTGTCCATAGACGACCTTTAATTTTCGGAAACTTCTATACGGTCCAATAATAGCACAAGGTACAACTGCTGCTGTTGATCTAAGAGCAAAAAATCCCGCCCCGGAAAGTCCTTTTCCTAGTTCCCCATTCTTACTCCTTGTTCCCTCTGGAAAAAGACCGAAAACATGACCATCCTTTAGAATCTTTAAACCTTTTCTAAGTGCTTCACGATCGTTAAATCCCCTTTTAACCGGAAATGCATTGCATTTCCTAACAATATTACCTAAAACAGGAACGGAAAAAATCTCTTCTTTTGCCATATAGTGAATAGGGCGTGGTGCCATGATTCCTACAACCATAGGATCGAAATTATGGATATGATTAGAACAAAGAAGAACCCCACCCTCTTTCGGGAAATCTTCACGTCCGATGGCTTCAATCCTGTACCATGGCTTAAAAACTCCATATACCACTGACCTTGCAAACGCATAAAACGTCACACTTATCCAATCCTTTCGTGCACCAACGTCATTATTTTTTCAACAACATCAGGAATTGTCAAAGAGGTTGTATCAATTTCAATTGCATCATCGGCTTTTTTCAGTGGTGCTATTTCTCTCTCTGAGTCGATTTTATCTCTACGAGCAATTTCTTCTTTCAACTTTTCTAAGTCGGATTGAAATCCTTTTTGGACATTTTCAATATGACGCCTCTCAGCTCTTTCCTCGACACTAGCAAGTAAGAATACCTTTACCTCTGCACCTGGCAATACATGTGTCCCGATGTCCCTACCATCCATTACAACTCCGCCTTCAGAGGCAAAAGCTTGTTGTCTTCTGACCATTTCTTCACGGACCTTCTGATGTTTAGCAACATATGAAGTAGAATTAGTTACTTCAGCAAAACGAATCTCTTCTGTCACATCCCGATCGTCAAGATATACTAATTGTCCACTCTCAGAAGGCTGCAATTTAATATCCGTAGATAATAATGTCTCTAATAATGAATCTTCATCTTCTATATTTAGCTGATTAACTATTGCCTTATATGTTAATGCCCGGTACATAGCACCAGTATCGATATATATATAAGAAAGTTTTTCTGCTACAATTTTTGCAACTGTACTCTTACCGGCTGCAGCAGGGCCGTCTATTGCGATTGATATTTTTTTTTCCATAAATCCTCCTATTTGACATCATGATTATCTCATATGTTGTCTACTATTTATTTTACCACAAGATATGTCAATGCCTCTTTTATTTACGACTATAAAAATGAAATTTAATGACAATTATAATTATGTTCAATCAAAAGAAAGCAGGCAGGCCTGCTTTCTCATTTTCCTTGGAAGGTTTCAAGAATATCAGTATATGTATTTTCATTTACCCCTTCGTATTTTGTCAATTGTTTTACTTGAGGAAAGACATCCAACTGATGAAAAAATAACTGTGCAAAAAATAGAAAAATAAACTGTATGATGACAACTTTAATTAAAACACTTTCTACCCTTTTCATAACATCCACTCCTCAAATCAATATATATTTATTATTGGAGTTATTTGAAAAAAATATAAGGAAAAGCAATTGCTCTTCCTTATATCACGTCTTCATATACCGTCTCAGCATTCTTCATTTTTTCAACATCTTCTTCTACACCGCTTTTTGCATTAATAAAAATACGATAGGTATCATCATCGATTGTCCCAAGGAACTCATAACAAAGCACCTCTTTGTTAAGGTCATTTATTATAATTGCCTGCCGGTCTTCCATTACTTTAAAGTTAGGATTCACCTTTGCTCGGGCTTGTTCTACAGAAATAGCAGGCTTTTCTATTTTCCTTGTCTGAAAAGATTTTAAATACTCCTCAGCGGATACACCAATAATATCGCCATTGTCCAAAGCAACTTTAACTTTAATCGATTCAGGGTAAATTCTAATACCATTTATTTTTGAAACAAAATTGAAAACACCGATATTGTCATATTGTGTGCTTTCAAATATCTCTAAATCTTTAAAACCTGTTTCTTTTAGAAAAGTCGCCGCCTTATTATCAGCATCATTTAAACTGAGAACTTGTTTTTTTACATCTCGATGGTTAATAAACCAAATTGGATGTCCCGCTTTTTTGGTAATGTCCATACTGCCTTCATCACCGGTTTTCTTATTTTTTATGGAAACACTATAAAAACCATAATCAGAACCTTTTCCATTTTCAGTAACTTTCACTTCGGAATTCCCATCAATTTTCATATACTTTTTAGCGATCTTAATGGCTTCTTGCTTGGAAATCGTTTTTCCTTTTATTTTTTTAAAATTTTCATCCTTTTTTTGCATATTTACAAAAGTTGGGCCCAAGTCCGATTCTTCATAGCCTGTCACTGTCTTTTCTACAGATTTAAAGCCGTCAATTATTGTATTATCCGTAGATTCCTTGCCAGAAGCCAGGGCAAGTTCAACATCCATCCAGCGAAGGTTATTTTTGAGTACCATATGCTGTACTTTTCGAAGGTCATCCTGAATATCACCAGACTGCTTATAAAGTACCTTTAAAGTGTTGTATTCATCCTTTGACAATGGTTCCTTGTCTAAATCTCTAACAGCGGTTCGATAGCTGAAGTTTCCAATTTTGGCCAAGAATTCCTCCGTCTTGTTAAAAGGTAGTAATGTTAACGGCAGTTGCCCTACATCACTATGTGCTTCTGAAGTAATCCTCCATACCTCAATTAACGATGGAGACAAGGATTGCCTTGAATTCATTGCAAGGGTTGTTCCAATCTTATCGTGTAATAAATCCACTTGATAGGAAAGATCATGGAATGCTCGTTGATAAGTATTTTCTGCATTTATTAATATTGCATTTTTTTCCTGATGTTCTTGGTAGCCCCAATAGGCTGTTCCCGCGACACCTACAGCGAGAACACCTATTAATATTCCTCTAATCAATTCTATTCACCTCTCTACTTGCAAAAAATATGTTTCCCAATTTGTTTTATTTGAGGTCGTCCCCATATCCAGCCGCTAGTAGCAGTATCTGGGTTAAAATAGTATAATGCCTCTCCAGTTGGATCCCAACCATTGATTGCATCTATTACGGCTTTCTTAGCATTTTCATTTGGTGTTAGCCAAATTTGCCCATCAGCAACAGCAGTGAAAGCACCAGGCTCAAAAATTACTCCTGAAACTGTATTAGGAAATGTTGAACTATTCACCCTATTGAGAATAACAGCTGCAACAGCAACTTGACCTGTATAAGGTTCTCCCCTTGATTCTCCATAAACGGCATTAGCCATCAATTGGATATCATTTTGTGAATAACCATTTGGTATGTTAGCGGCTGTTGGCTTTTTGGGTGTCCCATTTTTTGGTGCTGTGTTTTTTTGAGCTGTATTTTCTGGTGGAGCTGTTTTTTTGGGTGTTTGTTTTGCTGGTGCTTTGTTTGTTGGATTAGGGGCACTTTGTTTACTTTCATCTACCCCACCGTAATGTGTAAATTTGTTACCTGAGTTTATTTGTTTTTTTACAAACTGTTCATTGTATTTGCTTGCATTGGCTAGTTTTAATTTTGTTGGCCACCCCGCCAATCCATCAATTGGCAGCCCAAATTCATATTGAAAATTTCTTAACGCCCAATACGTACTCCATCCGAATACCCCATCAATCTCCCCATGGTAAAATCCAATATACTGGAGCCTGGATTGCAGTTCAATGACATCATCACCAACTGCACCTTTTTGGATAATCTGATTAGAGAAAGCTCTGACCTCCTTGCTCTCAATAAAAGAAGATGTCCCAAATATAAGAAAGATTAGTATGAAAAATTTTAGCAGGATTTTTTTCTTTATCATGGAATATTAACCCCCATTGTAAATCTTTTATCAGTAACCCTATTTTTTGTTTAAATGGTGTTTTTATTCCATTTTAATGAGAATAAATAAAAAAACCCTTTACAAGTGAAGGGTTTTTTGGACAGCATATTGTTTTTTCATATGATTGGCACTTAATATTTTAGCTTTTTTCACTTTCCTAAGTCCAAACCACCAAAGAAAAATCATAAAAGGAAAAATAATAAAGAGCCAATTTTCTTGGGAAATTAAGATAAAATCGTATGCACCGTGCAGAAGAAATGGTAAGAGAAGGGAAAATATAACCCATTTAGCTTTATTCCCTTCTGTAAACTTTGCTTTTCCAATATAAAAGCCCATAATTACACCAAATAGAGCGTGACTTGAAACAGGTAATAATGCACGTGTTACCGCATGTTCGATTCCATTAGCTATTAAATAGAAGACATTCTCTATTGTAGCAAAACCAAGTGAAACAGCTACTCCATAGACAATTCCATCAAAGGGTTCATCAAACTCTACATGCTGATAGACAACATAAAAGAGGATAAACCATTTGAAAAACTCTTCAAATAGACCTGAGCTAAGAAACGCATTGAAAAGATCAGATTTAATTATATGTTCTGTTTCAAGTACATGCTGGATAAACATGATTGGAAACACAAGAAGAGCTCCGTACATAAATGTCCTTAGAACGAAGGATATTGGCTCTGAGTCATATTCATCTTTTAAATAAAAATAACTAAGTAAGGCCAGTCCGGGGGCAATTCCGGCGGATAATATTCCCAGCATGATGAACCTCTTTTCCAATCCATTTTCTTAATCGTATCATGTATTCTCTATAAAGAAAATGAAAGATTCATTCCATTTATTAAGCTGACTTCAACCATTTGACCTTTGGTTAACTTAAAATTTAATTTCCTTCAAATTGCTAGCAAGGGCAACAGCCAATTTAATTCTTGCTTTTTTAGAGTCGTTGTCACTCCCTAGAATAACTCCCTTATTAAAAAGATCAAAGGCACTTCCTTCATAATCATAGGTTGTGTATACTGAACCCTCTTCTGCGCTAGTAGTGACAACCAGTTTAATTCCCGCTGCAATAGCTTTTTCAATTTCTTCCATCATTTTAGGGGCAACCTGACCACGTCCCACTCCTTCTAGGACAATTCCAGCAATCCCCGCCTCTCGAGCTGCCTTAATAAATTTCCCATCAGCTCCAATATAGCATTTAATGATTTCGACTTGAGGAATAGATGATTCTATTTCAAAATACTCTCTTTTAATTGGTTTTTGAAAAACATGAACTTGATCGTTATCAATAATGCCAAGATAGCCAAATCCAAATGCATTGAAACCCTGGATATTGGATGCATGTTCTTTTTTTACATATCTTGCAGCAAATATTCTTTCATTAAAAACAACAACGGTGCCAGCATCCCTTAAATCATGAGAACAAGCACAATAAATGGCATGACGCAAATTAATATACACATCGCTGCCTAAATCCTCTGGCGAGCGCTGGGAACCTGTAACGACAACAGTTCTTGGGTCTTTTATTGTTAAATCAAGAAAATAGGATGTTTCTTCCATTGTATCCGTTCCATGTGTGACAACCACGCCTGAAACATCTTCATCCTTAAAATAGTCCTCAATTTTGTTTTTTAATAAAATTAAATCATCAAATGTGATATGAATACTTGCTTTTTGAAAAACAGATTCAATAACGACATCAATGTCCTTTGGCAAATTACACATACTAGCGAGCTCTTCACCAGTTAACGCACCTGAGGCTAATTTTCCTGAATCTTTATTTGGCTTGCTTGCTATTGTTCCACCTGTTGTTAATAAGACAACTTTTTTCATCATTTTGTCACCCTTTTTGCATCTTTTTCTAGGATTGAGCAAGCAATTTCCCCACCGTGGAACCTGCCATTTTCAATGAATATTTCATTTGCGTTATTTCCTGCCGCAATTACACCTGCTATATATATCCCCTCAATATTTGTCTCCATTGTATCTGCATTAAAGAAGGGGCGCCCTGATTCCCCATCTATTTTTACACCCATGTTCCGTAAAAATTGATGATCTGGATGGTAGCCTGTCATTGCAAAAACAAAATCATTGCTTATCACATTTTCGTTATGGTCTTTTATATATACAACTTGATTTTCCGTTATTTCTTTTAGGGTAGCGTTAAATTCCATCAAAATGGTTCCCGCCCGGACCAACGCTTCAAATTCAGGAAGAATCCATGGCTTTATACTTGGAGAGTATTTTTCACCACGATATAAAACGGTCACTCTCGCTCCAGCCTTCACAAGTTCTATTGCAGCGTCAACACTAGAATTTTTCCCACCAATCACACAAACATCTTTATCATAATAGGGATGGGCTTCTTTAAAATAGTGAAATACCTTTGATAAATTTTCACCAGGTACCTCCATATAATTGGGATGATCATAATAACCGGTTGCGATGATTACATAGCGAGCACAATAAGTATTTTTATTGGTAAAAACATGAAACAGATCACCTTGTTTTGATACACTGGTAACTTTTTCAAACGCATTTATTCGTAACTGTTTACGTTTGGCAACTTCTCGATAATAAACAAGCGCCTGATTTCTTTTAGGCTTATAATGTTCTGTAATAAAGGGTACTTCGCCAATTTCTAATTTTTCTGCTGTACTAAAAAATGTTTGATGTGTAGGGTAGTGATAAATTGAATTCACCACATTTCCTTTTTCAATAATAAGTGGTTTTTTCCCTATATCCTGAACTGCAATCGCCGCTGCTAAACCACATGGGCCACCGCCAACAATAATGATATCTTCTATTTGCATAATAAGTACACCCCTTAAAACAATCATACAGAATAACAAAAAACTCCTATCGTCTATGATAGGAGTTTTTTCACTATGTTTCAATGGATAAGTTTTAAATCCAGCCTCTAAAACGGCTTGCTTCTGCCATTTTTCTAACTCCAACCATATATGCAGCAAGTCGCATATCGACACGGCGTGTTTGGGCAGTGTCATAAATATTGTTAAAGGATTTTATCATTACCTTTTCCAGTTTTTCTTCTACTTCTTCCTCAGACCAATAGTAACCTTGGTTATTTTGAACCCATTCGAAATAAGAAACGGTTACACCACCGGCAGATGCTAATACATCCGGAACAAGGAGAATTCCTCGTTCTGTTAAAATCTCTGTCGCCTCTAGTGTAGTTGGACCATTTGCCGCCTCTACCACAATGCTTGCACGAATATTATGAGCGTTTTCTTCAGTAATTTGATTTTCTATTGCTGCAGGAACAAGAATATCGCATTCAAGTTCTAGCAATTCCTTATTTGTTATCGTGTTATTAAATAATTTTGTAACCGTTCCAAAGCTATCTCGTCTATCCAATAGATAATCAATATCCAAACCATTTGGATCATGCAAAGCTCCGTATGCATCAGAAATTCCAATTACTTTTGCACCTGCATCGTGCATGAATTTAGATAAAAAGCTTCCAGCATTACCAAAACCTTGAATAACAACCCTTGCACCCTCAATTTGAATACCTTTCTTTTTAGCAGCCTCTTGGATACAGATTGTTACTCCTTTTGCCGTTGCAGACTCACGTCCATGTGACCCTCCAAGAACCAGTGGTTTACCTGTAATAAAACCTGGTGAATTAAATTCATCAATTCGGCTATATTCATCCATCATCCAAGCCATGATTTGCGAATTGGTAAACACATCAGGAGCTGGAATGTCTTTAGTTGGTCCAACAATTTGACTAATTGCTCTTACGTATCCCCGGCTTAATCTTTCAAGCTCTCTAAAGGACATATCACGAGGGTCGCAGACAATACCGCCTTTACCACCGCCATACGGAAGATCGACAATTCCACATTTTAAGCTCATCCAAATTGAAAGGGCTTTCACTTCCGTTTCTGTCACACCTGGATGGAAACGAATCCCACCCTTTGTTGGCCCCACAGCATCATTATGCTGGGCACGGTAACCAGTAAATATTTTTATGGAACCGTCATCCATTCTAATTGGAATTTTAACTGTCATTAAACGTAATGGCTCTTTTAAGAGCTCATATACCTCTTCAGGATAACCTAACTTTTCAAGGGCTTTATGTATAACGGTTTGTGTCGATTTCAACACATCATGCTTTTCCTCTTGATTAGTCTTTTCATTATCTTTATCGGCTACCATTTGTAATCCTCCCTAAAAAAATGCTACGAATGTTGTCAGCTTTCAGACACAAGTATACACCTTTAATTGATTTATGCAAGAGGAAATAACAACTACCTGAACCATTATGTAAACGTTGCCAATTGCATTTTTAAAGGATTTCTAAAAATTGCAATGGCTACAAATTATATCTTAAAAGCTTTTAATGATTGAAAGGGCGGTGGTTGCCCTCTTCTAACTTACTTTCTTAAAAAGAAGCTAAATTACTTGAAATATTGAAGAATAGTTTCCACCGCATTATTTTCGATTATTCGTTTCCCATACTCAGCTAAAACGTACGGACTTAGAATAGAAGCATTACCAAATTCAGATAAAACACAAGCTGCCTTAATATTATTTTCAGTTTCTAAATTATTCATTACTAAATAATAGCGGTTATGCATTGCATATAGGCTTCCACCAAAAATATTGACAGTGGACAGTCTTTTTGAAAGACCAATTATATCCTCAAAATCATTAAACTCATACAATAGGTCCTCAAAACCTTCCATCCTTACTTGCATTTCAATAAATCCATCATATAGAATTTCCTCATCTTCAATTGCTTCATCAACGGTTATGATCAATATCATCCCTTGAGCCTGGAGGGAGAACACCTCTACCGCCACAGAACCTTGGATATCAACGTCAAATTCCTCACTTGCCTCTTCCACCAAATCATGAAAAAGCTGATTCCATTTTATGGAGTCTTTCCAAATATCTTCTTTGGAGAGTCCCCTGTCAAATAAATCATCAGAGGTTAGAAAAATTTTTATTTTATTGGCCGTTAAGCGTTCTAAGCGCATGATTTTGCCCCCTGCCGTGACATAACTCTTGTTTTCAGTGTATGCCCTGGGGTCCTGTTGGTGAATTGTCTATATTTATCCTTCCATATCAGAATTCCACTTTAGTGTAATCAAGTGACATTCAGCAGGTGCCCCCAACCTTAAAGGGAGGGTAGTGGTACCATAACCATTACTAATAAGAAGAATGGTATTATCTAATCTTTTTATTTTCCCTCTTTCATGTGGACTATATCCTAAAATATGAATTTGCCCCCCGTGGGTATGACCACATAACACTAAGCGAATTTCATGTTCAGTAAGAATCTTATTTGTAATATCAGGATAATGGCTTGCTAGAATTTTAAAACTTTTCTCTTCTGCATCTAGTAAGGCTAAATCCAGACGATCTCGGTCTTGCTTTAAATCATCTACACCAAGTAAACAAAATTTTTCACCCTCTGCTGATTCAAAAGTCACAGCGGTGTTATCTAATATTTTAATACCTAACTCCAGGAGGATGGCATCTAATTTATGATAATCTACTTCATAATCATTGTTTCCCCATACAAAGTAGACAGGACCAATTTGCTTTAGTTTCAACAAGTTTGCTTTAACCTTCTCAAAAGGAACCCCTTTTTCTGTTAAATCTCCACCGATTACAACTATATTTGCCTTCCCCTTAACAGGGTTAATAATTTTATCAGATATCTTTCTCCTATGAATATCCGATATAAAAAAGATCGAAACACTGCCAAGAGATTTAGGAAAGTCAGAAAAAGATAATTCATGTTCTATTACTTTATTTAAAAATGCTTCACGTAACATATATATAAGAAGACATACACCACCAATAAACAGGACAACTAAACTAATAACCATATTTCCTTTTCCCCATTTCTTAACTTAATGTTCAATGGAAATCATACCATAAAAAAGACTTAAACTAAAAAAGACAAGGGTTTGCTCCCATCCCATTTTAAAAAGAAGGAAAAAAATAAAAAAAAGGAAGAGATATTCCAAGAAAAGATTCATACCTAATTTTTCTCGTTTCTGCCCCATTTTTCTTGTCCTATGTAACAGCTCACGAATAACTTTTCCGGTAACGAGAAATCCAATAAAAAAAACCACTGAAGCTATAAAAAATTTTAATGGATTTATTACAAGCCCTATAAAGAACTCAGAAAGGACAAATGGATGAGGAATCGTAATCCATTTAATGAGCAGATATCCACTTAGAAAAATAACCAAATCCGTCAATACTTTTTTATACATAAAAATCCCTCCCATACAATGTATGAGAAGGATTGAAAATATTACCTAATTCAGTTATTGGTCCTCTTCGATACTTAAAATTCTGAACCCATGTTCTTCCAGCCTCTTTGTAAATTTGTCCATATTGTTCTTCTTTTCAACCTTCATAACAATTCTTCGGACAAGTTTATCAGTTTCATCAAAAGTTCACCTCAAAATTGATTGTCTGCATTATCTATTATACTTCGATAATCCTTAGATAAATCCCATTTATTAAGATAAATGTCATAGTAAAACGAAAAATTCATATTATTAAATGATGTTGAATAAAGGGAGGGCTAAAATGAATACACACTTTAAAACCTATCATCCTTATGCGAGTCCGTTTGACCCTTGCAAGCCAATTCCTGAAAAAACTTACTCTACCCCGCCACATTTATATATGGGCTTTCAACCACCTAATCTTCCACAATTTTCACCGCAAGAAGCATTGAGAGCTGGCACGCTCTGGAAGGACTTCTATGATCCTTGGTACAATTCCTTGGAGAAAGCAAAAGGGGGCCTGCCAACATGAAACAGGTCCCTGCCGAATATTATCAAATAATGGAGCAGCTTCAAACGGTTGACTTTGTTTTAGTAGAACTCACATTATATTTAGATACCCATCCTGATGACCTAGAGGCAATCAATCAATTCAATCATTACGCAAAAGAACGAAAACGTATCAAAAAGGCATTTGAAAGCCAATTTGGTCCATTGCTTCAATTTGGAAATAGCTACTCCGGATATCCATGGAACTGGAAAGATACCCCATGGCCGTGGCAAGTTTAATTAAAGGGAGGGAAGAGCTCAATGTGGGTTTATGAGAAAAAATTACAATACCCTGTTCGAGTCAGTACTTGTAATCCAACCTTAGCAAAATATTTAATTGAGCAATATGGGGGTGCCGACGGCGAACTTGCTGCTGCACTCCGATACTTAAACCAACGATACACGATTCCAGATAAGGTAATTGGCCTTCTAACAGATATCGGTACAGAAGAGTTCGCTCACCTCGAAATGATTGCTACAATGGTCTACAAATTAACGAAAGACGCCACGCCTGAGCAAATGAAAGCAGCTGGATTGGGAGCACATTATGCTGACCATGATAGTGCATTATACTACCATAATGCCGCAGGAGTTCCATTTACAGCAACTTATATAACCGCTAAGGGTGACCCAATTGCAGATTTATATGAAGATATTGCAGCAGAAGAAAAGGCAAGGGCTACCTACCAGTGGTTGATTAATATAAGTGATGATCCTGATATCAATGATAGTCTGCGCTTCTTACGTGAACGGGAAATCATTCATTCGCAACGTTTCCGGGAAGCAGTAGAAATTTTAAAAGACCAACAGGGTAAAAAGACGATTTTCTAATCAAATAAGAAGCAGTTAGTCTGCTTCTTATTTTTTTTCATGATATAAGTTTATGTCATATTTTGTTTTCATCATTTCAAAAACAATGTGACGTGATTTCCATTCTTCTTCTTTTTTCCAATAATCCTTACTGCGGTCGACAATTTCACATCTTAATTCATGATATTCCTTTTCTGCTTTGTCTTTTTTTTCTTTCAGTAAATTCATTGTACCGTACATTCCGACACAAAAAACCAACAATGTTAAATTATTGGAGTCATTTACAAACGCAGAAAACATTGCAGCAAAGGAATAGGAATAAATACTGGCAACTGTGATATACAAATAGATTAAGAAACTAGCTGCTAAAATAATTGTGGCCCAAATTGAAAGAATATGCCGCTTTTTAAAACGGTCAAATTTTCCTTTTCGTTTTCTTACATTTTCAAGAGCCTGCTTGGTTGCCTGATCAGTATTTTCAAGTAATTGGATTGGAGAATCCATATTTATCACCCTCCATTTCTCTATATATACATATGAACTTGTCCCTTCTATTATGTTTTTCTATAAAAAAAAAACCGATCACTTTTGGATCGGTTAATTGTTTATTGGTATTTTCAAAACCTGCCCTGCATTTAGTTGGTTACTCGTTAGATGGTTTGCCTCCATAATAATTTCCATTCCCTTTGGGGACTGATAATACGTCATTGCAATCCTATAAAGGTTTTCATTTGGTTTAACCGTATGAGAAATGATTTTACTAGCTTCTGGTTCCGTCGATACTACGCTAGTTTCTGATTCTTTTTCTTTTTCACTATTAATATCTGATACCTGAGAATCCGTTTTGTTTTCATTTGTACTCTCGGGTTGAACAGATGTATCCACAGCCGTTTCAGATTGTTCTACTCCGGCGTTAGGTTCTTGGCTAGTTTCTTCTGAATCATTAGCTTCAGAAATTGCTTCCTTCGATTCATCAGGATTTTCTAGTGTTTCCTCGTCATCTTTAGAATTTTCCAAATTAATCGTTTCATACCCTACTGATTCAACTGATAGTTTTTCAACACCATTTATTTTTTTAGCACCGTTACTGTAAGAGATTACACTAAATATGATTATAGGCAGGAGGATAAAGAACAAAACTAATAGACGAATAAGTGGATATTTTAGCTTCCATTTTGTTTTTTTCTTCTTTGGGCGATGTATCTGCTCCCGTGGCGGCAAAACTTCCATGTCTTCGACTTTTTCATTAATTTTTTCTATTCGCTGTTTTAATCTTTCCGCTTGGTCCCTGAATGGTTCTTCATTATTCATGGAGCTACTCCTCCCTGTTCATCTTCTCTGATTGGTCGTTTAAATTTTATATATACTCCTAATAAAAAATCAATGACAAAATGCATAACAATTGTGACTGCTAAATTGTCTGTCCACAGAAATATTAAACCAATAAAAAAGCTTAATATAACAATATTTACAAACAAAAACCAATTAAAAAGGTATCGATAGTGGATGATTGCAAAAATAATACTTGCTAAAATTAGGCCTACTTTTGTCTGAATGATCCCTCTAAACAATAATTCTTCACTAAAAGCTACTAAAAGGGCAATGATAAGGATGTGAAACAAATTTCTATTTTTAAATATTCTTTCATTCAAACCGCCATCATCATAAAAGGACGAGGGCAGCGATTTCATTAAAAGTATATCGACCATTACCACTGTAATACCGGCAGTGAGTCCGATTGATATAATATGAAAGTCATTCAAAGAAATATTATTTAAATAGGAGAAATGGTCAAAAAATATAAAACCTAATATCAATGAGATCACACAGAGAATTCCCTGTGTCATGTACAGGTGAAAAAGCAAATCTTTATCTGTTAATTCATTAATTAATTCAAAATACTTTTTTTTCATTCCCTCAACTCACAATTGATTAGAATTTTAGCAAGATAGTCGTTCCAGTTTTTTTCATTTGTTTTTACTGAAGGAAAATGATTAGAATTAATATTTTGATAATCATTTATTTGAAGCCCGCAAATGTCGCAGCATGGATTTAGCTTGTTAGATAATATTTCATCAAAATAATGTAAAATATATTCACGTCTGCAAGAATTGGTTTCAATCCATTTTTTCATGCAATAAATATTATTTTTCTTAATGGATAATCTTTCCTTAACAAAATCATTAATAGTGCATTGTAATTTTTCAAGGCTAGCCATTTCTAGAAATGAATTATTTACAAAGTCCTCAACAATCCTCCATTGAATCTCGGTAAAACCGCCAAGCTCCATTAGTTTCGTATTTAGATTAATCTTTCCATCCTTCAGAAGATGGTCATGTTCTACCTTTTTAAACAACCAGTCTATTTGCTGTTCAGATGGCAATTCATTCTCTGCAAGCTGGATTGGAAGCTGTTCATCCCCTGGCGAATATAAAAGGATGGCAATACTCGGTTCGCCATCACGACCTGCCCTTCCGATTTCCTGTAGAAAAGATTCTATTTGCATTGGCATGTGATAGTGAATAATAAAACGGATATTTTCTTTATTAATACCCATGCCAAAAGCACTCGTAGCACATATTACATCTAATTGCCCATAGATAAACTGTTGTTGAATCAGTATTCTTGTATTTTGATCCAATCCGCCATGATAGGCCATTGACTGACAGATACCTTTTTCTGTTAGTAATGTCGCCATCTGTTCAGCAGCTTTTTTACTTGAAAAATAAATAATTCCCGGTTTTTTCAATTTGGCAACAAACTCGAGGACACTGGCTTGTTTATCGCGGTAATCAAATAGTTCTTTTACATAAAAGCCGATATTGGGTCGGTCGATGGTCGATTCTATTTTTACTATTTCCTCTAAATCAAGTGAAGCAACAATGTCCTGTCGTACCTTTATTGTAGCTGTCGCTGTCAGTGCAAGCGTTAGTGGATTACCGAATTTCTTTCGAATCTCACCTAGTTTTGAATAATCCGGGCGAAAATCAAAGCCCCATTGGGAAATACAATGGGCTTCATCTACAACAAACAATGCAATCGTAAGCTCTTGAAGTTTACGAAGGATAAAGGGAACTCTCAACATTTCAGGTGATATGAAGATAAATTTATATTGACTTAAATGATGAAGGGCCCTATTTCTTTCCTCTCCCGATAGAAAGGAGTTTAAAGCAATGACTCTTTTTTCACCAAATCTTTTAAATTGTTCCACTTGATCCTGCATTAATGATAGAAGAGGAGAAATAATTAAAATGTGCCCATCTAAAATAATCCCAGGAAGTTGGTAACACAGGGATTTTCCTGTTCCAGTTGGGAGCATTGCCAGTGTATGCTGCCCAGCAAGAATGGAGGTGATTACCTCTTTTTGTCCAGTCTTAAACGTTTGATAACCAAAATGTTTTTTTAAAACCTTTTCTAATTCCATTATCTATCACCATATTTCGCTAAAACTAACCTTATTTGAAAATAAGTAGCAGCACCTACTTTTTCTTTTATCACTTTTAGCTGTTTGGTTACTTTTTGCCGCGAAACTTCCAAAATCTTATTTTGTAACTCACTATCGACGTATGTATCAATGGAAAAATCCTTTACATTTAAGGCTAATTCAACAAGATGATCCTCTATTGTACTTAACTTTAAGTGTCTAAGATTCGCAATCATATCAAGGCTATATCCTTGTAATAATAATGCCTGTGTTTTCCTTGAGGAAAGGGTTAATTCATCATCTTGCATTAGATCATGGATAAGATAAGGTAAAATTTTAAACTGATTACCGTCTTCCATTATTTTTTGAATCAAGTAATGAAGGGTATTAGTAAAACCAATCTGATAATCATGAAAATCTAACTTCAGCTTTTTTGCTACTTGAAGAGGGGTTAATCCAATCTGCTGAAAACCAGTTAACCGAAAGACTAAAAGTGATGGGTCCATGTCTTTCACTGTATTAAAACATTCATTTAACTCTGAATAGACAGCAGTCCCCATCTCCATCCTAGGTACGGTGATATCCTTTAGAGCAGCTTTTAACCAGCTATGGACGTCTTTGTTTTTTTGAATGGGTATATATCTTGATTCCCTAAAAGCAAGATTGGATACTACCTGAATTAGTAGGGACAATCTTTCCCAAAATAGAGAGGATATTTGATGAAAGGTCCAGCCATTTATATATTTGGGCAATGGTTTGTTTTCTAGAAGTGTCATTCCAGAGGTCGTTACATCGTATCGTTGTTCCCCTATATTTATTAACCAATTTTTTTCTACCATTGATTGATGTATTTCATCAAAGGAGTCCCTTGTTAATTGCTCATAAATCCCAAAAAATTTTTTTAATGAAAATAGGTGGGCGTCTTGGATAGTTTGTGATGATTTTTTTCCATTCAACAGGTGATAGACGGAGTAAATTGTCCGTTCCCTGTTTAATTGTTTGACACTATAAAGAATAATGGATTCAAGTTGCATCATACTAAGTCCCCCGCCGTTTTTCGTACATTATCGACAAAATTTCCATTTTTCTTCTTTATTCTACCATGAAATAATGTAGATTGTTGCCCAAAAATGTGGAAGAATTAGAAATTCAACTATATAATCTACAGGTATATGGGTATTTTTCTATTGAAAAGTTATCGATACAGTTTTACAATAGATATGAGTTATCCGTTTTCAATTTGATAATGGAAAATGTGTAAGAAGAATTTTGTTTATATTACTGGGAGGTTTTTTTCATGGCAAAGTACACAATTGTGGATAAGGAAACTTGCATTGCATGTGGGGCTTGCGGCGCAGCAGCACCAGATATTTATGATTATGATGATGAAGGCATTGCATTTGTAACTCTTGATGATAATGAAGGAATTGTTGAAATTCCAGATGTATTAATCGATGATATGATGGATGCTTTTGAAGGCTGTCCTACTGATTCCATTAAGGTAGCTGATGAAGCTTTTGATGGTAATCCAACTAAATTTGAATAATATTTAGGTAAAACAAATGTTAAGCTACTACCTCTCTCCTTTTTAAGGTGAGAGGTTTTAATTTTTTACAAAAAAACAACAGGAGGAATGAGTCCATCCTGTTGTTTTTATTTATTAGACGCTTTTAATTGTTGTGTTCTTATTAATCCATGCCTGCATCCGAATGAACAGAAGCATAAAGATGGATGACATCATAACACCTTTTATTAAGTTAAAAGGTAAGATAGCAGGGACTACCAGATTACGCATATCAGGGAATCCCATAAGAGCAGTATAAGCCGGTAAAATGAAGAAGTAATTTAACAAACTCATCATTACCGCCATTATAGCTGTCCCGGCGATTAACGCTAATGTCATACCTTTTCTAGTTTTGAGTCTATTATATACGAAATATGTTGGCAGGATAAACACAATGCCAGCAGCAAAATTGGCTATATGGCCAACAGGAATTCCTGTAAAACTTCCTGTCTGAATATAATTAAGGACATTTTTAAAAAACTCAACTAATATTCCTGCAATTGGTCCAAAAATCAATGTGGCAATTAATGCTGGGATGTCGCTGAAATCGACAAACAAGAAATTTGGGAATAAAGGCAATGGAAATTGTATTAGCATTAACAGAAATGAAATACTGCTCAACATTCCAATTGACACATAAGCCCTTACATTCATTTTCCTCTGTTTCTTCATCTTCTTCATCTTCCTCTCTCCTTTTTTGATCCATCGCGTTTAGGAAGAGAGGTTCAGCAAACAGTCGAGACCTAAGTAAATAAAAACTCCCTCAAGAAAATATACTTGAGGGAGTTTACAAAGGCACGCTTAATAAACGTTCATTAAACATTAATTTTTTGAACGTCTGCAGAACCTCCATCTTCTCCCATCCAGACTATACTGTCGGCTTTGGAATCACACCAAATCCTGCCAAAACGGCTCGCGGGCTTACGAGTTTCACTCAAATACCGCCGATCGGGAATTTCACCCTGCCCCGAAGATAGATCGATATTTAATTACAATTATAATTATACTGCTTTCTGCATTTTTTGTTAAGTAAATGGTTTACGTTTTAACGCATTTGTAACTTTTAAAGTTGATTCTACAAAAAAAGCCGCAGACACTTGAGTCCACGGGTTGTTTATTATCTCAATTCACATTTAATACTTGCTTAGGTTTAATAAGATCCGAGGACAGATGGTTAAGCTGTTTAATACGTGTTACCGTCATATTTCTTTTCCTCGAAATGGAGTACAATGTGTCGCCTTGTTTGACGATATATTGCTTTTTTCCTTTCTCTGTTTTGTCTTCCTTTTGAAGTTTTACATGGGAGCTTGCTTCTAATACATCGTCATTGATTCCAGCTATTCCACCCTGTACATTCTCGCCTGTGTCCGCTTTTCCTAAGAACTTTTCTGGATCCAATGCATATTTCTTATCATATCTCCACTCATGCTGGTGGGTTTCAAAATGAAGATGGGTCCCAGTAGCTTGTCCCGTTCTCCCCATTTTCCCTATTACGGTTCCCTGCTTAATACTTTGACCTTCTAATACAGTTCGCTTGTTTAAATGGGCATAGACCGTAACAAAATGACTTGGATGTTTTATAAATACTACATTTCCGTATGTATTCGAATAATAGGATTTAACTACTTGACCATCATCGACGGCAAGAACAGGGGTGTTCAATTTTCCAGCAATATCAATTCCCTTATGTTTACCCATTCTCGTTCCATATGTATCAGAAATAATACCGTCTGCAGGCCATATCCACCCATCCTTTATCTCTTTCTCATCCTTCATACTTGCTTCGGAATGTATTCCACCTAAAAATAACAAACTGACACATAGCGCCATAATTAGGGCAATAAGAACCCTTTTTATGTAGTCTCGCATTTTCTTCATTCAACCTCCTTAGTTCTTTTCCTCCTCCACACCATATGTTAGTTGTTTCACCTTTAGAACATATACCTTGGTGGAGGAGCGATTAGACATACTTGTTATAATTTGGAGATTATAGTTATTTTATTCATGATAAAAAAAATCAACCACTAGGGTTGATTGAAAAATAATTATTGAAGCGTCTGTAGGTTTGGAGCACGCGGGACTTTGTTTTCCTTTGATAGGTCAAATGTTCCGATTTTTTTTATAGGCGAATTTTTTATAATGACCTTTTCTAAACCAAATTCTTTAGCTGTTAATAACAAGGACTCATAAGCGTTAATCGTAACTTGGTCTTCTCGTAGACTCGAATTTTCATCTATTGTAACAAGTAAAGTTTTTTCTTTAATGGATACATCCTTAATCGGCAGAGCTGGAAAAAGTGAACTTTTTAACCCTAATAAGGGCTGATCATTCTTCATTGCCTCCAAGGCCCTATTAATATCAGTATACGTCTCTATTGATGGAACTAAGTAGGGGATTTCACTATCTTTGGAAAAATAAAAAAAGAAGGCATGATTCTTCTTTTGGACGACTTCAATTTCCTCTTTCCTGCCAAGATTCCCTAGTTCAATTCCAGGCTCACCATTTGTTGAAAATCGGATTTTTTTTATGTTACTGTTCGAAGAAATATCTTTTTGTAATACATTCATAAAATTTGTTTCTGTTGTTGATCCTTGGCCGTACTGATGGGTTGACGGCACATCAACCAAAACAGTTTTATTTTTATTATCAAGCCTCAGCGTAGCATTAAGTGGATAAAATTCGCTTAAACCCCATTCTTCTTCCTTTAAACTCACCATGTTTTCATTAAATATAGTTAGCCATGATTTATCATTTGAATCATTTACTATAGTGGAAACTGGAACAAGTATTTGCGCTTGTGGATCTGGAATCCAATATGTTAAGACCCTTCCATTGTCTACTTCATCATCATAGACTGCTGTTTTCAAAAGTTCATTATTCTCAGCTGCTGAAAAGGTCTTTGCTTTTAAATTGTCATCTTCTTTTTTCAAAGCACTGGTGGAATCTTCATCCGCTGTTTGCATTTCCTGCCCAGATGAAGCATTTTTTTGACTTGATTTATCCTCTGAGTATTGGGTTCCGACCATTAATTTAGGAACTAAGATGAAAAAAATGAGCAATGCACATGCAGCAGCGAGGCCAGGCAGGAGCCATTGTTTTATTTTTGTCTTTTTTATAGAAAGATTCTGATAAATGTCACGAGGATTGCGATCATCTTGTATTTTGGGCATTTGCCTTAATAGTTCTTCGAGCTGCTTATCGCTCCACTCTGACTTTTTCACTAGCCGCTCCCTCCTTCTGATAAGACATTTCCATATGTTTCTTCAATACCTTTAACGAACGGTGCTGTGTCGTTTTCACCTTGCTTTCTGTCCAGCCTAATGCTTGGGCTGTTTCAACAATCGATAAATCTTGAATATATCGCAGAATAATAACAGCTCTTTGATCCATTGTGCAATATTCTAGACAGTTGTAAACCCACCTGATTTCTTCCTTTAGTACCATGATTTCTTCTGGTATAGGATATCCATCTTTCAGCTGATCGGTGGACCAATCAAATTTTTCGAGTAAACGTTCTTTCCATCCCTTTTGTTTTCGGAAGAAGTCAATGGCTACATTTCTTGCAATCGAAAACAACCAGGTTTTCTCACTGCTTTTCCCTTCAAAACGGCGATAAGATTTAAAGACTCTTATATAGACTTCTTGGACAAGATCCTCGGCATGTTCTTTGTTCCTGACCATATAAAATAGAAATTGAAAAACGTCATGATGATATTTTTGGTAAAGTTCATCGAAAACGGAGTCCATCAATTCCCCTCCCCGTTCATAATATTAGTCGATTTATATGTATAAAAAGTTTCACCTTATAAATATAGACTTTTTTGTGACAAAAAGGAAGGTATAAATTGGAATTCATTTCCCAAAAAATTGATACAAAAAACTCATCCTGTTAAAGGATGAGCACATAGCTTTCTATTTTTATTGTTCCTCGTGAATCAAGAACAATCGGCAAAATACTTGTTCATTTTACTATTTTCGAGGCACTAAAAAGGAAAATGTCGTTCCTTGACCGAGTTTACTCTGAACAGAAATATGACCTCGATGTGCATCCATAATATTTTTAGCTATGGCTAGTCCAAGTCCTGTTCCTGCTCTTCCTCTCGTTCGAGCTTTATCAGCCTTATAAAACCGTTCAAACACAAAAGGTAAATCTTCTTCAGGAATACCCGACCCAGAATCTTTAACTCTAATCATTACGCCCTTATCTTCTGAAGTCACACTTAATTTAACAGAACCGCCTTTAGGTGTATGTCTTATGGCATTACCAATTAAATTTGTGAGAACCTGTTCGATTCGATCAGGATCAAAGGAAATGGAGGTGATTTCATTATCTATCTCTGCAAATAATTGAATTTCATTTTCTTTAGCTAATCCCTGGAACTTGTGGATAATTCGATTGATAAATGAAGAGATATTAGTTTCCTCCATTGTTAATTGAAGATGTCCGGCTTCCATTCGGGCTAAATCTAGCAATTCATTGACAAGCCGGCCCATACGCAAGGATTCATCATAAATGACCTTTGCCATTTCCTTTTTCTCTTCTTGGGATTCAGCAATATCATCAACGATTGCCTCACTATAGCCCTGCAACATCGATATTGGCGTTCTAAGCTCATGAGAAACGTTTGCAATAAAGTCTTGTCTCATTTTATCTAACTGTCTTTCCTCAGTCATATCCCTCAGAACGGCTACTGCACCGCGAATAAAACGGTTACTATATAATGGACTAACTAGGATGACCCAATGTCTGCCTTGGAATGAAATTTCACCCATTTGTTCTGTTTCAGTATCGACCGCTTTCTGAAATAGATCCATTACCTCTGGTGGAATGGCCTCGGAATCCGTACTAATTCCACCCATTTCATAATACCAATATTGAAGAAAGCGGTCTGCTGGAGGATTGGTGATTAGAATCGCCCCATCCCGATTAAAGGTAATAACACCATCTGCCATACTGCTTAGGATACTCGATAATTGCTCTTTTTCTTGGCTAAGTGCACTCATATTGAATTTTAATTGTCTTCCCATTTGATTAAATGCAGTTGCTAGTTCCCCAATTTCATCATGTGTAAGGATGGGTACTTTTGTATCGAATTTCCCTCTGGCCACTTCAAAGGCTGCTTCTCTCATCTTTCTTAAGGGAGCTGCAATTCTTGTGGACAAAAAGAAGGCAAAAATAGTTGTAAGGATAATAGCTACACCCGCAACAAGTAAAATAAATTTAGTTGTTTCATGGGTTGTTTCTTGCATTACTTCTAATGATTGATAAATAAAAACGGCACTTTTTTCTTCCCCGGGCAAATGCAAAGGTACACCAATAATTGAATACTTAGCATCCTTTTTATCTTCCTTAAAGGAAAGCGTGGAAATCTTTTCAACAGTCCTATCTTTTTTTAATACTTGTGATAATTTCGGGTCATTTTTAATATCCGTAAAGGATAACCTATTTGAAAGATTCGTGTTTGGAGAGTAATAGACTTCACTCTCATTTTTAACAATTACTACATTGTTGACATTATCAATAATTTCCCAAGATATCTCTAATCCAAGTGGTAATTTTTCATTAGGATGTTTTTCTAAAACATTCGCAATTTTCTCAGCTGTATTGGTCAAATCCTTTTTCATCTCAAGAGTATTGTAGTTTTGGAAAAATTCGAGAAGCATGATTGTTAAGATGAATAGCACAAAAGATACTAATAAAAGGATCGTTAACCATAGCTTTCCTACAACACTTCTTAATAATGTCATTCATTAATAACCTCAAATTTATAGCCTACGCCCCAAACTGTAACAATCATTCTTGCAGCTTGTTCAGAAACCTTGTTTAATTTTTCACGGAGACGCTTTACGTGCGTATCAACTGTACGTAGATCGCCAAAAAATTCATAATGCCAAACTTCTTTTAGTAACTGCTCACGGTCAAAAACCTTATCTGGTGCCTTCGCTAAGAAATAGAGCAATTCATATTCTTTTGGCGTTAAACTTACTTCTTTACCATCTGCTGCTACCCTATGTGCATCATTATCAATGGTTAAGTGTGGGAATACAATGACGTCTTTCGTTGTCGTTTCCGTTTGCAGGTAACTTGTTTGTGAAGACCTTCTTAACAAGGCCTTGACACGCAGGACTACTTCCCTTGGACTAAATGGTTTGACTATATAGTCATCAGTGCCCACTTCAAAGCCTTGGACGCGATTAATTTCTTCCCCTTTAGCAGTAAGCATGATTACCGGTGTTGCCTTCTTTTCTCTTAATTCACGACAAACTTCAATTCCGTCTTTCCCTGGCATCATTAGGTCAAGAAGAATGACATCATAGTCATTAGCAAACGCTTTTGCTAATGCCTCGGTTCCATCTTCTGCTTCATCAATTGTATAGTCTTCACGCTCTAAATACATTTTTAATAAACGGCGAATCCTTTCCTCATCATCTACAACTAAAATTTTCACGTCTTTTTCCACTATTAATCCCCCCATGGAGTTTATTTTACAAAACGCTATTGTTTTATGCTATATTTTCGTGATAATTACTCCTATAAAAAGTGTCAATAATTTGACAACGCTAACAACACTTAAAAATTTTATAAAAAGCCTTCACTTTTTATAAGTGAAGGCTATAATAATTTACCCAAGTCCTAATTGTGAATGTTCACCCCGCATAGGAATGTAAGCCAGCAATAACGAGATTGACTGCAACAAGGTTAAACATAATTATTACAAAGCCGATTACTGCTAACCATGCAGATTTTTCGCCATGCCACCCTTTGGATAGACGAAGATGTAAAAATGCTGCATAGAATAACCATGTGATTAAGGCCCAAACTTCTTTTGGGTCCCATCCCCAAAATCGTGACCAAGCCATTTGCGCCCAAATCATCGCAAAAATGAGTGCACCTAGAGTAAACACTGGAAAACCGATTAATACAGAGCGATAGCTAATTTCATCAACAAAGTCTAGTTTAATGTTTTTAACAAGCGGTTTTAGTGCTGCAGCAATTCGTTTTCGTAATATCAATCTAATTAGGCCATAAATAACGAGTCCGGCCATTAATGACCAAATGACTGTATTTAATTTTTTGGCATTAATAAAAGCTGGTACCTCGAACAAAGGCTTAAATCCGTCTTTTGTTAATAAGTCTCCTTCATGAGGACCAGAAATGGCAGGCATCGTATATTCAACAATAGCCTGGTTATCATGTTTATCAACCCAATTAAATTTCTCATGGTAACCCAACCCTGAAAATAGTGAAGATACGGCAACGAAACCAAGTACGGCAACAAGTGAAAACATGACTATTTCAAGCCAAAAGGTTTGTTTGTTGGATTTTGTTTGATCAATTGCCTTTACGAGATAAATAAGCCCTGCCGCAAAGCTAATTGCTAGAATAGCTTCCCCAATCGCCGCAGTAGTTACGTGAATATGCAGCCAATAACTTTGTAATGCGGGTATTAATGGCGTAATATCCCTTGGAAACATACTAGCATAAGCGATAACCAATAGGGCGACAGGCATTGTAAATAATCCTAGTAAGGTTGTTCGATAAATAAAATAAATGACAATAAAAGCACCTACAAGCGCCATTCCGAAGAATGTTGTGAACTCAAACATGTTACTAACTGGAGCGTGCCCCGCAGCTATCCATCTAGTGATAAAGTAACCCAATTGCGAAACAAAACCAACAATTGTTAACAGTACAGCAATCTTCCCCCATCTGTTGGTTCCTTCCTTTCCATTCGATTGCTTCTTTGATTTAATAGACCCTCCGAAAAATAGGGTTGCAACTAAATATATTATAAAAGAAATAAATAATAAATTACTACTTATTGTTGCCAACTAGACACTCTCCTTATCCTTAGGTTTATCAGTATCTTCCCTTTGAACTTGATCTTCTGGCATTTCAAGTTTCGTATCTGTCAAAACTGTTTCAATTTCTTTTTTTAGTCCATACCAATTTTTGTTTGTATGAGCTGCAACCCAAATTTGTCCATTTTTGTTTTGAATCCAAATTCGACGGTGGTTCCAATAGGCTCCTTGTATGACGCCAATCATAAATATGATTCCACCTAATATAATCGCCCATAATGTTGAATCCTTCCGAACAATAAATCCTGAAACATTCTTTGTTTCGATTCCTTTAAATGCCATTTTATATTGATTAGCCCCAAATGGCTCGATGGTTTGCTTGATGGCAACGAAACTTGTTTCCCCTTTTGGCTTTTCAGGGGATACCATCCGGAAGACAAAGGCAGGGTTGTTTGGAACACGTGATTTTGTTGTTGGCTCCCCATTTTCTGCAAATTCGAAATCTGGAAAGTAGTTTAGAATTTCAACAGAATACCCATTACCAAGATCATACTTCATCTTCGGATCTGTAAGATCAATTTTAAGATCGTTTATGGCTTTTTTCGTATTTTTATTTGTTAATGAAAATGACATCGTATTGAGTTCATTTCGGAATGAAGCTTGGAAGACAGAATAACCTTCAAAGGTGAGAGGGAGATTAACTCTTACCTTATATTCTGTTACTTTCTTGAGCTTTGGTTTCTCGCCAGGTAGATTATTTCCAACACGCTTATAAAGAACAACATTCGATTGATAATTTTTCACAACATCCCCAGCCTGACTTATAGCCTTTTCAAATGTTTTGTCTTTATTTTTATCATAGTGTTCTAAAATGAATTTGTTATTTTGGAGATAGAACTGTCCCTCTGTCTCAGGAACAAGAGCTGTTTCTCCCTCTCTGACCCAAAGGTTCTCATTTACATACATTCCAGGTATAAAACGAAGCATCCCGCCGAGTAAGAAAATAATTAATCCAACATGGTTTACATACGGACCCCAGCGAGAAAAACGCCCTTTTTCAGCTAAGATATCTCCATTTTCTTCGCGGACATGGTAACGTCTTGCCTTTAAATGCTTCTTAATTATCGTAAGATCATTTTCATCTGCACTTTCGTTCACACCAAAAATGCGCTGACGTTTTAAAAAACCTTCGTGTCTTGTAACCCTTTGGGCCTTAAGGGCCTTATATAATGGCACCACACGATCGAGACTACAAATGACCAAGGATATACCGATCATCGCAATTAATAATAAATACCACCAGGAACCATATAAATTATTAAAACCTAATTGGTAATATAATTTACCAACCCAACCATATTCTTGCTCGTAATAAACATCTGCAGGCAAGTCTATATACATTTCCTGCGGCAAAATCGTACCAAGTGATGAAGCAATTAAGGTAATAATAATCAGCCAAACGCCAACCTTTACTGATGAAAAAAAGTTCCATATTTTATCAATAAATGTTTTATTATATGTTTGTGAACGTCTTGCACTTCCTTCATAGCGCATATCGAGAAGTTCTGCAGGGTTAATATTCTCATCCAGCACTTTTCCGCATGCCTCACATAAAACAGTTCCATGTGGATTTACATGCCCGCATTCACATTTAACATCTTTCATTGAAAAAACTCCCAACAACCTAAGGTTTTATTTTCTCCATAAATTCCCTGATTTTCTCTTCTGTTAACTCACCCGTGTAATATTTAACGACCTTGCCATTCTTATCAATCAAAAATGTAGCTGGCAGCGGATCAATTCCATAAGTATTCATTACTTCCTTATCTGTATCAATCATAATCGGAAAATCCAGCTTAAGACGGTCAGCAAATTGATTAACTGCAAGTTTAGATTCTTGAATATCTACTGTTAAAACTTGTACCCCTTTGTCCTTATACTGATGATACTGATTATTAATATACGGCATTTCCTTTTTACAAGGCGGGCACCATGTTCCCCAGAAATTTAAGAAAACCCCTTGGCCGCGATAATCTGAAAGCCGATGTTTATTTCCTTGCATATCAACTAATGCAAAATCAGGAGCTAAGCTATCAACCGCCACTTTTTGTTTATTATCTTGTGTAAAATTAGCATATAGCGTATAAACAACGGCAGCCCCTAGTAAAAGTAGTATGATAGTTCTTACAACTAATCGCCGCTTTTTCAATTAATTCCCCTCCAGTAAATCACATGACACAGTTTGTCTAATTATAGCATTTTACAACACAAATACCGTGTAAATGAAGAATAGCATTTGTGACGGTTTTATGAATTTTTTTTGGTTGAGCCTAACCCCAGTGCCCTTAGCTGCTTTACTTCATGCGGGGTTAGCTCTCTTGCATCGCCCGTTTTTAAACCATTTAGTGTTAAGAAGGCATATCGTTCACGCTTTAATTTCAATACATCATGACCAATTGCTTCAAACATCCTTCTAACTTGACGATTTCTACCTTCATGGATGGTTATTTCAACAATGGCCGATTGTTTTTTATTATCTGCTGAAAGCAATTTCACTCTAGCTGGAGCTGTTTTTCCATCTTCTAGACGGATTCCCTTTTCAAGCTTCCTTAGATTTTCCTTTGAGGGAATGCCTTTTATTTTTGCAACATAAACTTTGTCTATTTCACTTTTCGGATGCATGAGTAAATTAGCAAATTCTCCATCATTCGTTAACACTAATAATCCTGATGTATCATAATCAAGGCGGCCAACGGGATAAATCCTTTCTTTTAAATGCGGAAAGAAATCCGTCACTACCTTTCTGCCCTTCTCGTCGTTCACACTTGAAATAACTCCTCTTGGTTTATATAAAAGGAAATAAACAGGTTCTTCTTTCTCAATCTGTATTTCATTTACCTCTACCTTATCAGATGAAGATACCTTCAGACCAAGCTCTGTAACAACCTTTCCGTTAACTTTTACACGCCCTTCTTTAATTAAATCCTCAGATTTCCTTCTTGAAGCAATGCCCGCTCGAGCAATTACTTTTTGCAATCTTTCCATTCATTCCACCTCGAATTTATCTGTATAAAAAATAAGATGGCTCCATAGAGCCATTGGTTTCCTTTTCAGAAATAGTAATTTCCTTATTACTAGGGTAACGAACACAGAAACCTATCCTAATGAATTATGACATAATTTCTTCACTTTTCAAAGTCACGGGTATTATTACAGAAAAATATTAAAATAGCATGTTCAAATTGAACATGCTCATTCATTTTATATTATTTTGTTCCAAAAAACATCGATACTACTATAATTGCAGCGATAATTCCGACTACGTCGGCAAGTAGGCCCACTTTTAGGGCATCCCCCATTTTTTTTATACCAACTGCGCCGAAATAGACAGTTAAAACATAAAAGGTTGTGTCTGTACTCCCTTGCAAAACAGAAGCCAGGCGGCCAATAAATGAGTCTGGCCCATAAACGCCAATTAAATCACTTGTCATTCCCAGTGCAGCATTTCCAGAAATAGGCCTGATAATCAATAATGGCACTATTTCCGCGGGTACTCCAATTGATTTCATCATCGGTCGAATCCAATTCATTAAAGCGTCTAATGCACCTGACGCTCGAAAAATTGAAATGGCCACAAGCATACCAACAAGGAAGGGGATAATCGAAAAGGCAATCTTAATGCCCTCTTTTCCACCTTCAACAAAACTTTCATAGGTTGGGACGCGTTTGAAGGTACCATATAATAGAATAAACCCAATTAGTAAGGGGATAAATGTTAACGAAATAACCGATATCATCTCCATGTTTTTTCATCCTTTTCTGCTTCTGCGATAATAGAAATAACGGTCAATTAAGATTGCACCTAACGCAGAGATAATGGTTGCTATAATCGTTGGAACGACTATCTCAGTAGGAGATGCAGAATGATAATTCATTCTAATCGCAATGACAGTTGTTGGAATAATGGTAATACTTGCAGTATTAATTGCTAAAAAGGTAACCATGGATCTGCTCGCTGAATCCTTTCCCCCATTTAACTTTTTTAGTTCTTCCATCGCTTTAATACCAAGAGGAGTGGCTGCATTTCCCAAACCGAACATATTAGAAATCATATTTGATAAAATATAGCCCATTGCAGGATGGCTTACAGGTACGTCAGGAAATAATCGTTTGACAAGCGGTCGAAACAGTTTAGATAGACGTTCTAAAAGGCCGGACTCCTCCGCGATCCGCATCATTCCAAGCCAAAAGACGAGAACGCTGATAAGTCCAATACAAAGGGTCACCGCTTCTTTCGCCCCATCAAATATTGCTTTATTCACTTCAGCCATCGTCCCATTGATTAGCGCGAAAATAAATCCAACAACAGTCATAAACACCCAGATATAATTAACCATTGGACTTTACACCAATAAAGATCAGAAAAATTTCCTTTACAAAATCCAACAACCCTTTTTTCTGCTCGGGCACATTCTGATAGTAAATCGGAGTTTCTTGAACAACTCTACCATCTAAGTAAACTTCTGCCTTTCCAACAATTTCTTCATTCTTCTTGTCATTTTCAAATTTTTTGACAGGCTTATTCAACTTATATTTAATAGAAAATAAGTCCATTTCCTCTTTCGTTACAGGATAAACAATTGTTTTCTTTACGTATAAATGATTCTTATAATACTTATTTTTTACATCCTTAATTTTACCCTCAGGTAATACTTCAGCCATATCAAACCCTTTAAATCCACTCTCATACATGGAAATATGGTCATTCCAATCGTCTGGTCCGTTCAAGGTTACTGCAATTAGGCTCATATCTCCTTTTGTTGCAGATGTTACCAATGTCCTTTTGGCTCGTTTGGTATAACCTGTTTTCCCACCTGTTGTATATTTATACTTTGTTAGCAAGCGGTTTTTATTTTTCCAGACACGGTCCCAATCTTCTGTGGGGTTTGGTGCTCTATATACCTTTGTACCAGAGATTTTCTTAAAAGTTTTATCTTGCATGGCATAGCGCATTAACACGGCCATGTCATAGGCTGTTGAGTAATGGTCCTCACGGTCATCAAGTCCATGTGGATTGGCAAAATGGGTATTTAACATCCCGATTTCCTTTGCCTTTAGATTCATTAAATAGGAAAATCCCTCTACACTTCCCCCAACATACTCGGCGATTGCTACAGCCGTGTCATTTCCTGACCTTAGCATCAACCCATATACTAGGTCCTTAAGCTTAATTTTTTCGCCTGGCTTTAAATAGACTGACGATCCTTCTGCACGAGTCGCTTGTTCGCTAACTTTTACATATTGATTCATTTTCCCCGATTCGATTGCTAGTTTCGCAGTCATTATTTTCGTTATACTTGCGATTCTTCTTTTTGTGTAGGCGTCTTTCTCATAAAGGATACGACCTGATTTCTGCTCTATCAAAACCGCACTTGCTGCACTTACGGAAACTGAAGCATCCACCTTTTGAGGAATGTTAGCAATGAATATTGAGACTATGAGGGAAAACATAACTAGCTTCCAAATCATTCTCATTAGATTAACCTCGTCCCCTTGTAAAGTTATCTAGCTTCAGTGCCAAGGAAGGCACTTCTGCATTTCATTTTTCTTGTACAAGTTTATGCAGGACGAGGCTTGTTATGACAATTTGCAGAAGAAAAACAAAAGCAGACGACAATTTGCCGTCTGCTTATTGATTTTTTAATACCCTAAAATGCTGGCCATTTGATGTCCGCTGATTTTTCAAACCGCATTTCTACATCATGCCAATTGACTAAGTTCCACCAATTGTCGACATAATCCGGTCTTTTGTTTTTATACTGAAGATAATAAGCATGCTCCCAAACATCTAATACTAATAGTGGTATGGTATCCCACTGGGTCAATAGCATATGTCGTTCAGATTGCAGTATCTCTAAATGCCTTGCTCGTGGAGACCAAACTAATATGGCCCAGCCTACTCCTTCTACTTGCTTAGCCGCTTCAGAAAATTGCTTTTTAAACGCAGCAAAACTTCCAAAGTATTTCTCAATTTCACCTTTTAACAGTCCTTTTGGATGATCCCCCCCATTGGGGCTCATGTTTTTCCAAAAAATTGTATGAAGATAATGTCCAGACCCATGAAAGGCAAGCTCTCGTGACCAATGTTTAATTAATGAAAAATCGTTAGTTTCCCTTGCTTTTTTAAGATTAATTTCTGCTTTATTTAATCCATCAACATATGCTCGGTGATGCTTATCGTGATGAAGCTTCATGATTTCCTCTGAAATATATGGTTCCAGCGCATTATATGGGTAGGGAAGGTCAGGGAGTGTGTGGCCCCCAGCGGGTACAACTTTTTCTGCCACCCAAATGACTCCGCCTTCTTGTTTTCTTTTAAAATAATTTTCCATTTGCTCATGGATATTCTCAGCCTTCGCTTGAAGGGTTAGTAGCTCTTCATTTGATAATTGTCTGCCTGTGTTTTCAATTAATTCAGTGAAATTATCAAGATGTTCCCATAAATCAGAATTTCCTCCCTCCTTTTCTGATTGAAGAAACTGTTTCATTTGCTCATTCCACTCAAACAGTTCGTTTACATAACGACTAAAACGATCCATTCTATCCCTTCTTCCCGACAATAAGATGCTTTATAAGTAGCCTACCTAGATGGTATGAGGGTGAGAGCAAAAAAAGAACATGATAAAAGGCCGCCCTAATAATAGGACCGCCCTTTCAATGATATTCTTATTTTGATTGGATCATTTTTGTTCGATAATCTGTTTCATAATACTCAAGTTCTTCCCTAATCCTTTGAAACTCACCTTCTAAACTTTTGACCAACTGTACAATACTGTCAGAAATGTTTCGATAAAACTTGATAGAGTTTCTTCCCGTGTAAGCTGACCTGCTGTCTTCGAACCAGGCATCATTCTTCGGTGAAAAAAACTCTTCAATACATTGATGATAAATTTTATAAAGAGTTTTTTCTGCTGCTGCTTTTTGAAAAGGACTTCCTTGCAAAATTACGGAGCACGCATCTAAACTTTCTTCACTATAAACAATTAATTTCCGTAAATTTGCAAAGATCAATTTATTATAATTACGATCTTCTTCATTTTCCAAGTTTAATTGCGAAATCGTTGCTTCATTTAAAAAATCCTCTAATGTTAAAATTGACTTCCCTAAAAAATTCTTTACATCATTTAATTGTGTTTTTACCAATGTATTACCCATTGTTAACCCCCTAAATTTTTACTTCGTAAACATTGCTTATTTTGGCTGCATAATGAACTCTAGCGGAGAACGAAGTTCATATTCTTTCTTTTGGTTAAGAGAAAGAAAAATTTCAGGTAATTTATTATAATTGACATCTTGAAAATAAGAAGCAAATTCCTGCTTTGAATTAATATAAAGTCGTTTTCGGCTGCGCAGGCCAGGATTTTTCAAGAGACATACAAGCGCTACGATATCTTTAAACGAAACCTCATTGTTATCCTGAACCATAATCGGGTCTTGCTTGTACGGAGTGAATTCATGGATGAATTCATCGAAATACCTAACATATAAAACGTGCAGCGTTTTTTCCTCACCATCTTCAGAAAAAGTAACGATGCTTCTGTTAAAAAAGTCCTCAGAAGTATTTGATTGTTCCTTTTCCAATTCAAAGCCTTTACACTCTTTAATTAACAAATTAATCCCACTCCTTGGCCAATGACAATATCACATGTAAAAATCCTTTTAACATGTCGTGAAAGAATTGAATAATTAACCTACATTTATTTTATCATAAAATTAAGTAAGTATTGGAAAATTAAGAATTAATCGTCTCCTGAAATTTTTCAAAAAATAGATCTGCCTCTTCCTGAATAAATTCATCTTCTGCCTTTTCGGGAAGCTGGGGTAGTTCTTCAATACTTTTCAGACCAAAGTAGTCCAGAAACTCTTTCGTTGTTCCATATAAGTAGGCTCTTCCAGTACCTTCTGCACGGCCAACTTCTTTTATTAACGCTTTTGCCATTAGTGTATGCAACGGTCTTTCTGTTTTCACACCACGAATTTCCTCAATTTCAGCTCGAGTGATTGGCTGTTTATAGGCAATGATGGCCAATGTTTCTAGCGCTGCCTGTGACAATGTGGAAGTATGGGGGGAATCAACAAGTTTCTTTAGATAAGTTGCATTTTCTTTCTTTGTTGCAAGTTGATAGGTACCAGCAAGCTGGACCATCATAATTCCCCTTTTGTTGTCCCGCTCATATTCTTTTTTCAGATCCTCAATGATTTCACTTGCCTTAAGTTCATTCACTTCTAGAACCTCTGCTAGCTGTTTCAGTGAAAGCCCTTCATCCCCTGCAGCAAACAAAAGGCTTTCTAGGATACTGTTCCAGTTAATGATTTCCAATCATTTCTGCCCCTTCCTTTACGGCTTTAACATAAATATCTCCAAAGTTCTCTTGTTGCTGGGCGTCAATCTCTTTTCGTTTAATAAGTTCCAAGACGGCCAAAAAGGTTACGACGATATGATCCTTAGCCGGATAGGGAAATAATTCATTAAAGTTTTTTTGTCCTTTAAGTTGCTTAAGTTCCACCATAATTTCTGTCATTCTGGTTTCAATAGATATTTCCTGACGAGTAATCTTCGTTGCCATTGGGCGCTGAAGTTTCTTTCGTCGCATTAATTTTTGAAGTGCAGCCAGCATATCATACAGAGAAACATTTAACTCTTCTTTTTCCGGCTGTTTCTCTTTCGCAAACTCAGATAGATCACTTGGCGGCTTTGTATACATGAGCCCTCGTTCCACTTCCATGGATTTTAAGTCATGGGCTGCTTCCTTATATTTTCGATACTCTATTAGACGCTCAACAAGTTCGTCTCTTGGATCTTCTTCGAATAACAAGTCAGGATCCTCTACATCGAGAACTTCCTCATGCTTTGGTAAAAGCATTTTACTCTTAATTACGAGCAACGTCGCGGCCATAACTAAAAACTCGCTTGCAACATCGAGCTTGAGCTCATTCATTGTCTTTATATACATTAAGTATTGCTCGGTTATTTCGGCAACCGGAATATCATATATATCAATTTCTAAACCATTAATTAAATGGAGCAGCAAATCTAATGGTCCTTCAAATGCATCAATTTTCACCTGGTATGGCATTATAACTCACCAAAATTCTTTAAAATAAGTTCGTTGATCATTCACTTCGACTATTAATAGTATAGAGGATTAAATAAGGTTATCCAATAGAAAAATCAACTTGGCGAGGGAATATTATCAAAACATGATGATTGCCCATAACAATGGACAAATATCCTACATATGATGACAAGGAAAAGAACAAAACATTTTTTAGGAGGTAATGAATATGGCTGACGGATTCGGATCCGGATTTGCGTTAATTGTAGTTCTATTTATCTTGTTAATTATCGTTGGTGCTTCCTGGGTCTATTAATTAAACATTTGGAAGTGTACAGGATTAAACATATTACTGTGCACTCCGGCTGGCTACCAATATTAGTTAGAACTACTTGCCCGTCAATATTGACGGGCTTTTTTTATTGAAAAGTAAAATTCTAATATTTTAAAGGAACCATTTAACTGTGATAAACTATACTAAACATTTTGTAAGGGGGAGAATTGCTTGTACCCGAGCGAGTATATACATTTTTTAGCCCATTTTCATGGCGATCGTGATTATTTCGAGTGCCATGAACTACTTGAAGATTACTGGAAAAAGACCGATCCGAGAAACAAGGATTCCGTCTGGGTTGGTTTTATTTTATTGTCAGTATCTGCTTATCATCATCGTCGAAGTAATTTTAGCGGTGCTGAACGAACATTAAGAAAAGCAATAATGATACTTAAATTACAATCGGATTCGTTGACAAAACTCGGAATAAATAAAGTGGATTTTTACCACTTGTTAAATAGACAGATTTCCGCATTGCAAAAAGGAGAATCATATAGAAGCATTTCCTTACCCATTTGTGACCCCAACTTATTAGAATTTGCGAAAAAAGCATGTGAACAAAAGGGGTTTATTTGGGGAAATGAAAGTGATCTTACCAATAACTCCCTTGTCCACCGTCATAAATTACGTGACAGATCCAGTATAATAGATGAAAGAAATCGGTCATTAAAGACGCGGAAAAGCAGCGAATAAATTTATTATTCGCTGCTTTTTTGAATGTAATCTAGCAAAAATCACATTTTTCGATAAAAGCTGCTGTATTTTCATTTGCAGTAATTTCTTTTTCTGCATACATTTCTTTCAGTGCTTTAACCATTTTTTTACCGATTCCCTGAAAACGATGCGAAGGATTCACGGAGATATGAAGGATTTCTATAGAATTGGTATCATCGTGGTTCAAGACACCCAAAAGCCCTATTATATCTTCTTCTTTCCAAAGAAAAAGCTGCAAATGCTCTTCTGTTTCATATTCCTTCATGGTTTGTTGGAGCTTTTTTAAGTCTTTTTCGCTGGGCATAAAGGATAATAAACCCATTGCAATCTTTTCGAATGTTCTTTTATAACGAATTAACATTTAGATCCCTCATTATATTAAATAAACCGATAAAATATTTGGTTTAACAATAGTATATTTTTACCAAGAAAATCAATATTAAACATTATTCATTATATGTAGTCGCAGATATTATGTTTCATTAATCACCATGATACATAATAAATGGTCAATCATCAATAAAATTATTCTTAGTGTCTAGGTCCAATAAAAATCCAATAAATAATTCCCCATAGAACGGACAAGCCAATAAGAATACTAAATAAAACCCAGTTAGTTCTCTTCATGAAAAAGCTTCCTCCAAAATAAGTTTTGAAGATGTTGTACATGACTTCCATTCTACACTAAATTACAAAAATAATCTATTCTGCTTATATCTGCTTACAAATTTGCATTTTTTATTAAGATTAACTATCTATGAAACTTCCGCGTGGATATTTACGTTATTATTATTGGATTCGGTTATATTAATTAATAAATGAGTCTCACCAATTCTTTACTACCTTTTAGAGTTACGAGGAGGAAACTATGAAGAAAATTCTTATTTACTTATTGTTGAGTTTGCTACTTATCAATCCAGTCCGCACTTTTGCTGATATAGCTGAAGGGGACATGATTGTTACATTAGGTGAAAATTTAACAAATGAGCAAAAAAATATTCTTTTAACGGAAATGGGTGCTCCAAATGATGTACAAATTGTCACTGTATCGAATCAGGAGGAACATCAATATTTAGGGAAATACGTATCAAAATCATTCATCGGCACAAAGGCCATATCATCATCTGCTATTACCATTCAACCTAAGGGGTCTGGGATTACCGTTGAAACCAAAAATATTAACTGGGTTACGGACGAGATGTATGTCAATGCCCTTATCACTGCGGGTGTTAAGGATGCAAAAATTTATATAACATCCCCGGTTACGGTTTCTGGAACAGCCGCGCTTACTGGTATTATAAAAGCCTATGAAATATCAGCTGATAAAACGATTCCTGAAGAAGTAAAACAAGCGGCAAACCAGGAAATGGTCGAAACCGCTAAACTAGGAGAATCCATTGGTAATAAGAACGCTGCTGCATTAATTGCGAAAGTGAAAGAAGAAATTGCTAAGAATAAACCAAAAAATGATGAAGAATTACAAAATATTATTGAACAAGCTGCAAATGAATTAAATGTTAAACTTACTGATGAAGAAATGAAACGATTAATGGACTTTTTTAATAAGCTCAAAGATTTAAACATTGATTGGAACCAAGTTAGCGACCAACTTAATAAAGCTAAAGATCGTATTTCTAAATTTCTTCAATCAGAAGAAGGACAAGGTTTCTTAGAAAAAATTAAACAATTTTTCATTTGGCTCATTGATGCCATTAAATCCATATTCTCCTAACTGAATCAGAAAAAGCTGCCACTTCAAACGAAGTGGCAG